>DASZPU010000414.1:0-1503 GCA_035550195.1 Nannocystaceae bacterium
TCGATGCCGGCTCGTTACGCGCGCTCGATCTCGCGGTCGAGGTGCCGCCGTCGGCGTTGTCGACGGTGTGCTCGCACGAGCAGTGGGCGGATATCTACGGGCGTGTCACCGAGCTGGTCGCGGCGCACCACGGCAGCCTCGCGCGCGATCGTCGACTCGACGCCGAGCAGCGGCTCAAGGCCGGCTCGTTGCGCGCGCTCGTGGCGACCGCCTCGCTCGAGCTCGGCATCGACATCGGCGACGTCGATCTGGTGATCCAGATCGGTGCGACGCGCAGCATCGCGACCTTGCTGCAGCGCGTCGGTCGCTCGGGCCACGCGCTCGCACGCACGCCGAAAGGGCGCATCTTCCCGCTGACCATCGACGAGCTGATCGAGTCGGCGGCGCTGCTCCGTTGCGTGCGCACGTCGTTGCTCGATCGCACCGCGACGCCACCGAAGCCGCTCGACATCCTCGCGCAGCAGCTGGTGGCCGAGTGCGTCGCGCAGCCCTGGGAAGAGACTGCGCTCTTCGACACGCTGCGGCGCGCGTGGCCGTATCGCGAGCTCGCGCGCGAGCAGCTCGACGAGCTGGTGCGCTTGCACGCCGACAACGGGCGACGGTCGCTGCTCCATCGCGACGGCGTGAACGGTCGCGTGCGTGCGACCGCGCGTGCACGCATGGTCGCGATCGGCTCGGGCGGTGCGATCCCCGACGTCGCCGACTACCAGGTGAAGCTCGAGCCCGAAGGCAACGTGATCGGCACGGTCAACGAAGACTGGGCGATCGAGTCCTCCGCCGGCGACATCTTCCAGCTCGGCAATGCGTCGTGGCGGATCCTGCGAGTCGAGCCGGGTGTCGTGCGCGTCGCGGATGCGAAGGGCTCGCCGCCGTCGGTGCCGTTCTGGCTCGGTGAAGCGCCCGGGCGCACGCGCGAGCTGTCCGCTGCGATCGCGGATCTGCGCGAGGTGTGTGCGCGCGTGGAAGCCGAGCCCGACATGCTCGTGCGCGCGGCCACCGATGCGTTGCTCACCGAGTGTGGCGAAGGGCTCGGGTGCGCGGGCGCGCAACAGATCGCGGAGTTCGTGCTCGATGGTCGCGCGGTGCTCGGCACCGTGCCGACGCAGCGCCGCGTCGTGATCGAGCGCTTCTTCGACGAGAGCGGCGGCACGCAGATGGTCGTGCACGCGCCCTTCGGCTCGCGCATCAATCGCGCGTGGGGGCTCGCGCTGCGCAAGCGCTTCTGCGTCGGCTTCGGCCAGGAGCTGCAGGCCGCGGCGAACGAGGAAGCGATCGTGCTGAGCCTGGGGCCGCAGCACAGCTTCCCGCTCGACGACGTGTTCGACTACCTGCACGAGTCCACCGCGAAAGACGTGCTCGTGCAGGCGCTGTTGCCCGCGCCGATGTTCGCGACGCGCTGGCGCTGGAACACGCAGCGCTCCTTGCTGCTCGAGCGCACCCGCAACGGCAAGAAGCTGCCCGCGAATCTGATCCGCATGCGCGCGGACGATCTGCTGGTCGAGG
>DASZPU010000415.1:0-2176 GCA_035550195.1 Nannocystaceae bacterium
CGCCGCCCGTCGTGCTGCCGGCTGCCACGCCGCCGCCGACGCGCGCAGAGCAACTCGCTGCCGAGCTGCGTTGGATCGACGGTGCCGAGGCCAAGCTGCGCGCCGACGATCCCGCGACCGCGCTGCGCATGCTCGATCGGCACGCGGCGCAGTTTCCCACGGGGCTGCTCGCACCGGACCGACGGCTCGCGCGCGCCCACGCGCTGTGCAAGCTCGGGCGCGACGACGAGGCGCGCGCAGAGGTGAAAGCCTGCGTGTCGCGCAACCCCGAGCTCGCCAGACATCCGCGCGCGCGCGCGGGCTGCAGCGGAGCCGGATGAACCGCGTCGCGCTCGCACTCGTCGCCACGCTCTGCGGCTGCGCAGGCGACGAGGTCTGCGTCGCGCTCTGCGAAGTCGAAGCGTCGAGCTCGAGCGCGTCGACCACCGACGACGAGCTCGTCGACGAGAGCAGCAGCGACGACGAGGGGCCGATCGCACCGATCGAAGACGTGCCCTACGACGACGGTCGCATCTGCGATCCCGACAACCCTTGCGCGGCGCTCCCGAAGGAAGCCTCGTTCGGGATCGATCACTGCAACGTCTTCGGCGGCTCGGCGTACGGCGTGGACTCGTGCGCTTGGGCCTGGGACATCTGCCACGCCTACGAGCGCACCACCGAGTACGGCGTGATCTGCTGGTTCGACAACGTGGAGATCCGCCGTGTCGAGCTCGTGCCCGGCGCGTGCGACGAGTACGGCGAGGCGCGGCTGTGCTTGCCGGGCACCGACGTCGGGGGGCCGGGCGCCAGCGGCGGCGAGCTCGATTGATCGATGGATGTGTAGGTCGACGACGTTCCCTCGTCGATGCAACGCCCACACGTCCACGCAATCGTTCTGGTGCTCACGCAGGTGCTCGGCTGCACGATCGTCGCCGACGATCCGAATGCACGCCGATTGCTCGGCGACGACGAAGACGAACACGAAGACGAAGGCAGCAGCGAGGGTGGATCGAGCGGCTGCGGCAGCGAGAGCACCGGCGATTCACCGCTGCCCGATGCCGATTGCGATCCGTGCGCAGGGCAGGGCGGCCCGGGGCGCTACTACATCGATCGCTGCGGCGTGCTCGGTGGCAGCGTGATCGGCAGCGGACTGTCGTGCCAGGAGACGCTCGCCACTTGCTTGCTCAACGAGACCGACCCCGATGCGATCGCGGTGCACTGCGAGTGGAACGGCATCGTGATCCATCGCTCTTCGACGTCGCCCGAGCTGTGCGACGCGGAGTACGGACCTGCGGACGTCTGCGCACCAGCGCCGTGCTCCGACCCGTGCGAGGGCCGCGACGATCAGCTCGGCTTCGCCGTGCCCTACGTCGACTGCATCAACGATGGTCACTACGACAAGCTCGACTTCCCGGTCGGCGTCGCGATGACCTGCGCCGAAGCGCGGGATTTGTGCACGAATGCGGGCGACGGCATCGCGACGCAGAGCTTCGTGTGCACCTGGAACGACGAGGTGCTGCTGTGGCGCGAAGTGAATCTCGGCGAGTGCGCGGGGCTGGGCCCCGCGCCCGTCGCGTGCGACGACAGCGAAGGGTAGTGCTAAGCTGCGGACGTCGATGGACGTCCACGCCGAGACGGTGGCGCCGGGAGTGTTGCGGCTGCCGCTGCGCACGCCGACGTTGCCGCCGGCGACCACCACCAACGCGTGCATCGTCGTCGGCGACGGCGTCGTCGTGATCGAGCCCGCGACGCCGCACGACGACGAGCGCGCGCGGCTCGACGCCGTGCTCGCCGACCTCGATCATGCCGGCCATCCGCTCGCGCTGATCCTGCTCACGCACCACCACGGCGATCACGTGGGCTACGCCGAAGCGTTGCGCGAGAAGACCGGGGCGCCCATCGCCGCGCACGAACAGACCGCCGAACGCGTCACGTTCGCGATCGATCGCGTGCTCGCGGATGGCGATCACGTCGAGCTCGGCGCCGGCGTCTCGTTGCGCGCCGTGTTCACGCCCGGACACGCGCCCGGCCACCTCGTGTATCTCGAGGAGCGCTCGAGCGTCGCGTACGTGGGCGACATGCTCGCGGGCGAAGGCACGATCTTGGTCGACCCCTACGACGGCGGCGACATGAAGGCGTACCTCGAGTCGCTCGCGCGCATCGCTGCGCTCGGTAGCGCGGCGCTCATTCCCTCGCA
>DASZPU010000416.1:0-3201 GCA_035550195.1 Nannocystaceae bacterium
TCGGTCTGGCGCGAGCGCATCGCGATCGGCTGCCCGCGGATCCACACGGCCTGCGGCCGCTGCGACAGCTCGAACGGATCGCCGCCCCACACCACGAGGTTCGCGACCTTGCCCGGCGCGACCGAGCCGTAGTGCGCGTCCATGCCGTAGGCCTTCGCGATGACCAGCGTGATCGCCGACAGTGCGACCTCGGGATCGAGCCCGTACGAGATCGCCATGCCGGCTTCCTGCGTGACGTTGCGAGCGTTGTGCGCGTCGCCCAACACCGCGATGCCGACCTCGACGCCCGCGGCCGCGAGCAACGCCGCGTTCTCCAGCCGCGCGCCGATGTCCTCGACCGAGCCGGGCAGGTTCTGCGACGGCTGCACGATGACCGGCAGCTTCGCGCGCGCGAGCTCGTCACCGATCTTCCACGCCTGCGCGCCACCGACGGCGACGACGCGCACGCCGGTCTTCTGCAGCTCGACGAGCGCGCGCAGATCGCTGACCCGATCGGCGCTGACGACCAGCGGCATGCGCCCGTCGAGCACCGGCGCGAGCGCGTCGAGATCGAGCCGATGCGCCGCGAGCTCGCGCGACTGATTGCGATCGAACGCGCCCTTGCGTGTGCGATAGAAGCGGGCGTCGTCGAACAGCTCGCGCAAGCGCAAGAGCGCCGAGGCGCGCGAGCCCTCCACCGACTGTCCGAGGTGCGCGCGCATGGCCACGGCCCGCGCGGACACGATGCCGTCGTGATCACCGGCGACGAGATCGATCCACGCGATCTGGCCGGACACCAGCCCGCCCTGCGGCGTGCTCGCGGCGCTGGTGATGCCTTCCATCGCGTTGACCGGCACGAGCACGCTGTCGGCATGGATCGCCGACGCGGCGTCGTAGGCCGCGCGCACGGTCGCCGGCAGCTGCGGTGCGTCGTCGCGCGTGCTCGTCTCCGCATCGATCTCGACGAGGCCGAGGCTGGTGTCGGCCGCGACGAGCCCGGGCGTGACGGTCTTGCCCGCGAGCTCGATCACCTTCGCACCGGCCGGAATCTTCGCGCGCGCTTCGGCGCCGCCGACTGCGGCGATCCGCGTGCCGCGGACCTCGATCACGCTGTTCTCGATGCGGCGGCCGTCACCGGTGCGCAGCGTCGCGCCGACCAGGAAGGTGGGCGGGCCATCGCCGTCGAACGCGAGCTTCGTCGCCTTCGCGCGCGCACGCGGTGCGCGTGCCGGCGCGGGCGCACCGTTGGCGTCGGCGAGCGACAACGCGATCAGTGCGGCACCGAGCCACGCTGCGAGCCGCTTCATCGCGCGCCTCCGGTCACGAAGCCGCTGTCGTAGCCGAGCTCGAAGTCGGTGTGCGGCTGCGCGTCGGGCTGGCGGCGATCGTAGACGAGCCGGCCTTCGATGAACACGCGCTCCGCCTTCGAGTACACGCTGAACGGATCGCCGTCCCACACCACGAGGTCGGCCTGCTTGCCGACCTCGAGCGTACCGACCTCGTCCTGCACGCCGAGCGCCCACGCCGGATTCGCGGTGATCCAGCGCAGCGCTTCGTCGTCGGGGATCGCGATGCCCACGCGGCGACCGGCCCACATCGCCTTCGCGGCCTCTTGATTGAGGTGCTGGATGCCGATGCCACTGTCGGAGTGGATGATCGCACGCGCGCCCGCAGCGGAGAGCATCGCCGCGTTCTCGCGGATGCCGTCGAACGCTTCGGCCTTGAAGCCCCACCAATCGGCCCACACGCTCGCCGACACCTCGCGCTTCGCGAGCACGTCGGCGATCTTGTAGGCCTCGACCGCGTGGTGGAAGCTGCGGATCGAGAAGCCGAACTCCTTCGCGACCTCGAGCATCCCGAGCATCTCGTCGGCGCGATAGCAGTGGTTGTGCACGAGCACCTCGCCACGGATCACCGCGGCGAGCGTCTCGAGCCCGAGATCACGCGCCGGCGGATCGGGCGGATCCTCGGGCTTGCCGTCCTTGTCGACGCCGCCGCGCTTGCGGAAGCGCGCGAGCTTGTCCTGATGACGATCCCAGCTGCGTTGGTACTCGACCGCCTTCGCGAACGCAGCGCGATAGCCCGCGACGTTGCCCATGCGCGTCGACGGCCCGCCCTTCTCGGCGTACACGCGCTTGGGGTTCTCCCCGCACGCCATCTTCAAGCCTTCGGGCGCGCCGACCATGCGCGCCTCGGCGATGCCGCGCGCGTCGGGATACGTCTTCACCGTGACCGAGCGTCCGCCGATCAAGTTCGCGGAGCCCGGCAGGATCTGCATGGTCGTCACACCGCCTGCGCGCGCGCGATCGATCTGCGGATCCTGCGGCCAGTAGGCGTCGCGACTGCGCACCTGCGGCGTCGTCGGTGCGACCGCTTCGTTGCCGTCGTTGTGCCCCGCGAAGCCGGGCGCCGCATACACGCCGATGTGCGAGTGCGTGTCGATGATGCCGGGCGTCACCGTCTTGCCGCGACCATCGACGACCTCGACGTTCGCGGGTGCCTTCACGTCGACGCCGACCGCCGCGATCTTCGAGCCACGCACGAGCACGTCGGCGCGCTCGTACACGACGCCGGTCGCGGTCATCACCCGCGCGCCCTTGAGCAACCACGTGCGCTCGTCCTTCGGCGCCGTCGCGGGCGCACGCGTGCGCGTGTCGGTCTGCGCGCGCGGGCTGGTGCTCGACGTCGTGGCCGCCGGGCGCGTGCAGCCCACCAGCAGCACCGCCACGCCGAGCCATGCGAAGAGCCGCATCCGCGTGAAGCATCGGGCACCACGGGCGCGGCGTGCAAGTGCCGGACTGCTATATTGCTGCTCGTCGTGCACCCTGCACACGGCTCCACCGCCTCGCGCTTGCTGTACGCGCTCGCGCCCAAGAGCTGGCCCAAGCTCCTGGTCGCGGCGCTGCTCGGCCAGGCGATCGGCGTGGTCGCAGCCGAGCGGTTGGACCCACTCGCGGCGGCGATCGGTTTCGCGTTCACGCTGCTCGCGCTGGGCTTCGTCGTGCTGCTCGACGACTGGGGCGACCGCGACGTCGACGCGCTCGAGCGCCGCGTCGATCCCGAGCGCTCGCCGCCCAAGACGATCCCCGATCGCATCCTCGAGGGCCGCTCGGTGTGGCAGCTCGGGCTCGGGCTCGGCGCGTTCGCGCTCTCGGCCGCCGTGCTCGCCGAGGTGTGGGTGCCGCGGCCGGGCGCGTCGATCGGCGCGGCGCTGTGCCTGGT
>DASZPU010000417.1:0-11890 GCA_035550195.1 Nannocystaceae bacterium
TCGAACTGCGAGGGCGCGAGGTAGACGCCGCGCGCGAGCATCTCGCGGAAGTACGCCGCGAACAGCTTGGTGTCGCTGCGCTTCGCGTCGTCGTAGCTCCACACTTCGTCGCGCTGGAAGAAGCCGGTGAACATCGAGCCGACGCGCGTGCCATGCCACGGCAGCTCGTGCTTCTGCGCGCGCGCAGCGAGACCGTCGCACAGCGCCTTGCTGCGGCGCTCGAGCTCTTCGTACGGCGCGAGTCGTTGCAAGAGCTTCAACGTCGCGAGCCCGGCTGCGACCGCGACCGGATTCCCGCTGAGCGTGCCGGCTTGATAGACCGGCCCGAGCGGCGCGACGCGTTCCATGATGTCGCGCCGCCCGCCGTATGCGCCGACCGGCATGCCGCCGCCGATGATCTTGCCGAGCGTGGTGAGATCCGGCGTGACACCGTAGCGCTCCTGCGCGCCGCCCATCGCGACGCGGAAGCCGGTCATCACCTCGTCGAAGATCAGCACGATGCCGGCCTTCTCGGTGAGCTCGCGCAACAGCTCGAGGTAGCCGGGGCGCGGCGGCACGCAGCCCATGTTGCCGACGACCGGCTCGACGATCACCGCGGCGATGTCGTCACCCTGCTTCGCGATGAGCTTCGTGATCGCATCGGCGTCGTTCCACGGCACCAGCAATGTGTCGGCGACGACCGCATCGGGCACGCCCGCGGAGCCGGGGATGCCGAGCGTCGCTGCACCCGAACCGGCCGCGACCAGCAACACGTCGGCGTGACCGTGGTAGGCACCATCGGTCTTCACGATCTTGTCGCGATCCGTGAAGCCACGTGCGACTCGCAGCGCGCTCATCGTCGCTTCGGTGCCGGAGTTGCACAGCCGCACCATGCCGCCCTTCATGCTCGGCACGAGCGTGCACAGCAGCTCGGCGAGCTCGACTTCCGCAGCGGTGGGCGCCCCGAAGCTGAGCCCGTCCTGTGCGGTGCGCTGCACCGCTTCGATCACCTCGGGGTGCGCGTGGCCGAGGATCGCCGGGCCCCACGTCGCGACGTAGTCGATGAGCTTCGCGCCGTCTTCGGTCCACACGAACGGGCCCGCGGCCTTGCGGATGAACGGTGGCTCGGCGCCGACCGACTTGAACGCGCGCACGGGGCTGTTCACGCCGCCGGGGATCACACGCTGCGCAGAAGCGAAGAGCCGACGGCTGCGCGCGGCGGCGCTGCCGTCCTTGGAGGAATCGCTGGGCATGCGCGCGAGAGATTACGCGAAGCCGAGCGTCGCGATCGTGGCGACCAGCTCGTCGTGGATCTCCGGGTGCGCGACCAGGATCCCGAAGTTCTTCGCGAGGCCGGCAGGCGACGAGAAGTCGAACGGCTCGCCGCGCAGATCGCTGACGCGCATGCCCGCGGCCGCGGCGATGGCCGCACCGGCCGCGTGATCCCACACCGCTTCGACGCGCTCCGGCGAGGTCGGAATCCGCAGATACGCGTGCGCCTGACCGCGCGCGACGAGGGCGTACTTCGCCTGCGAGTCGCACGGCAGCGATCGGAACGGGCGACCGATGCGTTCGAGCACGGCGGTGACGCGATCGATGCGGGTGTGGCCCGACTCGACGGAGTGCGTGACCACGAGCTCGTCACCGAGCGGTGCGGCCACGCTCCTGCGCGCGTGCAGTCGATCGGGATCGACCGAGGTCTGCACGAGCGTGTCGCCGGTGGCGAGGAAGATCGAGCCCACCGGATCGACGAGGCTGGGTGATGCATCGTCGGCGATGCCGAGGTTCGGACAGCCGAGCACGCCCAGCGTCGGCGTGTCGCGGTCGATGCGAGCGAGGCACACGGCGTACTGGCCGCGGCGCAGGAAGCCCTTCGTGCCGTCGATGGGATCGAGCGCCCAATAGGGGCCGCTGGTCGGGCGTGCGTGGCCGCGCTCGATGGCGTCGATCACCGCGGTGCGATCGGCCGCTGGCCAACCGATGCGCGCGGCCTCGACGACTGCGCGGGCGAGCGCATCGTCTGCTTGCAACGCCGCCGCCGACTCCTCGCCGACCACGACGAGGTTCGGCACGACCGGCGCGAGTCGATGCACCACGACCGCCTGCGCAGCGAAGTCCGCGATGGTGACGGGGCTGTCGTCGGACTTCGTGATCGCGTCGATGCGACCGCTGGCGATCGCACGACAAACGCGCGCCGCCGCGCGCACGGCTTCGAGCGCAGCGGCGGCGATGGGATCGAGGGTGACGGACATGGGCCCGTCAACCCTATCAGCTCGCGATCACGCAGGGGCTCGAGCCGGCGCCTCGTCCTTGTGGTGCTTGCCGCCGCGGCCGTGGTGCCCACGCTCCGGCATGATCGCGCGCAAGCCGTGATCGGCGATCTCGTCGGCGAGCACGCTGCGCTGCTCCGCGTCGAGCACGCGATGGATCGCCACGATGGCGGCATCCTTCTGCGCGGCTTCCTGCTCGTGGCCCGCCTCGAGCACGGCGAGATACGTGGTCACGGTGCGCGCGTCGAGCTTGTCGGCGCGGAAGGCTGCCGCGAACGCAGCGTCGGCATCGGCGTTGCGCTCGCGCGAAGGCTTCGCAGCTGCGAGCGCGGTCGTGATCGCGGTCGCTTGATCGTCATGGCAGTCGATGCGCTCGCACAGATCCGCGGCGAAGCGCTGCGCGCGATCACCCTTCTTGCCGGCCTTGCCCTTGTCCTTGCCGTCCTTGTCCTTGTGATGACCGCCCTTGCCGAAGAGCGCACCGGCGCCGCGCGCTTCGACCACGTCGGCGAGCGTGTCGCGCTGCGCAGCGGTGAGGATGTCGTGCACGCCGACGATCATCTCGGCGGTCGGACGCGGGCGCTTGGCGCCGTCGTGCTTCGCGGTGCGGTAGGCCGCGACCGCGTCGACCGAGAACGCGTCGCCGCGGAACGCGGTCGCGAGCGCGAGGTTGGCCGCGTCGCGCTTCGCCGCGTCGGGCTTCTCGCGCTTGGACGGCGGAGGCACGAGCGCGAGGATGTCTTCGCGCTGCTCGTCGGTGCACGAGACGAGGTCGCAGAGCTTGTCGATGGGGTTGTGCTTGAAGCCACCGTGCGCCTCGGCCGGATCGGCCGCGCGGGCTTCGGTGGGCTCGGCTTCGTCGTCGCGATCGCATGCGATCGGAGCGAGGGCCAGCGGGATCAGCAGCGAAAACATCATGCGCTTCATTCGGTGGTGTCGCCTTTCGGGGTGGTTGCAGTCTGGCCCGCGCCTACGCCTCGTTCTGCGCACGTAGTGAAGTGCTCCTGCAAACCACCCGTAAACCAGACCGCTGTGCAAACCGCTGAAGCGAGTCGCGCAGGCCTCCAACTGGAGCTGTGACGACGTGTGCCGGAGGCGCCGACACGATGCCACATGGGCCTGCGCTCATTTCGAAGGGCAATTCGGCGCCGCGGGCGGTCGGCGCGGGATGGAACGCGGCTTGCTCTGCGAGCGCGCGGGGCAATGGAGCGGGAGTCATGCGCAGCGTCGTCTGGGTCGCTTTCCTCATCATCGTTGGAGCTCCAACTACTGCGAGTGCAGCGACCGGCGTCGCGTTCGTGCACGGCACCGGTCGACAGACCGACGCGCTCGCGAAGTACTGGACGCCGGAATTCGTCGACGGCGTCGCGGCGGGGCTCGAGGATCCCGCGCTCGTCACCGTGATCAACTGCGACTTCTCGCAGTACATGTGGGACGACCGCGCGGCGGGCTGTCTCGCGGGGCAGCTGCTCGAGCTCATCGATGGGGAAGGCGTCGACGATCTCGTGGTGGTCACGCACAGCAACGGTGCGAACGTGATGCGCTGGATCCTGTCGAACCCGAGCTGGGACGAGCGCTATCCCGCGATCATCGCGGCGGTGCGCTGGGTCGATGCGCTCGCGCCGTCGAGCCTCGGCACGCCGCTCGCGGACGCGGTGATGCACGGCACGAAGTTCGAGACGTCGCTGGGGTGGTTGCTCGGCTACGGCAGCGATGCGGTCGCGCAGCAGCAGACCTCGAGCATGGCTTGGTACAACGACAACTATCTCTTCGGCACCGAGGGGCGACCGCCGCTGCCCGTGCCGTTGTGGGCGACGATCGGTAGCGACGTCGACAGCAGCCCGCTCGATCACGACAGCTATTGCGGTGGATATGCGCTCAACGTCGGGCTCGAGATCACGCAGAACTGGCTCGACGATTGCTCGGATGGATTCATCGAGTGCAAGTCGGCTGCGGGTGCGGGCAAGCCGTGGGCGTACGACTACGAGCTCACCGTGGGTGGTGAAGCGCTGAGCCATGCGCAGAGCCGACGCGACTGCTTCGGGTTGGCCGACATGTTGGCAGGTGAGCTGTGAAGGCGATCGTCGCGGCGATGGTGGTGCTGGTCGCGTGCGCGCCCGGCGAGGGACGTCCGTTGGATGTCGCGCAGCTCGGGGATCTGGTGCCGCGGCGGTTGATCGCGCCGCGCGAGGACGAAGCGCCGCGTGCGACATTCGTGCCGCTGCAGCACACGCAGGCGGTACCGAGCGACGCGGTGTTGCACGAGCGGCCGCGGCCGCATCGCGCGAAGAGCCGCGAGTATTGGTTCGCGGCGGACGCGAGCGAGCTGAGCACGGGCGTCGAGCTGCCGACGACGGCCGAGGGTGCGATCGTGCGGCTGCAGCCGCTCGATCTCGAGACGCGCGCGGCCGCGGGCATCGACCCCACGTCGCTCGTGCTGGTGGATGCGACGGGGAGCGAGCACGGTGCGATCGAGAGCATGGCGGTGCTCGCGAGCGCGGACGAGCTGCGCGATGCCGATGTCGGGCTCGCGCCGGGCACGACTGCGTTCGCGCTCGCGCCTGCGCTCGGTCACGGTGCGTTCGTGCTGCGCACGGACGTCGCACCGATGGCGCCGCGCTACCTCGTGCACGTGCACGAGAAGCGCAGCGAGGTCGCGCTCGCGGTGAAGGCCGATCGCGATGCGGTGCTGTGGGGCGACACGGTGACGATCGACGTCGCGCTCGACGAAGACGTCGCGGAGCTGGTGTCGGCGCAGGGCAGCGTGCGCGGCCCGTTCGGTGCGGAGCACGAGCTGAAGCTCGCGAAGCACGGCGACGCGCTGCGCGGCACGTTCGTGATCGACGACGATCGCCCGCCGCAAGGCGCACTGTGGACGATCGAGATCGACGCCCGCGTGCGCACCGACGACGGCTTGCTCGCGCGTCGCAGCGGACGCACGGCGATCGGCTACGCGGTGCCGAGCGCAGGCTTCGTCGGCGAGCTGCACATCGAAGAAGGATCGCGCGGCGGCCTCGACATCACGCTACCGCTCGAGATCGCCGCCCGCGGTCGCTACGGCGTGGGCGCGGTGCTGTGGGGCAAGGACGCGCGCGGCGTGGCTCGCCCGGTCGCGCTGGCCCAATCGGCCGCCTGGCTCGAAGCCGGCAGCGACGCGCTCGTGCTGACCTTCGACGAGGCTGCGCTCGCCCAATCGGCCGCGTCGCCACCCTACGAGCTCCGCGATCTACGGCTCGTCGATCAAGGCCGTCTGGCGGTCCTGCACCGCCAAGCCTTCGCCGGATCGCTCGACTGAAGCTCACCGCGTCGAGGTCGTGTCCGCGTTGCGTTTGCGGCGCAGCGCGACGACGTCGGAGAAGTGTCGCGGCTGCTCTGCGCTCGCGGTCCACCGTCGCACCGGCTCGCTGCCGATCGCGCGGAACATCGCAACGCGCACGATCAGCCCCACGATCGCGAACAGCTCGCCGCCGACGAGCGCCGAGACGGATCCGAACACACCGAGCACGACCAGCCCCTGCACGACCATGCGGGCCGCCTCGCTGCGCGCGAGAAGTGCGACGAAGAGCACGAGATCGCCGGCGGCGAACGTCCAGTAGAGCGTCGAAGCGCGCGGGGTCGACAGCGCCAGCACTGCGAACGCGAGCCCTTCGAGCGCGATCACGACGAGGATCGCGATGAGCCGCCCCGGCATCAGGCCGCTGGAAGCCGGGTTCGTTTCGTCCATGCCGAGGAAGACCGCAGACCTCGGCATCTGATCACAGGTATCTGCACGACCCGCCGGTGAGTATGCTGGGGCGGTGCCACGTCCTTGGGGGTTCGTCGCTGCGCTCCTCGTGCTGCCGTGCTCGGCCGCTGCGGCCACGCTCGTGCCGGGGCCCGGGCAAATGGGCCACGATGCCGAGCTCGCGGCGAAGATCGATCGCTACGATCGCCAGCTGCACGGCATCACCACCGTGCCGCTCGGGTGGGGGCTCGAGGCGTTCATCGGCGATCCGACGAATCGCATGCTCGTCGACGAGTTCGTGGTCTCGGACTTCGACGACTTCGAGGAGTTCTCCGGCCTGCATCCCTACGCGATCGTCGACGCGTACGAAGAGTTCGGCGACCTCGGCATGTTCGGCGGTGTGCAAGCGGCCGGCGACGCGCTGCGCTACGCCGCGTTGCGCGACGAAGGTGCCGACGCTGCGCTCGTCGATGCTGCGCGCGACGATCTGCTCGCCGCGATGGACGGCCTGCACATCTATCACCAGATCACCGGCGTGCCCGGGGTGATCGCGCGCGGCGTTCGACGCATCACGCCGCTGCCCGGCGAGCCGCCGCTGCCCGGTGGCGCGCCGCCTGCCACGACGCCGCTGTTCGACGAGATGGGCAATCCGCTCCCGGTCGTCAAGGACGGCGTGTGGCGCGACGACAACTCGGGCGAGCTGCCCGACTTCATGTGGCACGACGACACCAGCAAGGATCAAGAGATCGGCTACGTGCTCGCGCTCGGTGCCGTCTACGAGACGGTCGCCGGCGATCCCACGATCCCGCAGGAGAAGATCGATCTGCTCGTCGAAGATGCGCGCGCGCTCGCGACGTCGTTGATGACGCCGCGCATGATCGGCGACGGTATGGTCGACCTCGTGCTGATGGACGCCGACGGTCGCCCCACCGCGTTCCACGATCTCGCCGCGGAAGAGCTCACGCCCGGCGACGTGCACCAGTATCCGGTGAATCCCTTCAACGCCGTGATGGCGCTGGGCACGATGCGCACGCTCTACCAGATCACCGGCGACGAGGAGATCGGTCGCTACTACTACGAAGAGCTGATCGACGAGCGCGGCTATCTCGATCTCGCGGGCCAGAGCCTCGGGCTCATCTACTTCGGCAACGGCACCAACTACTCCAACGTCAACATGGCGTTTTGCGCGATCTATCCGCTGCTGCGGTACGAGCCCGAGCTCGAGCTCGCGATGCAGGTGCGCAGCGTGCTCGAGGCGCAGCTCTACGGCGAAGACGGGGACCACAGCGCGCGCGGGTTGAAGCAGACGTTCTTCGACTTCGTGATCGCCGGCTTCGGTGTCGAAGGCACGAGCGGTATCGGCAGCAACGCGCTCGTCGACGGGCTCGTGACGCTGGTCGGTCACCCCGATGCGCCGTACTGGGACGACCTCGTGGAGAACTGCGACGCCGCCGAGCTCGATGCCGGCGAGTGCATCGCGATCGACGGCTCGCCGATCACGATCGCGAGCAGTCCCGGATGGGGCGGTGGACCGGTCGCGGATGATCCGTTGCCGATCGCGATCCGTCCGCCGTCGAACTTCGCGTGGCGATCCGATCCCCACGACGTCAACGGCGGCGGCAGCACGCTGCTCAACCCCGGCGGCGAGATCTGGTTCGCGTACTGGCTCGGTCGCCGCTTGAATGCGGGCAGCGACGGCCTCGACAACATCGGCCCGGGCGCGCTCGGACGACCGATGGACGAGCCACCGGCGGACACCACCGGTGGTGCAGAGAGCAGCACCAGCGACGGCGGCGAAAGCACGAGCGGCGGATCGACGAGCACTACATCTTCGACCAGCGCCGCCGACTCCGAAGGCTCGAGCAGCGGCGCGGTCGATCAAGCGGGTGACGACGGCGGTTGTGGTTGCACGTCGTCGTCGAGCACGAGCGTGTGGTGGCTCGCGCTCGTCGGGTTCGCTACCAGCCGCCGCCGCCTTCGTCGGACTTCGTCTCTTCTTCGCCGTCGCTAGCGGCAGCTTCGTCGCCACCGGCGGCCGCGTCGTCGCCGGCGGGCGCAGCGGTGTCTTCGGGCGCCTCGGTGGGCTTCTTCTCGCAACCGAGGGCGAGCACGGAGAGGAGCGTGAGCGGGAGGATTGCAGCGCGTGTCATTGCAGCGCGAGGCTACCACCTTTTGCGTGGGGGCCACGCTATGCTGGGATCGTCGTGCTGCGCAGGGTGGCGACGATCATCGTTCTCGCGGGTTGCGGCGGCACGCAACCTGGAGCCGTGGTCGGCTTCGACGAGTTCTGCACCGCGCAGCTCGATCCACCGGCCGAGCGCCAGCACGTGCGCGTCGCGATCGAGGGCTGGTTGGTGAAGCCCGGCAAGTCCACGCGCTGCGAGGATCTCTGCAGCTTCGAGCTGGCCGAGCAGGCCGACGGCGGTGGACGACGCGTGCGTTACTCGGTGCGCATGGGCATCGAGAAGAACCATCTGCAGCCGCTCGACGAGCACTTCGTTCCCGACGACTGGAAGCTGCGCACGCAGAGCGACGAGCTCGTCGGCTTCGGCGCGAAGGTGCGGCTGCACGGCGGGCGTGCAGGCGTGGCCGAGCGTCGCGACTGCGAGCTGTTCCGCGTCGATCTGATCGAGAAGCTCGACTAGAACTTCGCGATCAACGAGTCGGGCACGCGCGTGGGTCGACCACCGTCGAGCTCGACGAACGCCCACGTCGTGGCGGCGCGCGCCAGCATGGCGCCTTCGCACGCGATCTCCGTACAGCGCACGCACGACACGCGCTTCCATGCGTCGACCCACGTCGTCACCGTCACTGCATCGCCGAGCTTCGCCGAGCGCAGGTAGTCGATCTCGTGGCGGCGTACGACCCACGTCGCACCGAGCTCGCGATACGCGGCCGGATCCCAGCCCCGCGCATCGGAGTGCGCGCGCGCAGCCTCGAGCACCCACCGCAGGTAGACCAGGTTCGACACGTGCGCGAGCTCGTCGATGTCCGCGGGCGTCGCGACGACGACGATGGTGTGGCGATCGGGCGAGCTCACGGCTCAGGGCTCGAAGCGCTCGAAGTTGTACACGCGGATCTTCTCCATCATCGGCTTCAAGAAGACGTCCGCGTACGCGCGATGCACCTTGTCGACGCGATAGCGCTCGACGGCTGCGATGTCGTCGAGCACCACCTCGATGCACAGGTCCCACTCGCTCTTCGTGCGCCCGTCCGCCGGCGTGCCGACCCGCAGCGCACGCACGCCTTCGGCATCCACGAGTGTGCTCGCGGTCACCTTGGCGATCTCGGCGCGCTGCTCGTCGGTGGCGTGCTCGCGCTTGAGCTTCACGAGCACGACGCGCTCGATCATTCGGGCTCGCCGCCACCGTCGTCGGGCGGCGGCTCCGACGAGGCCGACGACGACTCGGACGGCGGCGACTCGGTCTCGCCATCGTCGTCGGTGTCGACCATGCGCGCGACCGCGACCACGCGCTCGCCGTCGTCGATGCGGATGATGCGAACGCCCTGCGTGTTGCGCCCGAGCACGCTGATCTCGTCGACGCGTGTGCGGATCACCTTGCCGCCGCTCGTGACGACGATGAGCTGATCTTCCTTGTGCACGAGCAGGCTGCCGACGACCTTGCCGTTGCGCTCGGTCACCTTGATCGTGATGAGCCCGAGGCCCGCGCGGCTCTGCCCGCGGTACTCGCTGACCGGCGTGCGCTTGCCGTAGCCCTTCTCGCACAAGGTCAGCAGGTCTTCGTCGGACTCCGGCGCGACCGAGTCCATCGCGACGACGGTGTCGGACTCGCGCAAGCCCATGCCGCGCACGCCACGGGCCTGCCGACCCATCGGCCGCACGTCGTTCTCGTCGAAGCGGATCGCCATGCCTTCGGCGCTGCTCATGATGATGTGCTGCTTGCCGTCGGTGAAGCGCACCGCGATGAGCTCGTCGTCGTCGTCGATGGTGACCGCGATGAGGCCGGTGGTGCGGATGTTCTCGTACTCGCTGAGCGCGGTGCGCTTGATGTAGCCGGCCTTCGTGGCGGTGACGATGTGGTGATCGTCGGTGACTTCTTCGGGCCGATACGGCAGGAGCTCGATGATCTTCTCGCCGTCCTTGAGCTCGAGGAAGTTGACCAGCGCCTTGCCGGCGCCGTCGCGACGACCGAGCGGTAGCTCGAACACGCGCTTGCGGAACACGCGACCGGTGTTGGTGAACATCAGCACGTTCGCGTGCGCGCCGGCTTCGAGCACCTCGGTGACGAAGTCGTCGCCATCGCGACCACCACCGCCCTTGACGCCTTTGCCACCGCGGCCCTGCACGCGATACTCCTCGCTGGGCAGGCGCTTGATGTAGCCGTTGCGCGTGAGCATGACGACCATCGACTCGTCGGCGACGAGATCGATCGGATCGATGTCCTCTTCGCCTTCGATGATCTGCGTGCGACGCGAGCCCTTGCTGCCCGGTGCACCGTCGCCGGCACCCTGGCCCTCGGGGTCGCCGTACTCGTGGCGGATCGCGACGAGCTCGTCGCGGATCACCTTCATGAGCAACGCGGGGTCGGCGAGGATCGCTTCGAGCTGCGCGATCTCGACGCAGAGCTCCTTGAACTCGCCCTCGATCTTCTCGCGCTCGAGGCCGGTGAGCCGCTGCAGACGCATGTCGAGGATCGCCCGCGCCTGGCGCTCGCTGAGGTGATACGGACCCTGGCGCGCCGCCTCGACTTCCTCCGCGGGGCGATCGCAGCGCTGCAGGAAGCTGGCGAAGCCCATCAGCGGCTCGGCCATCAACGCGTCCTTCGCAGTGTCGGGATCGGCGGAGCCGCGGATGATCGCGATCACGCGATCGATCGCGTCGACCGCGACGCCGAGACCTTCGACGATCTCGCGGCGCTCCATCGCCTTGCGCAGCTCGAAGCGCGAGCGGCGGGTGACGACCTGGCGACGGTGATCGATGAACACCACCAACGCCGAGCGCAGATCGAGGAGCTGCGGGCGGCCGTTGACGATCGCGATCATGTTGACCCCGAACGAGGTCTGCAGATCGGTCATCTTGTAGAGGTTGTTGAGCACGACCTGACCGGCGGCATCGCGCTTGATCTGGATCCAGATGCGCATGCCGGTGCGGTCGGAGTAGTCCTGCACATCGGAGATGCCCTCGATCTTCTTGTCGCGGACGAGCTCGGCGATGCGCTCGATGAGCCGCGCCTTGTTGACCTGGTAGGGGATCTCGGTGACGACGATCGCTTCGCGACCCTTCTCGTCCTCTTCGATCTCGCAGCAGGCGCGCACCATGATCGAGCCGCGGCCGCTCGCGAACGCCTGCAGGATGCCGGTGCGACCGATGATCTGCCCGCCGGTGGGGAAGTCGGGGCCGCGCACGATCTGCGCGAGGCCGCGGATGTCGATGTCGGGGTTGTCGATCAGCGCGAGCGTGGCGTCGCACAGCTCGGTGAGGTTGTGCGGCGGGATGTTGGTCGCCATGCCGACCGCGATGCCGACCGCACCGTTGAGCAGCAGGTTGGGCACCTTCGACGGCAGGACGCCCGGCTCGAGCTCCTTGTCGTCGTAGTTCGGAACCCAGTCGATGGTTTCCTTGTCGATGTCGGCGAGCAGCTCGCTCGCCAACTTCTGCATGCGCACCTCGGTGTAGCGCATGGCCGCGGGCGCATCGCCGTCGATCGAGCCGAAGTTGCCTTGGCCGTCGACGAGCCGATAGCCCATCGAGAAATCCTGCGCGAGCCGAACGAGCGCGTCGTAGACCGCTTGATCGCCGTGCGGGTGATACTTGCCGATGACGTCGCCGACGACGCGCGCGCTCTTCTTGTACGGCTGCGTGTGCGTGTTCCGCAGCTCGTTCATCGCGTACAGGATGCGGCGATGCACGGGCTTGAGCCCGTCGCGTGCATCCGGCAGCGCGCGCGAGATGATC
>DASZPU010000418.1:0-10729 GCA_035550195.1 Nannocystaceae bacterium
AAGAGCTCGGCCGCCGGCTGCAATGCGGTGCGCAGCGCACTCGCGCCGCAGTGCAGCGGATCGTCCACGACCGTCGGCTCCGCACCGCTGTCGGGGATCGACCACGGCGCGACGTCGGGATCGAACGGAGGCTCGAACGACTCGCAGAGCAACTCGTCGCCTTCACAACCGCACGGCGCTTCGCCGGTCGAGCTGCTGCTGCTGCCGTCGTCGTCGCTCACCGCGGTCGTGCTCGAGCTCGCATCGCTGCTCGAGCTCGCGTCGGCGACGGTGCTCGACTCGCTGCTGCTGGTGCTGCTGCTCGTCGTGGGCGCGGTGCCCTCGTCCGAGCTGCTCGACGATTCGCTGCTCGAGCCGCTCTCGTCCTCGCCGATCGCCTTCGGCTCCTCGAAGCACCCCGTCGCCAACCCGCACGCAAGCGCGATAACACGCAGTCCGCTCATCTCGATCCCCGTCTCCACCACCTGCGGTGCCGCAGCACGTCGGCGGTTCACGAGATCGACGAGAACGCAGCGAGCGCGTCCTACCGCATCGCACCTCGTGGGGTCGATCAGCCGCTGGGCACGCCGCCGCCGGCGTTGGTCAGCGCGTAGCCGGTCATGTCGCTGTACGTGTACGCGCCGGTCAAGCCGTTGTACGACGTGACCGCGCCGGTGAGCGGATCGACGCGGTGCGCGGCGTTGCCGTTCTCGACCGTCCACACGTAGCCGTAGAAGTCGATGCTCACGCCGTAGGCGCCCGGTACCGGCCAGGTCTGCTCGACCGCGAGCGTCTCGCGGTTCACACCGACGATCGAGTTGCCGAAGCCACCCGCCATCCACAAGAGGCCATCGTCGCCGCGCTCGGCCATGCAACCGGTCCAACCACCGACGACCGACTGCATGAACGTTTCGGTGGCGTAGTCGAAGCGCGCTGCGCTGTCCGAGCAGATCCACACGTTGTTCTGATCGTCGACGGTCATGCCGTACCAGTGCGGACCCTGTGGCGTGTTCCACACTTCGTAGCTGAGATCGCCGGCGTCGACGCGCACGAGCCGATTGCCCGAGCCGAGCGTCGACACCCAGAAGTTGCCGTCGCCATCGACCGCGCCGCCGTACATGCCGTAGAAGTCGTTGACCAGCCCCGCGACCGACACCTGATCGATCACCGCGCCGGTGTCACCGTCGAGCAAGAGCACGTCGAAAGTGTTGCCGAGTCGACCCGCGGTCCACAGCTTCTCGTCGACGAACGAGCAGGTATCGGGATTGAGCGTGCCCTGGGCCCACGCGACCGGTCGCTGCGACTCGTAGTTGAACGGCGTGTGCCAAGCGACGCACTCCTCCTCGCCCCACGGCAGGTAGTTGTTGTCGCTCGACGTCTGGATGCCGGGCGTGCCGTTGCTGTCGTCGCAGAACGAGATGTCCGCGTAGATCTTCGTGACGCCACCCGAGCGGTTCGCGACCGCGACGTGACCCGACTGGCTCACGCTCGTGCGCGACGGATCGCCGATGCCGTCGGGCCGCGTGATGAAGCGGCCGACCTCGGTCACGGTCTGCGTGTCGATCTTCGAGATCGTTCCCTGCGCGGAGTTCGACGCCCACAGATACGACCACTCGGGCTCGTCACCGCCGCCTTTGCCGTCGCCTTTGCTGCACGGGATCTCCGGCGTGTCGGGGATCATGCCGACGTCCCAGTGCACGCCTTCGCCACCGTCGTCGCTGGTCTGCGCAGCGCCGGTGGTGTCCGCGGTGCCGCTCACCGTGGCCGCGGTGTTGCTCGCACCGCCGCTCGTCTCCGCGACGCCGGTATCGCTCGTCGTCACCGGCGACGTCGTGGTGAGCGAGTCTCCGGTGCCGCCTTCCTCCGCACTTCCAGCGGGGGTGTTCCCGCCGCCGCACGCCGTTCCCACGATCGCCACGATCGCGAGTCTCTCGATGGTTCGCATGGCCCCGCTCCCTTGTCGGTCGACACGATGGCACGCGTCGATTTCGGGAGCAACAATGCCCGCTTGCTGGAACGCACGCGCGCGAAGCCGCTCAGATCGAGTTGAGGATCGCGAGCCGCCAGCCGGCTTTGCGCAGCTCTGCATCCTTGGCGCGAAAGCCGTCGTAGTCCCAGCCGTAGACCTGGATCTCGCTACCGCCGGTCTTCTTCCACACCGCCGTGTACTTCACCACGCCGCCTTGCACGTAGTTGTCGAGGATCGCGAGTCGCCAGCCGTCCTTCCACAGCTCGTCGTACTTCGCGCGGTACTCGGCGTAGGGCTTGTTGTAGACCTGGATCTCGCCGCCGCCGGTCTTCTTCCACACCGCCGTGTACTTCACCTCGCCACCCTTGACGTAGTTGTCGAGGATCGCGAGCCGCCAGCCGTCCTTCCACATCTCGTCGTACTTCGCACGGTAGTCGGAGTACTTCCAACCGTAGACCTGGACCTCGCCACCACCGCCTTTGCGGAACACCGCCGTGTACTTCACTTTGCCGTCGACGACATAGTTGTTGAGGATGTGCAGCCGCCAGCCGTCCTTCCACAGCTCGTCGTACTTCGCACGGTAGTCGTCGTAGTCGTTGGAGTAGATCTGCTTCTCCGCGATGTTGCCGACCTTGCGCCACACCGCGCTGTAGAGCACCTTGCCGTCCTCGACCTTGTTCTCGAGCGCGTGCAAGCGCCAGCCGTCGCCCCAGAGCGCGTCGTAGCGCGCGCGATAGTCCTTGTACTCCCAGCCGTGCACTTGTTGTTCTTCGGCGTCGGACTTCTTCCACACCGCAGTGGTCTGGTACTCCGGCGCATTCATGCGCATCCACGATGCGCCCATGCCGATCTTGTTGGAGCCCCACTTCACCCAACCGAAGCCATCCATGCCCCAGCCGGTCCCCCACGAGTTCTTGATCAGCCACGCCTTCTTCACGTCGTCCCAACCGACGATGTGGATGATGTGCGCGCCGTTGTTGCGCTCGTTCGCCGCCGTGTTCGGGTTGTCGTAGACGAGCGCGATCGTCTCGTTGAACACATTGTCGGTGACGTCGAAGAAGCCCGAGTTGTCGGGGATGTGCATCTTCACGTTGATCGGCCCGTGATCGAGCAACGCTTGCTTGATCTCGTCGACCGGCGCGGGGTCCATGTTGTGGCTGCCCTCTTCGGTGTACTCGGGATTCACCGGCACCGGCGCGAACGCGAGATGGTACGACGAGCTGGTCTGGTAGGTGCACGCGCCGCAGTTCGAGCTCATGCACTGCGGCTTGTTGCCGTCGCCCTTGTACGGGTTGCTCGACTCGAGCCCGACGCCCGCGAGCATCTTCTCCTGGTGGTGCTGCGCCTCGTTGCCGTTGCACTTGCGGCAGTTGCAGTTGACGAGATCCTGCTCGGCGAGATCGAGCGCTTCGTAGTGGCGCATGAACCACGCCGCTTCCATCACGCCGATGCTGGAGAACGCCCAGCACGTGCCGTACGGGTTCTGGTTCTTGATCGGCGTGATGATGCCCTTGGGCACCCAGCTGAATCCGGTCGCGGTGATCTTCGGCAGCACCTTGCTCAAGCGCGGTGCGTCGTCGGCCGCCTTGGCCTCGGGGTTCAGCTTGATGAAGTCGTTGCGCCGTTGGATGCGACGCTTGTTCGCATCGGTCGCGCGCTGGAACACGAGCTTGGGATCGCGGATCCGCAGCTCGTGCTCCTCGGCTTCGGTGAGCAGGAGGGGGCGCACCTTGATGCCGCTCGGCAAGCGTGGGCCTGCGCTGGCACGCGGTGGCGCAGCCGAGCTCGCGCTGGGAGAAGCGGATACCAACGCGAGCGCGGCCACGGCCGCGAGATGGCGAACGAACGACATGAAGGGGCGCCTCCCGGGGGGTGGACGGGCCCTTTCGCGGTTGTGACGATCACTTCTTCAGCTTCGCGATTTCCCGATCGTCGGGCAGGCCGCGACGCAGCAGCTCGAGCCATTTCTCCAGCGACGGATCGATGATCGCACCGCCGACGATCACCGGCGTGCCGTCGTCACCACCCACGGTGATGAACACGCGCTGGCAGGGGAAATCGAGCAGCAGATCGACGGGTTGCTCGCGCGGCGTGCCGGTGGTCGGCGGCGTGCGAATCATGCGGATGCCGACCTCGAGCGTGTGCTTGCAGCGACGCGCGAGGCGATCGTCGTAGCCGTGCTCGTCGCGCAAGAGCGCGCGCAGCAGATCGAGCGCTTCGGCATCGAGCGGCGCCTCGCTGCCCTTGCGGATCGGATGGCCACCGAGCGCGCCGGGCGTGCCGGCCTTGGTGACGTCCTTGCGCGGGCCGTCGAGATCGAGCCGCATGATGGTCGCGCTCTTCACGTCGTCGGCGAGGCCCCAGCGCAACAGCTGCGCTTCGTCGCGATGACCGGCGGGCAGCGTGAACGCGGGCCCGCTCGCGACCGCACCACCATCACAGGTGCGCACGGTGAGACGGAACTCGCCGGGCCCGACGAAGACGTTCTTGTTGCAGCTCTGGTTGCACTGCGAGCTGCAGCTCATGCCGCTCCACGGCACCGGCACGAGTGACTTCGCGGGATCGAGCTGCACGCACGCGTCGGGCTCGCGCGTGCAGCCGTCGCGCAACCGAAAGCCGGCGCCGAGATCGAGGCCCGGCATCGCCGACCACTGCCCATCGTCACCGCGACGCTCGATCGTCGCATCGGTGTCGAGCCCGATGCCGTGTGCGCTCGACAACGCGAAGCGACCGGGCAGCACGTTGGTGATCACGACCGCCGGCGGTGCGGGCTTCGCATCGGCGTGCTTCGCCGGTGGCTCGCGCGGTGCGGGGGTCGGCGCTTCGGGTTGCGTCGTGGCGGCGTCCTCGCGCGGCGGCGTGGTGCTCGTGCAGGCCGACGACAAACCCAGAGCCAGCGCGACGTGCTTCATCATGGGTCGACATCGACGCACCGCGGATCGAAGCGATCTATGCTGAGGCGTCGTGGCGCGCCTCACCGAGCGTGTGTCGCCGGAGCTGCTGGTCGTGTCGGCCTGCGCGCTCACGGTGGTGATGGTATCGCTGCCCGCCCAATTCGGTCTGCAGCTGGCCGCGGTGCTGATCGCGGGCTCGTTCGTGATCGGGCTGCTTGCCGGCATCGGCTATCACATCACGCTCTATCGCGCGCTCCTGCCCGCGCCACCGCGATTGTGGTGGTGGAGCCCGACGCACATGCACGAGCGGCTCAGCGACGCACAAAGGCGTCGCGTCATTCCATGGTTCGTGGTCGGCGCGTCGGGTTTCTGCGGTGCGATGCTCGGGGCCGCGGCGTTTCTCTCGGCGGCGCTACGGCTCTAGAGCTTCGCCCACTTCGCTTCGTTGCTCTTGTCGTAGCCGACCAGCACCGACTTGCCCTTGATGAGGATCGGTCGGCGCAAGAGGTTGGGTTCCTTCGCCGCGGCCGCGACGAAGTCGGCTTCGCGCGGCGTGTCTTCGTTCCAACCCCGCGTCTTCGCGATCTCGTGGCGCGTGTTGAGCACCGCCGCGACACCTCCCGCGGCGCGCACGATCGCGGTGATCGTGTCGGCGTCGAGCGGCTTCTTCGCGTAGTTGATCTCGTCGACTTCGAGCCCCTTCAAGGCCTCACGGGCCTTGCGGCAGCTCGTTCAAGTGCTCTTCCAGTAGAACTGCGCCTTCGCCATCGCGGCGAGTCTAACGCTTCGCGAGCCAGGCATCGATCGCGCTCGCGCGCTCCGGCATCGTGGCGCGAAAGCCCTCGGCGGCCTGCTCGGCGAGCGTGCGCGCGCGCGTCGGATCGCGGTCGTGCACGAGCTGCGCGAGGCCCCAGCGACAATCGGCGAGCGTGGCGGCCGGCACTTCGCTGGGCGCGAGCAAGCGGTGCGCGCGCTCGAGGATGGCGAGCGCTTCGGGATCGCCGCGCTCTTGTTGGAGGAGGCCGAGCCCGAGCAGCGCGTTGCCGACGTCGACCGCATCGGGCCCGAGCGCGCGCTCGAGGATCTCCACCGACTTGCGATAGTGCGGCAGCGCTTCGTCGAGCTTGCCCTCGTCCTTGTAGGTGACGCCGATCTCGTACTCGGTCGCGCCCAGCGACGGATGGTCGGGACCGATCGTCTTGGCCTTGATCGCGAGCCCGCGCTCGTAGAGCTCGCGCGCCTTCGCGTACTCCTGCTTCGCGAGGTAGAGGTCCGCGATGCTGACGAGCGACTGTGCGACGCGGGGATGCTCGGGCCCGAAGACGTGCTCGTAGATCGCGAGCGCGCGCTGGAAGTGCGGCAGCGCGTGGGTCTGATCCTCGACGAGCAGCTCGGCGTTGGCGAGGTAGTTGTACGAAGTCGCGAGATCGGGGTGGTTCGCGTCGAGCACCTGCTCGCGGATCGCCAGCGAGCGCCGGTGGTACGGCAGCGCCAGCTCACCGTGCATGTTCTGTTGGTGGATGAAGCCGATGCCGTCGAGCGCGGTGGCGACGCTGGGATGGTCGGGCCCGAACGCGCGCTCGTAGGTGTCCAGCGCGCGCTGGGAGTGCTCGAGCGAGCGCGCGTTGTCGACGCGCATCGCATAGACCGACGCCATCGCCATGTGCGTGCCGCCGACCGCGGGGTGATCGGGCGAGAGCTGGGCCTCGCGGATCGCGAGCGCGCGATCGAGGGCCGCGAGCGCTTGGTCGTACTCGCCGCGCGCGCGATGGGTGCGACCGAGGCCGTCGAGCGCGGCCGCGAGCTCGACGCGATCGGGGCCGACTGCGGCTTCCCACGCCGCGAGCGCGCGTTGGTAGTGCGCGAGCGCGGCGTCGTGATCGGCGCGCTCGAGGTAGAGCGTGCCGAGGAACTCGAGCCGCTTCGCTTCGCGCGTCGCGACGCCGGAGCGCCGCACCACTGCGTCCGCGACGAAGCCCCACTCGAGCCCGTCGTCGTAGCGCGCGAGACGATGGCCGATCACTTCGACGAGCTCGACCGCGGCATCGGCTGCGGTGCGATCGTCGTTGGACGCGAGCGCGAGCGTGTAGCTCTCGCGCAGCGCTCGCTCGGCCTCGGGGAACTGTGCGAGCGCTTCGTCGAGCAGGCCGGTGCGCAAGAGCGCCTCGGCGATGACCGGCGCGTGCTGGGTCTTGCGCGCGTCGGCGGTGATCGCTTCGGCCAGCGGCATCGCGCTCGCGTATGCACCCGCGGCGATCATCGCGTTGACGCGACTCAGACGCTCGCGGAGCTCGTCGACCTGCGCGGCGATCTCGGGATCGTCGGGCGGCTTCACCTCCGCGGCGAGGTAGTCCGGATCTTCGCACGCCGCGATCGCCGGCAGCGCGTTCGTGGCTTGCACTGCACGCTCGACGATCGCCGCGTCGGCATCGCCGAGCACGTGCACGAGGGCTGCGAGCGCGCGCTTGCGATCGACGAGGCACAGCGCTTGCGCGGTGTGCAGCGCGGGTGACAGCGTGGGATCCGGCTTGGCGCACGTGCGAGTGTGCAGTGCCATCCACTCGTCGGCGTGGGCATCGAGCGCTCGCTCGACGCGATCGGCGGTGTCGGCCGCGTACGAGACCGCGGTGGCGAGCATCGCATCGCGCACTTGCTGGCGCTGCGGCTCGGACCAGACTGCGCCGAGCTGGGCATCGCGATCGTCGCAGTCGATCGCGTTCGCGCGCGGCACGAGCACGAATGCGGTCGCGGTCGCGACCACCGGCAGCGCGAGCCACCACGTCTGGCGACGACGATCTCGGGCGAGCGCGGTGAGCAGCGCATCGAGATCGGGCCAGCGTCGCGCGGGATCGACTGCGAGCGCGCGCTCGAGTGCCCGACGCACGTACGACGGCACGGCGCGCGTGCGCGGCGGATCGCGACGGCGACCTTCGGTGACCTGCATGCGCAGCTCGGCGAGCGTGTGTCCGGCGAACGGGCGCTCGCCGAAGAGCGCCTCCCAGGTCATCACGGCCCACGCGAACTGATCGGCCGCGGGCCCGACCTCGGGGCCGTCGAATTGCTCGGGCGCCATGTATGCGGGCGTGCCGACGATCGCACCGGAGCGGCTCATCGCCGGGGTCGCGAGCGGATCGGAGTGCAGGCCGTCGAGGCTCTCCATGCGATCGTCGAAGCGCGCGCGCGCGAGCCCGAAGTCCATGAGATGCACGTGGTCGTCGTCGGAGATCATCACGTTCTCCGGCTTCACGTCGCGATGCACGAGCCCGGCTTTGTGCACGGCTGCGAGGCCGCGCGCGGCTTGGAGCGATGCGTCGAGCAGCTCGCGCCACGATCGCGGACGCTCGGTCCACCACGCGCGCAACGTCTTGCCGACGATGAACTCCATCACGATGAAGACGAAGCGCCCGGCGGCGACGGGCGCACGGCCGCGCGCGAGGCTCTCGTCGTGCAGGCCCACCTCGTGCACCGCGAGCACGTTCGGATGCGAGACCTTCGCGAGCGCTTGCGCTTCACGACGCATGCGCGCGGTGGAGTCGGGATCGTCGAGCTCGTCGACGCGGCGCACGATCTTGATCGCGACCTTGCGATCGAGCTCGTCGTCGTACGCCGCATACACGACGCCCATGCCCCCGCTGCCGATGCGCTTGAGCACCGTGTAGCGCCCGATGCGAAACGGCGAAGCGCTGGCCGCCGCGGGCCGCTCGTGCTTGCCGAGCTCGTGCGCGAGCGCGTTGATCTCCGCCGGCAAGTCGTCGATGTCGGAGAACGAATCCCGCGACTCTTCGGTGACCCCCATGCGCATCGAACAGGGTATCGGACGCCCGCCGTCTCCGCATGCTCCCGCATACGCGAAACGACAAGACGATGCCGTTTCACAATCGGCGGTTCACGTCAGGTCCGCGAGATCGGCCAGGGCGACGCGTACGCGGTCGCGGGCGGTCGGGGGGAAGATCGCGCGGTAGTGGACGAAGTTCTCGCGCGACAGGCCGCGTAGTACCGGCGACGCGTCGAGCAGACGCTCGAGCCGTGTGCCGCTGCGCACCATCAGCGTTTCGTCTTCGATGTACGCGTCGATCTCCACGCGATCGATGCTGCCGAGATCGCTCGGAACGCCGCAGCCGCGCAGCACTTCGTCCAAGCGCCGACGTGCGTGCTCGATCGGCACGTCCTTGCGCAAGCGCAGGGTCTTGAACAGCTTGCGCTCGCGCAGCCGCGACGCGAGCTCGGCGAGCAACGCATCGTCGGCCTCGCTCCACGCGCGCAAGGCCGACTCGAGCGCGTGATCGTCGAGATCCAAGTACGCGCGCACGTCGATCGCCTCGCCGCGCAACAACGCCGCCAACGCGGGCGGCGTGCCGGCTTGCACGCCGAGCACCGACAAGCGCCGGAACAACGCGCGCAACACCGCCTCCGCGGCGCGCACCGCCTTGTGCAGATACACCTGGCGATACATGTAGAGCCGCCCGAGGAAGAAGCCTTCCACCGCGGTGAGGCCCTTCTCGCCGTCGACCGTGAGCGCCGCGGCAGCGGTGCCGGGACGCGGATCGAGCCGCAGCGAGCCCAACAACCAATCGAGATCGAGCAAGCCGTAGCGCACGCCGGTCATGTGCGAGTCGCGGAGCAGATAGTCGCAGCGATCGACGTCGAACGTGCCCGACACCGCGCGTGCGAGGTGCGGAATCGGATGCTCGCCGTGGATCAACCGCTCGACGATCTTCGGCGCCGCGGGATCGATCGCGCGCAACACCGCGTTCACCTCGGTGTCGGGATCCAGCAGGATGCGCGACGTCCACTCCTCGTGCGCGAGCGCGCCGGGGATCACCGCCTCGAACGTGTGGCTGTACGGACCGTGGCCGAGATCGTGCAACAGCGCAGCCGCGAGCGCGACGCGACGCTCGTCCTCGCCGATGCGATCGCGCGCCGGGATGTCGCGCGACAGCTGCATCACGCGCTGCAGATACCGCTTCATCACGTGCGCAGAACCGATCGCGTGTGCGAAGCGCGAGTGCTCTGCACCAGGAAACGCGAGCGATGCCGCACCGAGGCTACGTATCCGTCGCAGACGCTGCAGCTCGCGCGTATCGAGCAGACGCGGCACGATCGCTTCGACCTCGCCCTCGAATGCGATGAGGCCGTGCACCGGGTCGCGCAGGATCATGCGGCGCACGAGACTGCCTGGTCGCATCGCGTTCGAAAAGGGGCCGCTTTGGCCCACATCGTAGGCACACCGCGGCGCCGCGGCCTCCACGGCGGCAAATCGGGCCAGCGGTTTTCGCCCGCAGAGTCGATGACGAGGTACCGCGCGAGAGGGGCGCGATGCTATGCTGCGCCGACCCCAGAAAAGCATGGCGACGTGTTCCAGATGTGGGTTCGTCGTGGACGCGACGCGTCCGACACCGCCGCGTTGCACCCGTTGCGGTGCAGTGCTCGTCGCAGCTTCGGGACCGCCGTCGATCGACGATGGCCTCGGCGCACCACCGGCGTTCGGCGGCGAGGGCCATGCGATGGGCAGCACGTCCGGCGCGACGCTCTACGGCATCGTTCCGGATGATTCGCTCGAGGCCCCGATCTCGTTCGGTGGCGAAGATTCGGGGCCGCTGCCGAGCACGCGACTGCGCAGCTCGCCGTCGGCGAGTGGTTCGTCGTCGGATCGCATCGGCATCCCGCGCGACGACGAGGATCTGATCAGCAGCGGTCTGTTCGACTCGAACTCCGCGAGCGACGACAACTTCGGCGATCTCGATCTGCCGATGCCCGGCGACGATCTCGACATCGATCTGCCCGACGTCGCACGCGGTCGCGCACCGCAGCCGCTTTTCGCGCCGCCGAAGCAGGTCGGCACTTCGCCGCGCAGCTCTGCACCGATCGCTGCACCGCCGTCTGCGCG
>DASZPU010000419.1:0-6563 GCA_035550195.1 Nannocystaceae bacterium
TCAACCGCTTGCACAGCCGGCTGCTCGATCTCGAGGAGCAGCGCGAAGGGGATCCGCCGTGACCATCGATCTCGAGGCCGCGCTGCGCGTCGAGCCGGCGCCGCGCATCCTCTTCGAGCGCGTCGCGAAGCTCGGTGCGCGCCCGCGCTTCATGGTGGAGCAGGGCAGCGACTGGCGCGCGATCACGTGGTCCGCGTTCGGCGACACCGTGCGTCGGGCCGCGGCCTGGCTCGCGCCCACGCTGCAGACCGGCGATCGTGCGGCGATCTTCGGCCACAACCGCGTCGAGTGGATCGCGGCCGCGCTCGCGGTGCAGACGGTCGGCGCCGCGATGGTTCCGATCTACCCCGCGTCCACCGACGAACAAGCCGCGTACGTCGCGGAACACAGCGGCGCGAAGGTGTTGTTCCTCGCCGGTGCCGAGGCGGCGGTCCGCGTGCTCGTACAGTGGTCGCGCTACGCGGCGGTCGAACGCTTCGTGACGCTCGACGATCTCGATCTCGTCGCGCTCGCAGCCACGATCCCCGGCGCGCCCGGTGCGTCGGAGGTCGAGCGGCGCTCGATCGCGTGGTCGCGTGTGCAAGCGGTCGGTGCCGAGTGCGGCGACGAGCAGACGCTGGCGCGCATGCTCGCGACGCTGCAGCTCGACGACACCGCGATCATGCTCTACACGAGCGGCACCACCGGCCTGCCGAAGGGCGTGCCGCTCAGCCATCGCAACCTCGCGGTGAACCAGGCCGACTGGATCCGCGCGATCGCACCGCAGCTGCCGGCGCAGCCGATCGATCTGCTGTGGCTGCCGATGAGCCACATCTTCGGCTTCGGCGAGTCGTGCATCGGCAACGCGCTCGGCTTCACCAGCTATCTGGTCGAGCCCAACGACGTGCTCGCGAAGATGCCCGCGGTGCGCCCCAACGTGTTCATGAGCGTGCCGGCGTACTGGCAGAAGCTCGCCGCCACCGCGATGCTCGCCGACGGTGCCGAGGCCCAGCGCGCGAAGCTGGCGGAGATCACCGGTGGCCAGCTGCGCTTCTGTTTGTCGGGCGGAGCCGGGCTCGCGCAGGAGATCAAACAGTTCCTCTTCGGCTGCGGGGTGCTCGTGCTCGAGGGCTACGGCCTCACCGAGTGCTCGCCCACGCTCACGCTCAACCGCCCCGATGCGTTCCGCTTCGACACCGTCGGCAAGCCGTTGCCGAGCGTCGAGCTGCGGCTCGCCGACGACGGTGAGATCCTCGCGCGTGGGCCGAGCATCTTCGCGGGCTACCACCGCGATCCCGAAGCGACGAAGTCGGCGTTCGACGACGAAGGCTGGTTCCACACCGGCGACGTCGGGCGTTGGACCGACGACGGCTTCCTGCAGGTCGTCGATCGCAAGAAGGAGATCCTCGTCACCGCGGGCGGCAAGAACGTGCCGCCCGCGAACATCGAGCGCCTCTTCGCCGCCGATCCACTGGTGAAGCACGCGCTCGTATACGGCGACGGCAAGCGCTATCTCGTCGCCGGGCTGTGGCTCGATGCCGAGGTGACGGGCGGCAGGCTCGGCGCGCTCGACAGCGCCGCGCGCAAGACCAAGGTGGCCGAGTACGTCGAGGCGCTGCGCGAGCGCGTCAACGGCGAGCTCGCGCGCTTCGAGCAGATCAAGCGCGTGCACGTGTTCGACGAGCCGCTCACCGTAGCGGGCGGTCTGCTCACCGCCTCGCTGAAGATCCGTCGCAAGCGGATCTACGAGGTCTATCGCGCCGAGCTCGAGGGCTTGTACGAGCCGTGAAACCGCTGGCCACGCTGACGCGCTTGCTCGCGCGCTCGCAACCGCAGGTCGGTTGCACGCCCGCCGAGGTGATCCATCGCGAGAACAAGTGGCAGCTGCTGCGCTACCTGCCTGCACCGGGCGGCCCGAAGTACCGCACCCCGGTGTTGCTGGTGCCCTCGCTCATCAACCGCCACTACGTGCTCGACCTGATGCCGGGCAAGAGCTTCGCCGAGCACATGGTCGCGCGCGGTCACGACGTCTACGTGATCGACTGGGGCACGCCCGGCCCCGAGGATCGCTTCCTCTCGTTCGACGACATCTGCGACGGCTATCTCGGTCGCGCGATCCGCAAGGTCGCGCGTCGCGGTGCCGATCGTCGTGTGCACGTGCTCGGCTATTGTCTCGGTGGCACGCTCGCGGCGATCCACACCGCCGTGCGACCGCAGCACGTCGCCTCGCTCGTCGCGCTCGCAGCTCCGATCGACTTCCACGACGACGGCCTGCTCTCCGTGTGGACGCGGGTCTCCACCTTCGATCCCGCCGTACTTGCCCAGGCACTCGGCAACATCCCGTGGCAGCTGCTGCAGGCCACCTTCCATCTGCTGCGCCCCACCACCTCGCTGCGCAAGGCGGTGAACTTGATCGAGCGCGCATGGGACGACGAGTTCCTCGACGGCTTCTTCGCCACCGAGCGCTGGGGCGGTGACAACGTCGCGTTCCCCGGCGAGTGCTTCCGGCGCTACATCGACGAGCTCTACCGCAAGAACGCGCTCGTGCACGATCGCTTCACGCTCTCGGGCACACCGGTGCGGCTCGGCGAGATCCGCTGTCCTACGCTCGCGGTCACCTTCGGCGACGACCACATCGTGCCGTGGCAGAGCGCGAAGGTGCTGCTCGATCGCATCTCGTCGCCGGTGCGCCGGCACATCCATCTGCCCGGCGGTCACGTCGGTGCCGTGGTCTCGCGCAAGGCGGCGGCGCAGCTGTGGCCCGAGCTGTCCGCGTTCTGGACCGATCACGATCGCGCGCGGATCTCCGCGGCCTGACGAGCACACACCCATGTCCATCGCCCGCATCCTCTCTACTGGCCGCTGCATCCCCGCGCGCCGCATCGACAACGCCGAGCTCGCGCAGCTGGTCGGCGAGCCCGTGCACGACTGGCTGGTCGCCAACGTGGGCATCGAAGCGCGCCACGTCATGTCGGCGCACGAGACCACCTCGGATCTCGTGGTCACCGCGGCCCGTGAAGCGCTCGCACGCGCATCGCTCTCGCCGCGCGATCTCGACGTGCTGATCGTCGCCACCGACACGCCCGATCAACCGAGCCCGTCCACTGCATCGGTCGTGCAGCACAAGCTGGGTGCCCACGGCTGCGGTGTGTTCGACGTCAACGCCGCGTGCGCGGGTTGGGTCACCGCGCTCGATCTCGCCGCACGCATGATCGCCACCGACGACGAGATCCGTCACGTGCTCGTGTGCGGCGGTTACGGCATGTCGCGCTTCCTCGACTGGAAGGACAAGCACACCGCGACACTCTTCGCGGACGGTGCGGGTGCGGTGGTGCTCGGCGCCGGCGATCGTCCCGGCTTCCTCGCGGGCAAGCTCGTCGCCGACGGCCAGTACCACGATGCGCTCGGCATCTACGCCGGCGGTGCGACGCGGCCCGCCACGCTCGACGAGGTCGAGCACTACGGCGCGCCGCGCGTGCAGTTCGTGCGCAAGTTCCCGCGCACGTTCAACAGCGAGCACTGGCCACCGCTCGTGCGCGCGACGTTGGCGACGGCCGGCGTCGCGCTCGACGAAGTCGCGCTCTTGCTGTTCACGCAGCTCAACGCGCGCACGATCGAGCAGGTGATGGACAACCTCGAGCTGCCGCGCGATCGCACGCACATGGTGATGCGGCAGTGGGGCTACCTCGGCTCCGCGTGCATCCCGGTCGCGCTCGACGACGCGTTGCAGACGCGCACGCTGCCCGATGGTGCGCCCATCGTCTTTTGTGCGACCGGTGGCGGGCTGTCGATGGCCTGCTCGGTGTGGCGCCACGTCCGTTGAGGTCGCCATGTGGCCGAGCTTTGGGCTCTTGCCATCGACGCGATCGTTCGACGAGATCGACTACGGGCTCGCGCTCGAGCATCGCGTGCTCGCGGGCGATCGCGTCGCGCTGCACGTCGTCGGTGATGGCGAGCCGCTCGTGCTCGTGCACGGGCTCGGCAGCGACATGCGGGTATGGCAAGCCAACCTGTCGGCGCTCGCCGGCAGGCATCGAGTGGTGGCTCTCGATCTACCTGGTTTCGGACGCAGCGCCAAGCCCGGGCGCGTGCACACGATTGCGCACCACGTCGCGTGCGTCTCCGAGCTGATCGAAACGCTCGGTGGACGCGCGGTGGTGGTCGGACACTCGATGGGCGGTCAGATCGCGTTGCGGCTCGCCATCGATCATCCGCGACAGATCGCCGCGCTCGTGCTGTCGGCGCCGGCGGGCCTGGAAGCCTTCACAGCGCGTGAAGCCGCGTGGATCCGCGGTGTCGTCGACGACGGCTACACCCTGCGTGCGACACCGTTCGAGATCGCGATTCGTCACGCGCAGGCGTTCCATCGCATGCCCCGTGCCGCCTGGCCGATGTTGCGCGACCGACTCGCAGTCGCGCGCGGTCCCGACATCGGTGCGTACGCGCGCGCAGTCACCCAGTGCGTCCGCGCGATGCTGGACGAGCCGGTGCTCGCAGATCTCGGCCGAGTGGCCGCGCCTGCGCTGGTGACCTTCGGAAGGTACGACGGACTGATTCCCAACCGGTTGCTGCACGGATGCGACATTCGGACGCTCGCCGCGACTGCGGTCGCGCACATGCCCGAGGGCGAGCTCGCGATCGTCGACGATGCGGGCCACATGCCGCAGCTGGAGCGACCCGATCAGTGGAACGCGCTCGTGCTCGCGTTCCTCTCTCGCAGCGAGCGTTCGCGGAAGTGAGACGGCGCGATATCGCGAGCCAGGTTTGGTGGGATTCACTCGCGTGAAATCGGCTCGTGCTTTTGTCCGCGGATCGTGCGAGCGTGCGCAACCGAAGGCCACGCTTGGCGCTGAAGCGTGGACGACCACCACCATGAGACTTCGATCGCTTTCAACCCAATCGACCATCCTGTTCATGGCCAGCGTATTGGCCGGCTGCCCCGATGACGACACTCCGGTGTCCACGGTGGGCGACGAGACCTCGTCGTCCGAAGGCGGCGAAGAATCGAATACCAACGCCACCGTCACGCAGACGACGACGATGGACACCACCGCGGACACCACCGCGGACACCACCGACACCGACGTCTCGACGACGACGCTCACCACGAGCGATACCGACGAGAGCACGAGCAGCACCGACGCGGAGTCGAGCAGCTCGAGCGACGGCGGTCCGGTGTGCGGCGACGACGTGGCCGATCGCGGTGAAGAGTGCGACGGCACGGATCTCGGCGGCGCCGACTGTGCTTCGCAAGGTTTCGACGGCGGCACGCTCACGTGCGCCGCGGACTGCACGTTGGACACCTCGGCGTGCACCAACAACTGCGGCAACGGTGCGGTCGACATGGGCGAGGACTGCGACGGCGTCGATCTCGACGGCGAAGACTGTCTCGGCCTCGGCTACGACGGTGGTGTGCTCGCGTGCGCGAACGATTGCAGCTTCGATATCACCGGCTGCACGATGGCCACTTGCGGTGACGACACGGTGCAGGGCGCAGAGGTCTGCGACGGCACCGACCTCGCCGGCGAAGACTGCGTCTCGCAGGGCTTCACGGGCGGAACGCTCGGTTGCGCAGGCAACTGCCTCGCGTTCGACACCTCGGCGTGCCTCTCGGCCCCGACGTGCTGCACGGCGCAAGGCATGGGCGTCAACGGTTGCAGCGACGACACCTGCGAGATGGCCGTCTGCGGCATCGACAGCTTCTGCTGCACCAACACGTGGGATGGTCAGTGTGTCGGCGAGGCCTATGACCTCTGCCCGATGGTCTGCACGCCGGTGTGCGGCGACGGCATCGCGTCGGCAGGCGCCGAGCAGTGCGACGGTGCCGATCTCGGCGGTGGCAGCTGCGCTTCGGAGGGCTTCGGCAGCGGCACCATCGCGTGCGATGCCGCCTGCAACTACGACACGTCGGGTTGCATCGACGTGCCCGACGAGTGGACGTGCAACCCTGCCTTCTACGGCACGGACGATGGCTGCGACTGCGGCTGCGGTGCGCTCGATCCCGACTGTGCCGACAACACGGCCGCGTCCTGCGGCTTCTGTGGTGACGCCGGCTCGTGCGACACGACGGGTGCGGGCTGCCCCGGCATCATCGATCCGGTCGACAACACCTCGTGCGTTGCACCGCCGGAGTGGACCTGCAACGTCGGCTTCTTCGACGCCGATGACGGCTGCGACTGCGGTTGCGGTGCGTTCGATCCGGACTGCGCGGACAACACCGCGGCATCGTGCGGCTTCTGCAACGACACCGGTTCGTGCGACGGGACCGGCGGCGGTTGCCCCGGCCTCATCGACAGCGATGACAACAGCACGTGCGAAGTGCCGGCGGGTTGGACCTGCAACGAGGCGTTCTTCAACACGGACGACGGCTGCGATTGCGGCTGTGGCGTGGTCGATCCCGACTGCGCGGACGAAACGGGCGCGTCGTGCCAGTTCTGCAACGACACCGGTTCGTGCGACGATACCGGCGCAGGTTGCCCCGGCATCATCGACATCGCCGACAATGCGCACTGCTCGGGTGCGCCGAACGCCTGGACCTGCAGCGACAGCTTCTACAATGCCGATGACGGCTGCGACTGCGGCTG
>DASZPU010000420.1:0-6576 GCA_035550195.1 Nannocystaceae bacterium
TCGCGAGCGTGTACGCCCTGCGCACCGCCGACGAATCTACTCGCCGTCGACCGGTGGCGTCCACAACGCGAGGCCGTTGGGCGCACCGGGCACCTCGACCTCGTCGACGACGGTCGCGCTCGCGACGTCCACGGCGAAGAGCATGTCGCCGCCCTCGTCCGTGACCAACGCACGCGCGCCGTCGAAGAGCAGCGCATGCGGCTTCGTGCCCGCCACGATCTCGCCGCGCGCTTCGTCGCTGCGCGCGTCGTAGCGCGCGATGACGCCGCGATCCTCCACCGTGACCCACAGCTCCGCGCCGTCGGGCGTGACGAAGGCCTGGCCCGGGACACCACCGACGTCGATGCTGGCCGCGACCGCGGGTGGATCGAGCGTGATGCGATCGACGGTGCCGCCGCCCTCGGTGGTGACGTGCAGTGAGCCGTCGGCGGAACGCCATGCGCCCACCGGCGTGGTCTCGACCTCGACGGTCGCGCGGACCTCGTGGCTCGCGACGTCGACGACCGACACGCTGGCCTCGCCGGCGTTCGCCACGATCACCGCGTCGTCACTCGGCGTCACTTCGAGCGGCGAGCTGCCGCACTGCGTCCACCACGTCGCTGCGAACGTGTCGGCGTCGTAGGCCTGGATCATCCCGTGCTCCGCCATGCCGAGCACGATCGTGTCGCCCCCGGGCAGGAACGCGGCGTTGTGCGCGATCGCGTCGACCTCGATCACCTCGCGCAGTCGGCCATCGCTGCCGAGCTCGTACACGATGCTGTGTCCGCCACTGCCGTGCATGTGTCCGCCACCGCCGGCCGTACCGCCGTGACCCTCCGAGAGATCCTCGCTCGTCGCGGTGACGAGCACGCGTGTACCGTCGGTGCCGAAGTGGTGGGGATGAAGCCCGGCGCCGACCGACAACGTTCCGACGCTCGCGAGCGTGTCGGCGTCGAGCACTGCGACGTGACCGGCGCTTCCCGCCGCGAGCAACAACGCGCGCGTCGGCAGATCGACCACTTCGTCCTCCCGATCGGCGCTGCAAGCGAGCGTGAGCACCAGCACCAGCGGCGCGGCAACGACCGGAACGCGAGCGGAATGAGCACGCATGGTGACCTCGGGTTGGCCGCGCGTGTCACGTTCCGTCACCCGATCTCGTGGCAGAAGCCGTGGTAGACTGCCGCCCGTGTCGGGATCAGGGTTCGAGGCGTTCGACGGACGTCCTCCCACCACCGGCAAGTACCGCCCGTTTCGTCGACTCGCGGTCGGCGGGATGGCGGAGATCTTCCTCGCGTACGCGCGCTCGGGGCACGGCTTCGAGAAGCTCGTCGTGCTGAAGCGCGTGCTGCCGCAGTACGCCGAGAACCGCGAGTTCATGCGCATGTTCCTCGACGAGGCGCGGCTCGCCGCGACGCTCGACCACTCCAATGTCGTGCACGTCTACGACATCGGCGAGCACGCGGGGAACTTCTTCTTCGCGATGGAGTACGTGCACGGGCAGAGCCTGCTCAAGCTGATGCGGCAGATCACCAACGCACGTCGTTGGCTGCCGCTCGAGCACGCGCTCAGCATCATCATCGGCACGTGCACGGGCATGCACTACGCCCACGAGAAGATCGGGCTCGACGGCACGCCGCTCGGCATCGTGCATCGCGATGTGTCGCCGCCCAACATCCTCATCAGCTACGACGGCTCGGTGAAGGTGGCCGACTTCGGCATCGCGAAGGCGGCGATCGCCACGAGCACCACCGCGGTCGGCACGCTCAAGGGGAAGATCCCGTACATGTCGCCCGAGCAGTGCCGCAGCACGCCGCTCGATCGGCGCAGCGACATCTTCTCGATCGGCATCCTGCTCTACGAGCTCACCGTCGGACGACGCCTGTTCCAGGCCGAGACCGAGCTCGGCATCATCCACAAGATCGTCAACGGCATCGTGCCGCCGCCGTCGCAGCTGTTGCGCGGCTACCCCGAGGATCTCGAGCGCATCGTCTATCGCGCGCTGCAGATCGATCCGGAGCATCGCTATCCGACCGCGCGCGCGTTGCAGGTCGATCTCGAAGAGTTCGCGCGCGAGTACAAGCTGCCGATCTCGTCGGCACGGCTCGCCACGTTCATGGAAGAGATGTTCGACGAGGATGCGCGGCGTTGGCCGACGGATCCTTCGGTGGTCGGTCAGCAAGCGGGCGTGCCGGGGCAGCTCGTGCCGGTGTCGTCGGCATCGCCGCCTCCGCCACCGCCGGCTCCGCAGCCGCGCCACGGCACCGCGTCGTATCCGGGTGCGGGTCCGCAGTCACCGCGCGACACGTCGACGATGCATCCGGGATTCCCGGGCGCTCCCGGTGCGCCGCGTGCCGATGCACCGCGCGCCACGGCGCAGTATCGCGGGCCCGAGCAGCAGGCGCGCCCGGTGCGGCCGCCACCGATTCCACCGCCGAGCTCACCGACGGCCGCACCGCCGGCGGCGATGCCCGACTTCGCATCGATCGACGATGCGCTCGCGAAGATGCTCGAGGCCGACACGCAGGTCGACAAGCTCACCGTCGGCCTCGGCGAGCCCGAGGAAGTGGAACCCGAGCCCGCCGACGATTGGTTCGGGCTCGACAGCCTCGAGCTCGAAGATCTGTTCCCCGCGAAGCAGCGCGGCAGCTAGTTCACTGTGTCGAGGTACTAGAGCGTTCGCAGTGCGGCCGCGAGATCGGCGAGCGAGAGCTCGCGCGTCGCGACCTCGCAGTTGTTCGGCTTCCACGCGCAGATGCGATCGAAGGGCACGCGATCGAGCACGCCGATGGTCGCGCGCATCATTGCGCCGTGCGCGACGATGAGCGTGTCGCCCTCACCGAGCAGCGCAGGCAGACCGAGCAGCACGCGCTTCGCGACGTCGCGCAGGCTCTCGCCGCCCGGCGATCGACCATCGAAGTCTTGCAGCAGATCGATGTCGCCGCTGGCATCGAGCTCGGCGAGGCTGCGACGCTCCCACTGTCCACAGCTGCGCTCGCGCAGTGCCGGGCTCGTCACGAGCGTCAAGCCACGCCCTTCGATGATTGTCTCGGCGGTTCGGCGCGCACGCGCGAGATCGGAGCTCACCACGCGATCGAAACCCTGCGAGCGCAACGCATCGCGCAGTGCGATCGCCTGCGCAATCCCTCGCTCGGTGAGCGGCGCGTCGCCATGACCCGCCAACCAAGCTTCCGCGTTCGCAGTGCTCTCGCCGTGGCGAACGAAGTGCAGGCGGAGCATCAGCGGAGCCTGACAAAAAAATTCCGCGAAGGCGATCAGCGAGTGCGACCGACGGGCGCTGTCGCAATCTACGCGAGCGCGCGCGGCGAGCCGGCGCTCACCAACACGCCGCCCTGCACGCGCACGCCACGGAGCAGGTTCGCGAGCGGCTCGAGCACGCTGTGCGGCGTATCGAAGCCCGGCTCGAGCCCGAGTCGCAGCTCGCTGCGCGCGCCGCGGTACTCGATGTGGAAGCCCGGCGCGACCGCACCCGCGCACGCGAACGCCTTCGCGACCGCGATCTGCAGCTCGGTGAGCGGATCGGCCTGCTCGGCATCGCAGCGGAACTCCGCGAACGATGCGATCGGTCGCACCGGTCCGAGCACCTGCACCTGCGGCGAGGTCCCCACCGAGAGCCCGCAGAGGCGTCCGCGGTCGCCGTCTTCCGGCGCATGGTTGTGCACCCAGAGCAGCAGCTGCATCCGCATGATCGCAGGCCTCTAGCACGGGCTTTTCGCGGCCCCAAGAAATCGGCGAGTCTCGGGCCGTGGCGAAGGACAACTTGCCCGTGACGGCGGCAATCCGTGTGTTGCGTGCGGCCGGAGTCGCCTACACACCGCACGTGTACGACTACGAGGAGAAAGGCGGCACCTCGCACAGCGCCGCGTGCCTCGGTGTCGACGAGCACGAAGTGATCAAGACGTTGGTGATGGAGGACGACACGAAGCGTCCGCTGATCGTGCTCATGCACGGCGATCGTCAGGTGTCGACGAAGGCGCTCGCGCGGCACATCGGTGTGAAGTCGATCCAGCCGTGTCAGCCCGCCATCGCCGATCGCCACAGCGGCTACCAAGTCGGCGGCACCTCGCCGTTCGGCACGAAGCGCGCGATGCCGGTCTACATGGAGTCGAGCATCGCGAGCCTGCCGCGCATCTTCGTCAACGGTGGACGACGCGGCATGTTGGTCGAGCTCGATCCGCGCGAGCTCGTGCGCGTGCTGGCGCCCGAGCTGGTGGAAGTGTCTACTCCGTAGCGAGCCCGATGATCTGCTCGTGGGCCGTGGCGCGGTACACGAAGTAGTTGTCGGGCAGACGGATCGACCAGATGCGCTCGGGATCGTGGCCGAGCTCGAGCTCGCGCAGACGTCCGTGCGAGGCCTTGCCGTCGACGTAGATCGGATCCGCGACGAGGTAGTGACCGCCCGGCATCAGGTCGGCATCGCCGGCGAACACCGAGATGAACGGCGGCTCGTCGTCGCGCCACACCACGTCTGCGGTCATCAGGTCGAAGTCGAGCTCGATGCGTATCGCGTGCGTCTCGACCTCGGCGGGATCGATGTACGGATTGCCGACGCCGTTGTCGTACAGCAGCAACGAGCCGTCGGGCTGCCACTGCGGCGAGTGCTGGTGGAAGAACCAGGTGTCCTCGGGCGCGAGCGCGAAGTCGCCTTCGTCGCCGAGCCGCCACAGGATGTCACCCGTCGCGCGATCGATGAGCACGATCCAGTCCTGGTGGCGCATCGACAGTAGCACGGTGTCCGCGTCGGCGTCGTAGATGAGGCCGTTGCCGTGCGTCCAGTCCTGGCCGCTCTGCATCGTGAACGGATCGTAGTAGGTGGTGGTGTCGAAGTCGGCGCGCGTGCGCAGCGGGTCGAGGTGGTCGAACGAATTCCACTCCCACACGATCTCGCCGTCGGGCGTGAGCTCCACCAGCAGATCGCCGGCGACGTTGAGCACGCCCGTCATGCCGCCGTAGTCGACCTCCTGGAACACGAACGACATCGTGAGGAAGTTGCCGTTGTCCAGCGCGACCACGTCGTGGTGCAGCGAGGGGAGATCGATGTCGAGCGCAGGCAGCTCGAGGTTCGTGTTGCCGAGCTCGTCGCGGATCCACAGCGTGTCGGCGTGCAGATACATGATCTGCCCGTCGGGGAGGATCTTCGGTGCGGCCCACACCGACGGCGGACCCATCGTCGTGTTCGGCGCGCCGAGGTACCAGCGCGTGACACCGGCGGGATCGACGAGCGCGAGCCCGTTGTTCTCGCTGATCGGGAACACGTTGAGATCGAGCAAGCGGTAGACCGGCTCGGGATCGACGTCGGTGGTCTCGAGCTCGAACGCGCCGATGAAGCCGGGCAGCGCTGGATTCGTGGTGAAGTCGACCTGGTCGGACACCACGTCGCCGCCCGCCTCGGGCGTGACCTCGAACGCGAGCGTGTGGTCGACGTCGGGCGCGAGGCCGCGTACGCGGAACACCAGGTTCGTCTCGTCGCTCACATCGAGCGGAGTGATGACGACGCCTTGGTCGCTCGCATGCGTCACGGTGGCGCTGCCGGGCGCCGAGAGCACGAGCGTGAGATCGGCGACCATCGGCTGGCCGTCGTGCAGCGCGACTGCGGCGCTGACCTCGATCGTCGGACCGGTGGTGGAATCGGCGGGCGTCGACTCGCTGCTGCTCTCGTCGGCTTCGCTGGTGCTCTGCGTCGCGGTGCCCGTGGTCGTCGACAGCGTGGTGCCGACGGTGGTGTCGGGGTTCGAGGTCTCTTCGTCGCCGCTCTCGCCCGAGTCGGTGTCGTTCTGCGCGAGGCCGTCGTCACTGCACGCCAACGGAATCGCGAGCAGGAGCAGGGCAGGGATCCTCTTCATGGCAAGCTCCAGGGCAAGTAGGTTCAGGTCTGCGCGGCGATCGACACGATGATCGCCTTCGAAGTCGGCGTGTGGCTCTTGTCGGCGAAGCTGTCGACCGGGACCAGCACGTTGGCCTCGGGGAAATAGGTGGCCACATTGCCGCGCGGAATATCGTAGCGCACCACGACCCAGCCGGGTGCGCTGCGCACTTGCCCGCGAAAGTGCGAGGTGATGACGACGAGCTGACCTTCGTGCAGACCGTGATGCGCGATGTCGTGCTCGTGCATGAGCACGACGCGGCGGAAGCCATGGATGCCGCGATAACGGTCGTCCAGGTCGTACACGGTGGTGTTGAACTGATCGTGGCTGCGGATCGTGGTCATCAGCAGCCGGCCCTCGCCGGGATCGAGCCGCGGGATGGCATGCACCGTGAACAACGCCTTGCCGCTCGGGGTCGGAAACGTGCGCCCGCGCGGACCGTTGGGCAGCGCGAAGCCGCCCGGCTCGCGCACGCGGCGGTTGTAGTCGTCGAAGCCGGGGATCACCTGGGCGATGCGCTCGCGGATGCGATCGTAGTCGTCGGCGAGCTCGGCCCACGGCACGCGCGAGTCCTCGCCGAGCGTGGTGCGTGCGAGCTCGGCGACGATGCGGACCTCGCTGCGCAGCTCGCTCGACGCCGGCGGCAGTGCGCCCTGCGAGCGATGCACGATGCCCATCGAGTTCTCGACGGTGACGAACTGCTCGTGCCCGGCTT
>DASZPU010000421.1:0-30063 GCA_035550195.1 Nannocystaceae bacterium
TCTGCCCGTCGGGCAGCACGATCACGTTCTCGGGCTTGAGATCGCGGTGCACGATCGGCGGCTGCTGGCGGTGCGCAGCGCCGAGTGCCGAGGTGATCTGCGCCGCGATCCCCACCGCCTCCTGCCACGGCAATCGTCCGCGCGACGCGAGCAGCTCGCGCAGCGTGCTGCCCGAGAGGAACTCGAGCGCCATCACGAGCTCGCCATCGATCTCGCTGCACGACAGCGCGCGCACGATGTTGGGATGATCGAGATGCGCGAGGATCGTCATCTCGTTGAGGAAGAGCCGCCGGCCCTCCTCCGAGCGCGCGAGCTCGGGGCGCAGCACCTTGAGCGCGACCCTGCGCTTGCTGAGGCGCTCCTCGGCCTCGTAGACCTTGCCCATCCCACCCTCGCCGACCAGACGGCGGACGAGGTACTCGCCGATGCGCTCCATGGGCCGACCTTCCTACGCACAGCATCGCAAAACGTGCTGGCGCCCGCGTTCGATGCCGTGATCGCGGTCCAGTCGGCCGTGCGCGCGGTGGATCGGCGGAGCGCTTTCGGCCCGCAGGCGTGATCGTGGACACCCTCCGCCCACGATGTGGGGGTGACGGCGGCCACTCGGGCCGCGTGCGTCGCTTGGGCTGCGCGCCGCTTCGCGCGAGCATGACGTCATGCCCCACGCCGCCCATCTGCGTTCGATCGCTTCGGCTTTGCTCCTCGGCGCCGCGCTCGCGGTCGCGTGCACCGACGACGGTGACTCGGGTCCGATCTCCGGCGAGCCGGTGCCCGAAGACGACGCACCGGAGGTCGTGCCCGCCACCGCGTGCGACGCGTTCATCGAGTGCGGCTGCGCCGACTACGTCGACAGCCCCTTCGAAGACGAGGACGCGTGTCTCGATGCGGTCGAAGCCGGACTGCGCGCCGGCCTCGACGAAGGCGACGACGCCGGGCTCACCTACGACGCGCAGTGCGTCGGCGACGTGCTCGCCGCGTTCGGCGAGATCGGCTGCAAGTCGCTCACCGAGATCGCGACCGATGCCGACGCGCTCGAGCGCCTCGATCTGCGCTGCAAGTTCTTCTACGGCGACGATGTCGCGGGTGCGCCGTGCACCGATCTCATGGGCACGAGCGGCGACAGCTGTCAGCGAGGACTCGAGTGCATCGCGAACGTGTGCCGCGTGAACGCGGCGATCGCCGAGGGCCAGCCGTGCATGCAAGGCGACTCGTGTGTGAACGGCACCGTGTGCACGTCGCTCGAGATCAACGGGGCGTCGACGTGCACGTCGCTGCCCGAGGTCGGACAGACATGCTTGGGCGAGCTCGACCTCTGCGATCTCGACGGCTACTGCGATCAGGCCAGCAAGACCTGTGCGCTGCTGCCCGCCGCGGGCTCGCCGTGCTCGCCGAACATGAGCGTGCTCGGCCGCCGCTGCGACGACGACGCGACCTGCGAGAACGAGATGTGCATTGCGGCGCCGGCGGCCGGCGAGCCGTGCACCGGCGTGTGCCAGAGCGGCTCGAGCTGCGTGGCCAACGTGTGCCAGATCGAGCGCCCGTTCGCCTGCGCGATCGGCCTGTTTGGGGCCTGAGCGAGAAAATAGGGTCACATCCGCGTCGGCGTGACTCGAAGTCGACGGTGCCCTGCCCGCATCCCCACGCTGCCGCGAGCGGCGCGCGCTCGCGCGTTCGACAGCGCGCGCGCGACCTCGGCATGATGCAGCGATGAACACCGCGGGGGACGACGACGATCTCGACGCGGATCTCGACGATCCGCTGTTGCGATCGGTCGCGGCCGCGCCCCCGATCGCGCTCGGCGAAGAGCGCCTGCCCGAGGGCACGATCCTCGCGCAGAGCTATCGCATCCATCGCGAGCTCGGTGCAGGTGGCATGGGCGTCGTGTACGAAGCGACGGATCTCGTGCTGTCGCGCCGCATCGCGCTCAAGGTGCACGAGATCGGGCCCAGCGATCGCGCGGCGCGAGTGTGGCGAGAAGCACGGGCGATGGCTCGGCTCGCGCATCCGCATGTCGTCGCGGTCTACGAGGTCGGCGTCGATGGCTCGCGCGGCTACATCGCGATGGAGCTCGTCGACGGCACCAACGCACGGCAGTGGATCGCCGCGCAGCCACGCACGTGGCTCGAGATCGTCGAGGTGTATCGCCAGGCCGGGCGCGGGCTCGCAGCGGCGCACGACGCCGACATCGTGCATCGCGACTTCAAGCCCGACAACGTGCTGGTCACGCCACCGCGTGCGCACGAAGGCGTGCGCGTGCGCGTCGCGGACTTCGGGCTCGCGTTGGATCCCGGCACGCACACGCCCGTGACGTCGCCGGGCGATCGTCGACGGGAGTCGGTGACGCTCACCGGCGCGACCGTCGGCACGCCCGAGTACATGGCACCCGAGCAGGCGACCAACCGACGCGCCGACGCGCGCTCGGATCAGTACGCGTTCTGCGTCGCGTTGTTCGAGGCGCTGCACGGCCGGCGTCCCGACGAGCCGGGCATGGCGAACCGCGAGGTGCCGCCGTGGCTCGACGAGGTGCTGCGCCGCGGGCTCGCGAGCGATCCGGCGCAGCGCTACGTCGACATGCACGCGCTCGTCGCCGCGCTCGATCCGGCACCGCACGGCGATCGTCGTGCGCGACGCTTTCGCTTCGGCGGCTTGCTGCTCGCAGGCGCGGCATTGCTCGCCGCCGGACGGTGGGTGGCGCAAGCCGACGACGATCCCTGCGCCGACGCTGCGGCGGCGATCGACGGCTCGTGGTCGAGCGCGCACAAGGACGCGCTGCGCCAGGCGTTGGCCGGCGTCTCCGGTCCGCTGCGCGACGCGACGTTGAACGTGCTCGAGCCCGGTTTCGACGCGTGGGCCGACGCGTGGCGCGCAGCGGCGAGCGACGCGTGCGCGGCGACCCACGTGCGGGGTCAGCAGTCGTCCGAACGCCTCGATGCGCGCAGCGATTGCCTCGAGCGCGCGCGCGCCCGCTTCGCCGCCGCGATCGCGCTGTACGACGACGCCGATGTCGACGCGATGGTTTCGGCCGAGCGACTCGTGGCGCAGCTGCCCGACGTGGCGATGTGTGCCCGACCGGACGCCGCGATCACGACCGACCTCGTCACGCCGGAGCGCGCCGAGGTGCATGCCCAGCTCACCGCGCAGCTCGATCGTGCCGTGGCCGAGGCCGCCGTCACGACGTCGCGCGGGCAGCAGGCGCTCGACGCACTGATCCCCACGCTCGAGCAGGAAGGCTTCGCGCACTCGCTCGCGGAGGCTCGGCGGTTGCGCGGCCGGCTCTTGCTCGACATGGGCCGCCGCGACGATGCGATCGTGGACCTGTCCGCCGCGCACACGCTCGCGCTCGCCGGCACCGATCGCGACGCGCTCGCGGTCACCCAGGTCTCGCTCGCCAGCGCGGTCGGTCGCACCTCGGCCGGCTACGCGGAGGCCGAGCGCCTGCTCGCCGGCGCGCAGGCGTTGGCCGAGGATCTCGACTGGTCGGCACGGCGCATGAACGAGCTGCGCGTCACCGCGTTCGAGATCGCCTTCTACAACGATCGCTACGCGGACGTCGAACGCATGGGCCACGCGCTGCTCGACGAGCCCACGCTCGACGACGGACCGCGTGCGCGTGTGATGACGTTGCTCGCCACCGCGCTCGAGCGCCAGAGTCGCTTCGAAGAAGCGCTCGCGGCCCACGATCGTGCGCTCGAGTTCGTCGAGCGCGTGCGCGGCCCCGATCACATGCAGGTGGCGATGGTGCTGGGCAACCGCGTGCACTCGCTCGCGATGCTCTCGCGTGGCGACGAAGCCCGGCGATCGCTCGATCGCGTGCTCGCGATCCGGCGCGCCGTGTTCGGGCCCGAGTCGCCGATCGTCGGCGAAGTATACCGGCAGATCGGTGACGCCGAGGCGAACGCGGGCAACCGCGAGGCGGCTGCGAAGAACTACGAGCAATCGATCGCGATCCACCGCAAGGCCGACGACGATGCGGGCTTGTTCTTCGCGCTCGGCAACTACGGCCATCTCCGTAACGAGATGAACCAGCGCCCCGAAGCGGCGCGCCTGATGGACGAATCGCTCGTCCATGCCGAGCGTGCGTTCGGCCCCGACTCGGTGCGCGTCGGACAGGCGCTGGGCAACCGCGGCGACGTGAGCCTCGCGCTGGGCGAGTACGCGGTCGCGGCCGCGCAGCTCGAGCGTGCGCTCGCGATCCTCCGCGCGAAGTTGCCGGCCGATGATCTCAGCCTCGGCATCACCCGCCTTTCGTACGGCGAAGCGCTCGTGCACACCGGTCGCGTCGACGCCGGCATCGCCGAGTTCGAAGATGCGATGCGGATCGTGACCGAGAAGCTTCCGGCGCAGCGTCCTGAGCAGCTGGCGATCATACGCAGCCACGCCAAGCTGCTCGAGGCCGCCGGTCGCCACGAAGCCGCGCTCGCACGCTCGCGCGAGGCGGCCGCGCGCGCGGACGAGCTCCTCCCCGCGGATCACGCCGATCGGATCGCGACGTGGATGAAGCTCAGCGAGCGTCTCGCTGCTGCGGGGCGTCACGACGAAGCGAAGGCGGCACGCGAACGCGCGCGCTCGGCGTCGCCGTAGCCGGACGCGTCGACGAGTGGCGAGCGAGCGCCGACTCGGGCAGCATCGCGAACGAGAGTGCAGGTCGCCGAACGCGAGGAGCTCGAGCGCGTCATCGCAGCTCGACACGCCGATGGGGATTTCGGCGCGGCCGCGACCGCTGCGATCAAAGGCTACGGGCCGGAGATCCTCGGCTTCCTGTTCGTCGCGACCGGACGACAGCAGGACAGCAGCGACATCTTCTCGGACTACTGCGAGGACCTGTGGCGCGGCCTGCCCGGCTTTCGCGGCGAGTCGACGTTCCGCACGTGGTCGTATCGGCTGGCCTACAACGCGCTCGCGCGTGCGCGTCGCGACAAGACGCGCAAGAAGAACCGTGCGATCGCGCTGTCGGAAGTGCCGGAGATCGCCGCCGTCGTCGACCGCGTGCGCACGCGGACGCTGCCGCATTTGCGCACCGAGGTGAAGGCTGCGGTCGCGCGGCTCCGCGAGCAGCTGGCCGAGGACGATCGCACGCTCTTGGTGCTGCGCGTCGATCGGCGGCTGTCGTGGGGAGACATCGCGCGCATCGTCGATCCCGAGTCGCCGACCGCCGACAGCGTCAAGCGACTCACCGCCGCGCTGCGCAAGCGCTTCGAGCGGATCAAGGCGCGGCTGCACGAGCTCGCGAAAGCGCTCGACGTCGAGGAGTGATCACGCGAGGAAGCTGCGCGCGTCATCGTGCTCGAGGTCGGGCACGACCATCGTCGCGCCGGTTTCGCGCAGCTCGTCGACCGTGAACAGGCCCGTCGCCACCGCGATCGACTCCGCACCGATCGCTTGCGCCGCCGCGACGTCCTTGGGCGTGTCGCCGATGATCACGACGCGACAGTCGGCGCGCGCACAGCCGAGCGTCGCGGCCCCGCGGTCGGCTCCGATCGCGAGCAGCTCCGCACGATCCTCGTGATCGGATCCGTATCCACCGAAGGCGAACGCGTCGACCAGCTCGATCGGCGTCAGCTTGAGCCGCGCGCCCGGCTCGAGGTTGCCGGTGCCGAGGCCGATCGCCACGCGATCGCGGGTTGCGAGCTCGGCCAGCCGCGCGCGCACGCCCTTGTGCACCGCGAATCTCGGGCTGGCCGCGATCACGGCGGGCAGCCGCGCGAGGTAGTGCTCCAGCACGCGCGCGATGATCCCGGCGTCGTGTTCCGGATCGCCGCCGAGCAGGCGCAGCCCCGCGCGCACGATGCCCGGGTCGGTCATGCCGCTGAAGCGCACGCGCGGCAGCGCGGTGTCGTCGCCGACGATCTCCGCGAAGGCCAGCTCCATCGCGGCGCGGCCCGAGCCCCCACCGTCGATGAGCGTGCCGTCGATGTCGAACAAGTAGATCGTCGGTCTCAGAACGCGACCGCCTTGCCACCATCGCGCGTCACGTCGGCGACCGCACGGAAGCCCTTGGTCGCGGGGTCGACCTCGATGATGTTCGCGTGGCCCATCGAGCCGCGCTTGCGGATCTGGTGGCCCTTCGCGACCAACCCGGCCTCGAGCTCGGGCGACATCCGATCCTCGGCCCAGATCATGTCGGGCAACCATTGATGATGGATGCGCGGCGACGCGACCGCGGCGTCGACCGTCATGCCGTAGTCGACCAGCGCGCGCACGAGCTGCGACACCGTCGTGGTGATCGTGGGCCCACCGGGCGTACCGAGCACCGCACGCAGCTCGCCGTCCTTCACGAGGATCGTCGGCGTCATCGACGAGAGCATGCGCTTGCCGGGCTCGATCTTGTTCTGCTCGCCCTGCACGAGCCCGAACGCGTTCGCGGTGCCGGGCTTCACGGCGAAGTCGTCCATCTCGTTGTTGAGCAGCACGCCCGTGCCCGGCACGACGAAGAGCGAGCCGAAGCCGAGGTTGAGCGTGTACGTGTTCGACACCGCGTTGCCGGCTTCGTCGATCACGGAGAAGTGCGTGGTCTGCTCGCCCTCGGGCTTGCCCGGCGCGAGCCCGGCCCCGATCTGCGACGACGGCGTGGCCTTGTTCGGATCGATGTCGGCGACGCGCTTCTTCACGTACGAGACGTCGAGCAGCCGCGCCATCGGCAGCTCGACGAAGTCGGGATCACCGAGCAGCAGGTTGCGATCGGCGTACGTGCGTCGCGCCGACTCGACGTACAGATGCACCTCGTCGACGCTGCGCCAGGGCTTGTCGTGCAGCTGCAGCACCTCGGCGGCCGCGAGCAGCTGCCGCAGCACCACGCCGCCGGCGGACGGCGGCGGCATCGTGATCACGGTGTGCCCGCGATAGTCGAAGACGATCGGCTCGCGCTCCACGGCCTTGTACGCGCGCAGATCGTCGACGGTCCAGATGCCGCCGGCCTTCGTCACCTCGCGCGCGAACGTCTCGGCGATGGGGCCGTCGTAGAACGCCTTCGCGCCGCCGTCGGCGATCGCTTGCAGCGTGCCCGCGAGCTCGGGCTGCACCCACGTCGCGCCCTCGGCGAGCTTCTGTCCGTCCTTGCCGACGTAGTGCTTCGCGGACTCGGGCAGCTTCGCCTTCGTCATGCGATCGAAGCCGTTGCCGAGATCCTCGGCGTGCCACGAGTCGAGCGTGTGGCCGTTCTTCGCGAGCGCGATCGCAGGCGCGACGACATCCTTCCAGGGCAGCGCGCCGAACTTCTCGTGTGCGAGCGCGAGCCCGGCGACGGTGCCGGGGATGCCCGCTGCCTTCGCACCGACGAGCCGCGCGTCGGTGGGGTTGCCCTTGGCGTCGAGATACATGTCGCGCGTCGCCTTGCCGGGCGCGCGCTCGCGGTAGTCGATCGCCGCGGTCGTACCGTCGGCCATGCGCACGACCATGAAGCCGCCGCCGCCGAGATTGCCCGCGGAGGGATGCGTCACCGCGAGCGCGAAGCCGACCGCGACCGCGGCATCGACCGCGTTGCCGCCGTGCTCGAGCACGTCGCGACCGACTGTGCTCGCGTGCGCCTCGGCGCTGGTGATCGCACCGCGGATGCCGACCGCGACCGCGGGATCACTGCCGGCGTCGGGCAGCTTGCGTGCGGGGAGCGCGGGGCCGACCGACGTGCCCCCGCTCGAGGAGCCGGGATCGGTGGGCGGTCGGGACGGAGCTGGACATCCGCCGAGCAGGACGAAGGCGGCGAGCGCGAGCACAGCGCGGTGGGTCATGGGAGCGCCGGGAGCTTAGTACAACCCGCATGCGCGAGCGCTTGACAGACCGGGTCCGCTTCGCCATCTTTCGCACCCACACCAGAGCACGGTCGGGGATCGTCTAACGGTAGGACTGCGGTTTCTGGTACCGCCTATCAAGGTTCGAATCCTTGTCCCCGAACCAGACCGGCAGGCGCCGGTCACCCTGGCCCCATCGTCCAGCGGTTAGGACGCAGGGTTCTCATCCCTGAAACCCGGGTTCGATCCCCGGTGGGGTCACCAAAAAAGAGTCAGCCCGAGCCCGACGTGGCTTCGCCACGCAGGGCGCGACCACGACAAAGAAGCCGCCCGCGGATCGCTCCGGGGCGGCTTTTCTCGCTGCGCGAGAAGGAGGATCGTGGTCAGCCCGCGTCCCCACCCGACTGGACGGTCCCGGTCGGGGGCGCGCGGTTCGGCGAGCCGACCCCTGCCATGTCCGATCGGCTCAGACTCTGGACCGTCGGCGATTTCCGTCGAGCTCGTCCCACGCCGCAAAATCGGTGGGAGCTTTCGGCAACGCATCCCGCTCGCGCGGACATGGCCCACAGCCCCCACCACTGAGGCCTACTGCCGGATTTGACGGCGCAGCGAACGCCTCGCTACGTTGTTCACGGATGCCCGGGCCGCGTTCCTTCGTCGTGATGCTCTTCCTCGGCATCGCGACGGCGTGTAGCGGCGATCAGCAGGGCTACTACGACGCGTGCGCCGAGCCGGCCGGGCTCGCGCTCGGCTGCGACGCACCGAGCGACGACGAGCTCACGTCGTGGGACGCGTGCATGAAGCTCGCGAAGTGCGGCGTGATCTTGTTCCCAGACGATCCGATGAACCCGGACGACCCGAAGATCTTCGATCGCTGCATCGATCAGATCGAAGAGTCGTTCGACGACATCGGCGACACCGTGCTCGCGTGCATCGACGAGTCGCAGTGCCCCGAGCTCGCGAAGATCGAGCCGGTCGACAACGACGATCCCGACGCGAGCGCCAACGAGGTCGAAGGCATCATCGGTTGGTGCGGGAGGCTCGACCCCGAGTGAGCCGCGCGCGTCGGATCCTTCCGCTGGTCGGAGTGCTGCTCGTCGCATCGAGCTCGCAGCGCGTGCATGCGGCCGGCCCCGCAGCCGCGGCCGCCGAGGACGACATCTCGATCCTCCGCGCGCGGCCGACCGGGATGGAAGAGGACGAGTGGCGCAAGAAGCGGCGCGAGATCGCGGCCTCGCTCGGCGACGTGCGCTCGCGCGAGTCCACCGACGCGCTGCTCGAGATCGTCGAGACCGAGCGCTACGACGCGGTGCTCTCGATCGCGATCGAAGGCCTGGGCAAGCACGGTGATCTGCGCGCCGTCGGTCCCTTGCAGAAGATCTACGCCGACCGCAGCCTCGACACCTTCGTGCGCGAAGACGCCGCGAAGGCCTTGAAGGCGCTGGGCGCCGTGCCGCAGGACGACGCGCGCCTGTCCGGCCGCGCGGAGACCAACGCGGGCAGCGACGACGCGGTGCTCGGCGGTCCGCAGCTCGGCACGATGGGCGAAGCCAGCGTCACCGAAGAGGTCGCCGATCCGACCGCGAGCGACAAGCCGCTGCCCGCGAACCTGCGCGCGCGCGAGCGCGAGTTCGGCTTCGTGCTCGGTCGGCTCGACCTCGGCGTGAACACGATGTCGCGCCAGCAACCGCTCGTCGCCGACGGCGGCGTCGCAGCCAAGGCGCGCTACGTCGACGAGCGCAACCGTTGGGGCTGGTCGATCAAGGCGGAGCTGTCGAGTCGGATCCGCAACGGCGACGACACGGCGCTCGCCGAGATGGGCGAGGACACCGGCAACACGCTCTACGTCGGACAAGCGCTCGCCGGCGTCGGCGAAGCGCACGTGTACTTCGGCAAGACCGACGTGCACGCGTTCGCGCAGCTCGGGCTCTCGGAACGACTCGCGCACGTCAGCGTCGACGACTTCGGCGGCGGCAACCAGAGCGGGCTCTCCGACACGCGCTTCTCGCTCGACATCGTGCCCGCGGGCGGGCTCGGCTACGGCCGGTATCTGAACGCCGGCAGCGACATGATGGTCGACGCGATCGTCGATGCGCTGAAGGCCGAGAACATCCTCGCGCGCGATCCGAGCCCGGAGGATCGCAAGGCGATCCGCGACGCGGTGTATCGCCGCTCGAACACCTTCAGCGCGTGGCCACGCACGTCGGCCGTGCTCGCGGTGCTGCAGTCACGCGGCTTGCTCGCGCGTCGTGCGAGCCCGCGACTCGTGCATCGCTTGCGCAGCGTGACCGAGGATCCCTCGTACCTCGATCGTCCGAAGGGCATCCGTGTGCGCGTCGGCTTCCTCTACGACGCACCGGTGCTGCAGAAGGATCGCGTCGGCCGCGGCGACGGTGTCGGCGCGCCGTTCCTGCAGTTCGAGGCCGCGTTCCAGCCGCGGCTCGAGCACCAGATCTTGGTCGACACGCGCTTTTGGTACGACGTGATCGCGACGCGCGGGTTCACCACCGACACCGGCGCGACGTACACGCGATTCCTCCACACGAAATTCCACGACTACGCCGGGCAGTGGTTCGCGGGGATCCGCGGCGGTGTGTCGGGTCGCGAGTACACGAATCTACCCATGGGCGTCGACCAACCGCGCGTCGGTTACCGCGCCACCGGTCGCGCCGGCTATGCCTACGGCTTCCGTCGCGGCTCGCAGATCTCGCTGGTCGGCGAGACCGGCGTCGACTCCGGTGCATACGTGCTCGGCCTCGCGGTCGCGCTCCAGATCGGGATCGCGAGGGGCTCGGTGTGGAACCCGTCGTCGTCGACGGTCGCGCCGCGCACGAGCGCTGCCGCGAGCGCGAAGGTCGGCGGCAGCAAGTAGCGCCCGAGCACACCGTTTCGTGCGTCGTCGCGCGAGAGCGGGCGAGTGACCGCACGGCCTTGCTATGCTGCGCGCGACCATGCCGTCGCCGCGCGCGATGTGGCCATCGTCGGACGCAGCCGACGAGCGGCTCGACGCCGAGGATCTCGGGCTCCCACCCGAGACGCCGCTGCCGCTGCAATTCCGCGCCGCGCGCGAGTGGTCGCCGCTCGTGATCAGCTTCCCCCACGTCGGCCTCGCGTGGCCCGAAGGATTGGGGCCCACTCCGGTCGTCGACTTCGCTCGCAACGCGGACTACGAAGTCGATCACGTGTACACGCGCGCGCACGAGCTCGGCGCCGCGACGGTGCAGGCGATCTACAGTCGACTGCTCGTCGATCTGAATCGTGCGAGCGACGACATCTCCGCGCGCGTCGTCCCCGATCATCCCGCGCCGCGCCCGCGCCGACGTCCCGGTGTGATCGCGACCGATCGCGATCACGACGACATCGATCACAGCCGACCCGGACGCGGCGTGGTGTGGAGCTCGGCGCTCGGCAACGTGCCGCTGCTCCACGGGCCGCTCGCGTTCGCGGACTTCCGTGCGCGCATCGAACGATTCCACGAGCCCTACTACCGCGCGCTCGAGACGTTGCTCGAGCGCCGGCGCCGACACTTCGGCTACGCGATCCTGCTCGACGCGCACAGCATGCCGAACACCGTCGGCATCGATCTCGTGGTCGGCACGCTGGGCAGCAGCTCGTGCAGCACCGGCATCGAGCGGTTGGCGCTCGATGCGCTCGCGGGCATCTCCGGCGGGCCGGAGCTGCGCTTGCGCCTCAACGATCCCTATCACGGCGGTGAGGTCGTTCGTCGCTTCGGCAGACCCGCCGAAGGCATCCACGCGTTGCAGCTCGAGGTGAGCCGCGCGCTGTACATGGACGAGCGCACCCTCGCGCTGTGGTCCGCGCAGGATCCCGACGCGCCGAGCGAGCCGCCGCGCACGAGTGCGACGCTCGCCCACCCCGGCCCGTTGCCGGCCGCGCCTGCGGTGTCCAAGGCCCGCGTGCATGCGCAGCCGCCCTCGCCGCGTCACGCGGCCGATTTCAACGAGCTGCGCAGGCGTGTATCATGCCTGATCGCAGGGCTCGCCCACCAAAGCCGAGATGCGTCGGCGGTGGGCACTTCTTTCGCAGCGACACGTGCAACCGAACCGAAGGCTCCGCGCTCGCGGGCTCGCATGCGCACCACGTGATCGCTCGATCTCTTGTCCCTTGAATCCTACAGGCGCTAACATGCCCGCCTCGAAGCGGGAAAGGACCAAGGTCCCGTGAGCAACCAAGCCAGACGAGACGCCGACGCGTTCGATGACCTGCTCGGTCAACTCGTGGACGAGTTGGCGATGACGCCGACGATGCCCGAGCCGGAGCCGGTCCCTGAGCCGGTCGCGGTGCCGGGCGGGACGACGATCGGTCCGATGCCGATGGCACCGCCCGATCAAGCCCACATGCACGGCGGCTACGAGATGCACTCGCCGCCGCCGCGATCCGGTGGTGGCATCGGGCTCGGGCTCGGCATCGGTGGTGGCATCGTGATCCTCGGCTCGGTGATCGCAGGCATGTACTTCCTGCGCCCGCAGCCCGAGACGCCGACGACACCTGCCGTCGTCGCCGCGACCGAGACGAAGACCGATCCTGCGAAGCCCGGCACTCCGCCACCGCCGACGCCCGGCGCGACGGCGACACCGGGTGCGCCCGGTCAGCCGGTCGGTGCACCGGGGCAACCCGTCGGTGCGCCCGGTCAGCCCGTCGGTGCGCCCGGTCAACCCGTCGCGGGTCAGCCCGGTGCGCCCGGTCAGCCCGTCGCAGGTCAACCCGGTGCGCCCGGTCAGCCCGTCACGCCGGGAACGCCTGGTGCTGCGGGCACGCCCGATGCGACGGCCGCAGGCACACCGACGCCAACACCCGCACCGGCGCCGAAGAAGTCCGCACCGAAGAAAAAGAAGAAGCCGAGCGGTGGTGGTGGCAAGCCGTCGGGTGGCGGCAAGCCCAAGACCGTCGATCCCTTCGGTTGATCTCCCAGCCCCGAGAGGCCGCCCAGCTCATGCGCTCCACCGTCATCGCCAAGACTCTGTGTCTCACCGTCGCGAGCGCGCTCGCCTTGCCGAGCGTCGCGATCGCTGCACCTCCGCCGAGCGGACCTGCCGGCGATCCCGCGGCGATGACACCCGAGCAGAAGCTGCAGATGGCCAAGCAGCTCTTCGGCGAAGGCAACGCGGCGCTGTCGGCCGGCGATGCCGCGACGGCGCTCACGAAGTTCGAGGACGCGTACTACAACTACACGCCCGATCGTCACAAGTTCAACTTCAACATCGGCTCGGCAGCGTACGAGACCGGTGACTGCGTGAAGGCTCGCGCCGCGTTCCAGCGCTTCCTCGATCTCGTGCCCGACGATCCGAACCGCGGTGAAGCGCAGGTGAAGATCATGGAGATCGATCGCAGCGGTTGCGCCAACGCGCAGCCGACCACGACGACGCCGACGACCACCACCACGACCACCACGCCGACGACCTCGGGCGGGTTCAGCGACGACGAAGAAGACGCGCCGGTGCTGCAGGGCAGCAAGCAGCAGCGCGAGGACAAGATCGAGCGCGAGCGTGCGGCCGCCGATGCGAAGAAGAAGAGCCCGTTCCTCATCGCGGGCGCAGTGCTCACCGGCGTCGGTGTGCTCGGCATCGTCGGTGGTGCGGTGAGCCTGGGGCTCGCCAACAAGAAGGCCAACGACCTCGCGAACCTCGCGTCGCCCGGCAACACCGGCTTCCCCGACGGCGACTACGCCGACGACGAGGTGTTCGATCTCGATCGCAACAAGCTGCCGCGCAACAACGTCGCGACCGTGGTGTTCTTCTGCGCCGGCGGTGCGTTGCTGGTGAGCGGCGTCGCGTTGCTCGCGGTGTACGGCAAGCAGAAGAAGGCCGCGAAGCGTGGCGGCGACGAAGCGCGCCTGCGCAAGCGTCCGCAGCTGGTCGGCCTCGGCCCCTCCGCGCTTCCGCGTGGCGGCGGCGCTGCGGCAACGTTGCGGTTCTAGTGAGTGTCGGCATCGCCGACGTCCGCGCGACGATCGAGCAGCGGCTCGGCGACGAGGTCGGCACGCTCGGCGTCGATCAGCCGGCGCCGTTCTGCCTCGCCTATCCCAGCCCGTATCGCGTCGGGATGTCGAGCCTCGGCTTCCAGACGCTCTACCGGCTGTTGCACGCCGAGGGCATCGGCTGCCATCGCGCCTTCTTGCCCGATGCATGGGGCGGCGCCGCCCTGCCCTGGCCGCCGCCGCGCGAGCCGATCCTCAGCTACGAAGCGCAGCGTCCGATCTCCGACTATCCGCTGCTCGGCTTCTCGGTCGCGTACGAGCTCGAGCTCGCCGGGATGATCCGCATGCTGCACGGCGCGGGCGTGCCGTTGCTCGCCCGCGATCGTCGTGCGCGCGATCCCATCGTCGTCGCCGGGGGGCCGCTCACCGATACCAACGCCGCGGCGCTCTTGCCCATCGCCGATGTGATCGTCGCGGGCGAGGCCGAAGCCATCCTGCCCGAGCTCGTACGCCGCTTCGCCGACGCGCACGATCGCGACGACGCGCTGCAGCGCATGGTCTCGCTGCCGCACACCGTGCTCGGCGAGCACGCGCCCGGCCGCATCGCCGAGCTGCCGAGCTGCGCGAGCGCGCCGAAGGAGCTGTTGCCGGCCCACGCCGCGATCACGACGCCGCACACCGAGCTCGCCGACATGTTCCTCGTCGAGCCCGAGCGCGGGTGCTCGCGACGGTGCACGTTCTGCGTGATGCGGGGGCCGAGCACCGGCGGCATGCGGATCCTGGAAGCCGCGCGCGCGCTCGAGCTCGTGCCCGCCCACGCGCGGCGTGTGGGGTTGGTCGGCGCAGCGGTGACCGATCACCCCGAGCTCGAAGAGCTGGTCGCACGCATCGTCGAGAGCGGCCGCGGCGTCGGCGTGTCGAGCCTGCGCGCCGATCGACTGACGCCCACGCTGCTCGACGCGCTCGCGCGCGGCGGTTATCGCCAGATCACCGTCGCATCCGACGGCATCAGCGAACGCCTCCGCACGCTGCTCGTGCGCAAGATCGATGCGCCCGCGCTGCGTCGCGCCGCCGAGCTCGTGCGCGCGCACGGAGGCTTCCGCGGGCTCAAGCTCTACCAGATGATCGGCGTGCCCACCGAGAACGACGACGACGTCGCCGAGCTCGTCGAGTTCATCCGCGAGCTCTCGTCGCTCGTGCGTGTCACGCTCGGCATCTCCACGTTCTGCGCGAAGCGAAACACGCCGCTCGATGGTCAGCCGTTCGTCGGCGTCGCGACGGCGCAAGCACGACTCAACGCGATCGCGCGTGGGCTGCAAGGCCTCGCGGAGATCCGTCCGCAGCCGCCGAAGTGGGCGCACGTCGAGTGGCTGATCTCGCGCCACGGCGCCGAGGCCGGGCATGCGGTGATCGACGCGACGCAAAACGGTGGCAGCTATCGCGCATGGGTCAACGCGTTCGCGAAGCTGGGCGAGCCCACGCGTGCGCTCGTGTACGGCGACGAGGCCGCCGTGCTGCGCCGCAAGGGCAAGGCCGCGATCGTGCGCGACCGCCTGCCGCTCGTTCGCTGAGCGCGGCGGAATGCCGCGCACGCGTGGCACGTCCTGCAAGCCGGTGATAGCGTGCCCGCGCCGATGCTGATCGGACCCCTGCTGCTGCTCACGACGTTGAAGCAGCTCTCCGGGCTCGAGCCCACCGCGCTCGCGAACGAAGGCGAGGTCACGGTCGTGCCGTCGGAGGTGCGCTACGTCGAGGCGCGACACAGCGAGACGGTGATCCGCGGGCGCCCGTGGGTGCCGCACAAGCGCGTCGCGACGATCGCTGGCGGCACGCGGCTCGTGGTGCGCGGCGAAGTGGCGAGCCGCGACAAGGAAGGCTGCAGCGGCAAGACCTGGTATGCGGTGCTGCCGTTCGGCTTCGTGTGCAGCGAGCACGTGCGCAAGACCGAGGATCCGCCCGCGAGCGGCGGTGCGATGCCGCCGTTGCCGGGCAAGCGTCTGCCACACAGCTACACGATCGTGCGCCACGACGGCGTGCCCGAGTACGCCAGCGTGGCCGACGTGCAGGCCGGCATCGTGCGCCGCGAGCTCGTCAAGAGCATGAGCATCGTCGTGCGTCGCAGCGTCGAGATCGACGGCGCGAGCTACATCGAGTCGCAGCACGGCGCGATCGTGCCGAGAGAAGGCATCGGCTGGATGGGCGAAGGCAGCGACTGGCAGGGCGTCGCGCTCGACGGCTTCGTGCAAGGCCCGGCGTTCGCGTGGACGAACGCCGACAAGACCATCGTGCGCAGCGAGCCGAAGAGCGACGCGGAGAAGGTGCGCACGCTCGGCAAGCGCGAGCGCGTCCATCTGCTCGAGCCCAGCTCGACGAGCCGTCCCCAGTGGTGGCGCGTGGGCGCGGGCGAGTGGATCGACGCCGATCAGCTCAACGAAGTCATCGTCATCGCGCCCCCCGAAGGCGTGCTCGAAGCCGATCGCGTCGCGGCGACCGGCAACGATCAGTGGGTCGATGTCGACATCGGCGAGCAAGTGCTGGTCGCGTACCGCGGCACCACGCCCGTGTTCACCACGCTCGTCGCCACCGGACGCAGCTCGCCGACGCCGCTCGGCAACTATCCGATCTGGGCGAAGGTCGCGACGATGGACATGAACAACCAGGACTACGAGGACAAGCCCTACATGGTCCAGGGTGTCCCGTGGGTGTTGCTCTTCCAGGGGCACAACGCGCTGCACGGCGCGTACTGGCACGATCGCTTCGGCAACAAGCGCAGCCACGGCTGCGTGAACCTGGCCCCGCTCGATGCACGCTGGGTGTTCGACTGGGCCGGGCCGACGCTGCCGCGGGGATGGACCGGCTATCTGCCGCTCGATCTGGGGCACTCACCGGTGGTGCACGTGCGCGACAGCAGCCGCGAGGAAGGCCTGCAGTTCACGCAGGCGCGCCCCATCGGTCCCCCGGATCGCGAAGAGGAGCGCAAGAAGAACGAGGCCGCGGAGCGCCGTCGCGCCGCCGAGACGCCGATCGACGCGCGATCGCTCGACGACGCGCCGATCTGGCCCGAGATGTCGCGCGACACGCAGTGAGTTGAGCGAGCCCACGGAGGTTGTATGTGCCGCGCGGGGGCGCATACGCTTGCCGCCGATGACGAACGACCGCCTCCGTCGTGTGCTCGCGCGCGTGGCCTTCGCTGCCGTGCTCGGTGCTCCCGTGCTCGCGTGCGGGCCCAAGGACATGAAGAAGGTCGAGATCCCCGCGGCGGGGATCAAGATGGCCTACGACCTCGATCCCGGCGCGACGTATCAAGGCCATCTGCGCATCGGCAACACGCAGACGGTGTCGGCCGAAGGCCAGCAGGCGTCGATCAACCAAGCGCTCGAGTGCGACGTGCGGCTCGAGGTGCTCGGCAACGATCCCGAGCACGGCGGCACTGCAGTGCGCGCGAGCTTCGCCAACATCGATCTGAAGTGGGGCTTGCCGGCGTCGGCACCGATCTCGCCGGCGGAGTTCACCCGCGATGCGCTCGCGCAGCTGCAGGGCCTCAACGTGACCTTCAACGTGCTGCCGACCGGCAAGATCACGTACATGCCGGTGCCGCCGCAGCAGATGAGCGACGAGCTGAAGGCGCTCATCGATCAGGTGCTGCGTGGGCTCGAGGAGGCGTTCCTCGTGGTGCCCGATCACGCGGTGAAGGACGGCGAGACGTGGAGCGAGGACGAGCGGCGCGGACGCAAGGGCAAGCTCGGTCGCTACGTCGAGGGCAAGGTCACCACGAAGGTCGACGGCATGTATCACCACGGCAAGCTCGACGAAGACGTCGTGCGGCTGGTGATCGACCTGAAGCGCAAGGAGACGTTCACGACCAAGGACGGCAGCCGCGAGACCGAGAGCACCGAGAAGTCGACCGCGCTCTTCTCCACCGCCGGCTATCTCGCGCAGGTCGAGGGCGAGTCGAAGGACTACGATCCGGTGAACGGGATGAGCTACCGCAAGGTCCGCGTCGAGTGGAAGAAGACCGCCGACGGTACGCCCGGTGGCGCCGCGATCGTGCCGACGCAGGAGCAGACGATCACCGATCCCTGCGACCCCGACTACGTCGGCGAAGCGGAGTGCAAGGACGGCAGCGAGCAGCAGGCGATCACCGATCCCTGCGATCCCGACTATGTCGGCGAGGGCGAGTGCAAGGACGCGCCGCCCACAGAGGCCGCGAAGCCCGACGCCACTGCCCCGGCACCGAAGTGATCAGGTGTATCGACGCGGCACTCGCTTCGAGATGCCGCAGGTGATCTCGTACGGCACCGTGCCCGCCCACTGCGCGAGCTCGTAGAGATCGATCGCGCCCGCGCCTTGGCGGCCGAGCAGCGTGACCTCTTCGCCGACGCGCACATCGGGCAAGTCGGTGACGTCGAGCATGCACACGTCCATCGTGATGTTGCCGAGCACGTTGCAGCGATGGCCGCGGACCAACATCTGCGCGCGTCCGGACATCGCACGCGGATAGCCGTCGCCGTAGCCCACCGGCACGATCGCGAGCCGTGAGTCGCGCTCGAGCTGCGCGTTGCCACCGTACGAGACGCGCACGCCGGCCGGAAGCTCGCGGATGCCGAGCACCCGCGCGTGCACCGACATCGCGAGGCGCAGCGACGCGAGCTCGACCTCGCGGCCCGAGGCCGCGCCGTAGAGCGCGATGCCGGGGCGGACCATGTCGTAGTGCGCACCGCGGAAGCGCACGAGCCCTGCGCTGTTGCACGCGTGGCGCAGCGTCGGTTGCAGGCCGCGTGCGGAGATCGTCGCGAGGCACTCGGAGAAGCTCGCGAGCTGACGCGCGCTCGAGAGCTCGTCGACGACGTCGTCGGCACACGCGAGGTGCGTCATCACGCCTTCGAGCTCGATCGTGCGCCCGGCATCGCGTACGAACCAGTCGAGCAACGGCGGGAGGTCGCGCGGCAGGAGCCCGAGTCGCGACATGCCGGTGTCGATCTTGAGGTGCACCGGCAACGGATGCGCACCGGCGCGCCGCACCGCCGACGAGAGCATCTCGAGGTGATCGACCGACCACACGACCGGACGCAGGCGGCGATGCACGAGCACGTCGGCCGACGCCGGCGGTACACCGCCGAGCACGACGACGGGACCGAAGATGCCGGCCTCGCGCAGCTCCACGCCCTCCTCGACCAGGCTCACGGCCAGGCCCCATGCGCCGGCGTCGACGAAGCTCTTGGCGGCCTCGATCGCGCCGTGGCCGTAGCCGTCGGCCTTCACCACTGCGAGCACGCGGCAGGCGCTACCGATGTGATTCGCAACGATCCGCAGGTTGTGCGCGAGCACGCCCGTGTCGACGCGCGCTGCGGTGGGACGCACCGTCACCGCGGGTGACGGCGGCGGCGGAGCCGCGAAGGCGGGATCGTGCGCCACGAAGACCTGCATACCACGACGCTCCAGGTCGGGTCCCGTCTTCCACGAAAGCAAAAAGGGCCCCCTTTCGAGGGCCCTTTTCATGCGCGAGACCGATTTCGACGCGTCAGGCCGCGAGCTCACCGAGGAGCTTCGGGTCGAGGATCATGCGACGCCCCGACGAGCTCACGAGACCATCGCGCGCCATCGCAGAGAGCGTGCGCGACACCGTCTCGCGGCAGCTGCCGACCATGCGCGCGAGCTCGGATTGCGTCGGCACCGGCGCGAGGATCCAGCCGGTCGCGCTCGGCGAGCGACGACCCTGACGACGCGCGAGCCGGATCAGCGTGCGACGCAGACGCTCTTCGACGTCGTGCAACGCGAGCGACGATGCGACACCTTCGATGTCGCGCAGCTTGTCGGTGACGAGCTGCATGAGCCGAACCATCGTCTCGGGCTCGCGACGCACGTGAGCAGCGAGCACCTCTGCGGGAATTCGCAGCACCTCGACCGGCACCGCCGCGATCGCAGCGGTCGTCGAGATCGTGCGATCGAACGCGCAGGTCTCACCGACGACATCGCCGACGCCGAGCGTCATCAGAATCAGATCGCGACCACCGTCACCGGCGCGCACGAGGTTCACGCGACCACGCAGCACGACGTAGATGCCGTCGGGCGCGGTGCCCTCTTCCATGATCGGCGCACCGGCCGGCTTGCGCAGGCGAACTGCGGCGGCAGCGAGCTGCTCGATCTCCTGGGGGCGCGCCGCGGTGAACGGCTCGACGCAGGTGAGAACGTCGGCGACGGGCATGCGCTCCAGAGGGATCGTGGGGAGGCGCGAATCGGTCGGCATCGGCATGGCAAGGCCTAAGAGCACGACGCGTGCCATGGGCCACACTCCGTCGCGGGAAACGCATGCGGCTGGAATGACTGAACAAATGCCCGCTGCACCAGGGACCTGGCCCGGGGATCGGCTGTTGCGAAAACCCTACACTGGTGGACGGAGCAGACGCCGAGCGTGGCGTTGTGCAGCAGCCCACGTTCCTCGCGGGGTGCCCGCCCTCGACGGAGCAGGGCGCGGACGTGTACTCCAAACCGGTCATGGGCGCGATGCCGATCGAGATCGTCCTCAATGGACAGCGTCGCACGCTCGATCGCGATCCCACGATCGCGATGTTGCTGCGCGAGCTCGGTCTCGATCCGCGCACGGTTGCGGTGGAACGCAACCTCGAGATCGTTCCGCGCGCGTCCTATGACACGACTGTCCTGTGTGAAGGTGACACGCTGGAAGTGGTGACCTTCGTCGGTGGAGGATGAACATGAGCGACAACGACAGCGACGAAGGTTGGATCCTCGAGGGCCGCACGTGGCGATCGCGACTGATCGTCGGCACCGGCAAGTACAAGGATGCGGCGCAGACCCGCGCGGCCCTGCAGGCGAGCGGTGCGGAGATCGTGACGGTCGCGCTGCGGCGCGTCGATCTGTCGGCGAAGGACAACTTGCTGACGTGGATCGATCGCGATCGCTACACGCTCTTGCCCAACACCGCGGGCTGCTACACCGCCGACGAGGCCGTGCGCACGCTCCGGCTCGCGCGCGAGCTCGGGCTCGGTGATTCCGGTGGCGCGCGACCGCTGGTGAAGCTCGAGGTCATCGGCGATCAGCGCACGCTCTTGCCCGACAACGAGCAGACGCTGAAGGCGGCGCAGATCCTCGTGGACGAGGGCTTCGCGGTGATGCCGTACGTCTCGGACGATCCCATCGTGTGCCGCAAGCTCGCGGACCTCGGCTGCGTCGCCGTGATGCCGCTCGCGGCCCCGATCGGCAGCGGCATGGGCATCCGCAACCCGCACAACATCAAGATGATCATCGATGCGGTGAAGGTGCCGGTGATCGTCGATGCCGGGGTCGGCACGGCGAGCGACGTCGCGGTGGCGATGGAGCTCGGCTGCACCGCGGTGCTGCTCAACACCGCCATCGCGCTCGCCGACGATCCCGTGCGCATGGCCGACGCGATGCGACTCGGCGTGCTCGCAGGTCGGCTCGCGTTCGCGGCGGGGCGCATGCCGATCAAAGGCGTCGCGTCGCCGAGCAGCCCGATCACCGGTCAGATCGAGTGACACCGCTCTTCGCGATCACGCCGCCGTCCGGTGCGGTCGATCCCGACTGCATCGATCGCTGGCACGAAGCCGGCGCGCGCGGACGGATCGCACTGTGGCTGCGCGAGCCCGGGGCGCAGCCGTGGCAGCTCATCGGCGCGCGGCTGCGGGCGATCATCGCGCGCGCGCGTGTGCACGGGGTGCCGATCCTGCTCGGCATCGACGCGAGCGCGATCGACGAGGCCGCGCGCCTGGTGATCGACGAGCGCTTCGCGGGCGTGGTGCTGCGCGGCGATCCCGATCGCGCGGCGCTCCTGCGGGCGCGCGATCGACTGCGCTCGGCCGCATGGCTCGGCCGCTCCGTGCACGACCCCGACGCGGCCGACCACGATCTGTGCGACTTCAGCGTGCTCGGGCCGATCTTCGCGCCCCACACGGGCAAGCCGTTCGCGAGCACGCCGCTCGGTCTGGACGCGCTCGGACGAGCGCCCGCCGACGCCTTCGTCGTCGCGCTCGGGGGCATCGACGGCACGCGCGCGTCGGCCTGCCTCGCCGCGGGCGCGCGTGGGCTCGCAGGGATCCGCAGCTTCTTTGGACCGGCGCAGGCGGTGGCCCAAGATGTCGCGGCGTTCTGCACCGCGCTGCAGACGGCGACGCATGCCCAAGCGACCCCAGATGGACGAGCCCGAGGTCGCGGCCCGACCACGTGATCGTTCGTGGTCGACGAAGCTCGCGTGGGGCGTGTTGGTCGGCGGTGGATCGCTGGTGCTGTTGCGCATGGCGTTCGCGACCGTGGTGAAGGTGCACGGCGATGGCATGGCGCCGGCCTTGCTCGACGGCGATCACGTGCTGCTGCTACGGGGCGCGTGGTCGGTCGATCGCGGTGACGTCGTGGTGTACGCGGCCGAGGTCGCGGAGCCCGAGCCACCGAAGGCGATTCCGGCGCGCGAGCACGATGCTCCGCGTCCGCGTCGCAACGACGGCCGCGAGTTCCCCGATGCGCGCGCGGAGCCGGGTCGCGATCTGCGAAACACCGCGGTCGTCGATCCCGACGAGCTCGGCGATGCGCTCGACGAGAATTGGAAGCAGGTGCAGCGCCGCGCGGACGCGGGGCTGGCTGCGACGAAGAGCTATCGCGTCGGGCGCGTGATCGCGACGCCGGGCGACAAGGTCGTGCTCGCACAGGACGCGCGCGGGCTCGGCATCACCGTCGAGGGCGAGCGCATCGAGCAGAAGGACGGCACGCCGCTGACGATCCGCTTGCGCGACGTTGCGGGTGGTCCGACGCAGCGCCGCACGCTGTGGGAGTCGAGCGCGGAGCGACGCTGGCTCGTGCTCGATCGCGGGCTCTCGCGCCCCGACTGGCGCGCGCTCGTCGACGGCCACGGGAAGTTGGGCGCGGAGATCGTCGCACCGGGCTTTCTCGTGCTCGCCGACAACCGCGACGAGGGGCGCTGCTGCGACTCGCGCACGCTCGGCTGGATCGACGGCGACGCGATCCGCGGCGAGGTGGTGGTGCGCCTGGCGGGCGATCCCGCAGGGACGCCCGACGAGCCCGAAGCCCGCGGCCTGCAGTGGAAGCCCTGAACCGGCTGCTTGCGGCCGTTGACGCCCCACCCTCGTGCGCGTACATTCCGGCCCCCGCGCCGCTTTAGCTCAGTCGGTAGAGCAACTGATTCGTAATCAGTAGGTCGGCGGTTCGAGTCCGCCAAGCGGCTCCCAGGATGGGACGAGATTTCGCGAACTTCGCCTGCTCGGAGTCGATCTCGGGGTGCGGGTTGAGAGGGGTTGATGGGGGTCGAAACGGGTTGAGTTTGCCTGACGGTTGCCTGACAGGCAACGTCGTCGCGAAGGAGGCGAAGAGCGGTGCCGAGAGAGTTCAACAACCGGGTGCGCGCGGAGCTAGGGAATCTCCTCTTCGAGTGTGGCGAAGGATGCACGATGCTGCGCCACGATGATTTTCGCATCGCGTTCAACGAACGCGGCCTGACGCTGACGTGCATGCCGAACCCCGAGTACCGTTTGGACGTGTACGTCGCTGAGGCCGGCTTCGGCACAACCGAGCGCCCTGGCATCGACTACCAGGTGGATCAGTTCTCGTACGACGACTTCTCGCAGCTCATCGCGGGCGTTCGGCGCTGGTGCCTGCGCATCGAGGCAGAGCTCGCCGCATCCCCCAACGTGCGACTCCTCTTCGAGATCGACCAGCGAGTTGAGCGCCTCGAAGAGGTTCTCGCCTCATTCCCCGACCGCGTCGCCGATGCAGACGAACTCGAGAAACTCCGCGAGAGGATCGACGAGATCGAGCGCAAAGCCGCCGCTGATCTCAAGGCGGCAGGCGACCGCTTCGGGAACCTGGAGGCGCAGCTCGCCAAGCTGCATGAGGAGCTCGATGCGGTCCGTCGCAGCGCCGGTAACATGACGATTCGGTCCGCAGTCCGTGCGGCAGTGATGCGCGTCTGGAACTACGCGAAGAAAAGCAGCTCCCCGGCCGAGATCGCCGCGGCGGTTGACACCGCCAAAGCGCTCACCGAAGCGGCGAAGGATCTGGTCGGCGAGTAGCCTTCGAACCAACGCAGAGCGGCCGCCTTCGCGCCGTGGTTCTCCGGACACGAAGGCGGCCGCCATGCCGCTCACAACACTTCAGGCCTGCAGGATGCCGTCGGCGACGAGGCGCGCAAGCATCTGCGGGCTCATCTGCATCGGCGTGAACCCGGCCGGCTCGCCGCCGTCGACGACCACGCGACGACGCACGCGAGCGTTCACGTCGTCGGTGTCGCGGCGGATGCTCTCGAGCTCGGACATCGGAGCGGCCTCGGGATTCGTGCAGCGCTTCACCACGACGCCCCCTGCTGCATGCACGCGTCGAGCAGCGTGCCGGAGAGGTCGCCGTCGTCACCGTGTAGGTCGGGCACCATCGCGGCGAGGATGCACTCGTCGGACCAGTCGTCCTCGCACTGGGTGTCGACCGCATCGATCCACCACGTCCAGTGGTTCGTTGCGTCGAAGCCGACGGGCTCGCACTGCGCTGCGCAGTCGCCATGCAGGTCGGCCGCCGACTCGCCGGCGAGGAAGCCCGCGCCCTGGCACGAGCGATAGCAGTAGTGCGCCGAGCGGCAGTCGAGCGGCGTCGCCGGATCGGTGGGCTGCGCGAGCTCGACCTCGGCGACCGCACCGGTGCGCGGAGCGGTTGGTGTCGTGGTGGTGTCGCACGCGGCGACGATGAGCAGCAAAGCCGCGAGTGCGGCGTGGAGGTGGCGGGCCATGAATCTGATGCGGCAGCAGACCGCCGCGGCGAGTGCCTCGATGGTCGCGAGGCGGAGTTGGTTGTGCACGTCGGGCGTGCTACGTCGGGGATGCATCGGTCGAGTCCTCTCTCGGTCGGTGACCGGCGAGCCTCGTGCTCGTCGGGGAGCGCCGCGGTTGCAGCCGCGGCGCTTCGCTTTTCCTACGGCCTCGCGATCCGGCGCGCCAACGCGAAGTCGCACTCAATTGATTTCGAATTAGATTTCGCCCGCGAGGCTCTTGGCATCCCCACGGTTGGTGTTTCTCGCGCTCCGAGCGCGAGACGTCGGTGGTACGTTGGGCCGATGCGGAACCACGCCCTCGCGTTCGCACTTCTCGTGGCAGGCGGCTGCGCGTCGGACGACGGTGAGCATCTCGCCGACGAGGTGCCGATCTACCAGCTCGACGGATTTCAGCCGTTCGAGCAAGCGACACTCGACGAGGCCGCGGAGATTCTCGGTCTTGAGTTCGTCCAGCCTTGGTGGGGGCTCGGCGCGGTAGCCATCCTGCGCGTCGATGAGCCGATGGGGAAGCATCTCGGTGCGACGAAGCAGAGTGATTGCGCGCCGGTGGTGTGGTCGGTCGAGAACGGCCACACGCTCGCGCACGAGATCGGGCATGCGCTCGGCCTGTTCCACGTCGACGATCCGGACAACCTGATGTTCGCGACAAGCCCCGCGGGCAACGGGCTCACGGACGAGCAGATCACAGCGATGCGCTGGAAGGCCTGGCACTTCTTGAACGAGTGCTGAGGCTTCACGAGCTCGTCGCCACTCGATAGCGGACGCGCAGCAGTCCTCGCCCCACCGACTCCGCGGCGAGCGTGCCGTCGACCAGCACCGCCATGCTGACCGCCGGCGCATCGACGTCGATCGCCAGCGTGACGCTGCGTAGCTCGACGCCACCGCCTCGCGCGACGAGTTCGTCCGCAATGACGCGCACGCTCCCGCCCGCCTCCGCTGCAGCGGCGACGATCCGTTGGTGAAGCTCGTTCACACCGACGCCGCCGCTCCGCCGGCCATCGGTCGAGTCGGTGGCGTCGTGCCATCGAGGTAGCGCACGACGACGATGCTCCCGCCGAACGCTGCATTGGGCACGACGTACGGCCAGGGCGGCGCGACGCCGGGGAGCCCGAGCAGCGCGGCGAACCACGAAGTCCTCGCGACCTCCTGCGGCGCTTCGAACACCGCGACCGTGCAGACGCGGATGCGCGTCGCGCCATCCTGCACACCCTCGATGTCGTCGATGGGTTGCCCGTCCGACGTCTGGCGCGGACCGAACTGCGCGACCACCACGTGGTGCTCGATGAGCAGCGCACGGAGGGCGGCGTGGAAGGTCTGCGGATCGGTCGGGCTCATCGCGCTCGCTTCTTCTCTGCTCGCCGTAGTCGCGTGCACTCGACACACTCGCGGCCAAGCGCCGTCCGCCAACTACGACTGGCGTCTTCTGATGCAGCGTGCCGGCGAATGCACAGCCGCCCCAGCACTGGTGGGTAGCGCCGCATCGTCGGCAGCCTTCCCTGCCGGCAGACGACACACCAACGACCCAGACGGTAGCGCCAGCTGTGGCCGGGGTGTCCGGGCGCCTCGTGGCCTCGCGAGCACAAAGGGCCGAGTCGCCAAGCAGGGTTCTCGCTCATCGCCGATACCTCAGCACCAAGAGGCGATCCTTCGCGTGCGGGATGCCCACCATGCCCTGCAGTCGCTCGAGCCGGCCCATCAGCTCGAGCTCGCGTTCGGGTCGCGACGGCGGCTCGTACTTCAGCCCGAGGTAGGCGAACTCGCCCTGCTCCGGCCCATCGACGACGACGAACGTCCCGCGGATGGCGAGCTGGTTGAGCACCGCGATGACGTCGCGGCGTAGCGCGGTCTCGTCGGTGCGGTTGAAGTGTGCGAGCCAGGTTGCGTTCATCGCTTGCTCCTTCGCTTCGGCGCCTTCGCAGCACGAGCACGTTCCGCGACGACGTGCGCGCGATCCGTTTCGCCAAGCGTCTCGAACCAACGCTTTCGGTCGTCTCGCCGCCGAGTCTCGCCGCCGAGATCTGGCATGGGGATCTCGCGCATCGACCAACGTCGCATGAGGTCGAGGGGTGGTGGCAGCGCGTCACTGGCCCTGGGCACCTGTCGCATGGCGCTTCAGACCTGCAGCTGGTGGCGAATCGCGTGCGCGTTGAGCGGGAAGCTCTCGACGTAGCTCGAGGACTGCGAGGCGTTGCTCGCGATTCGTGGCTTGGGCAGACGCAGCACGGCCTGCCGAGTGGCTCGAATGACCTCAGCCAGCACGCGCACGAGCCACGACGCGAAGAGCGTCGCGCGCTCTCCCGACGTACACACCGCGGTCGCGCTCATGAGCGCGCCGAGCATCGCCATCAGGTTGTGCAGGTCATCCATTGCCGCAACGTCGGGCTCGGAGAGCGTCGCGGCAAAGTCTGACGGCGCCTCGTGATGCAGGATGGTCCCGACCTCCTGCGAGAGCTGCCACAACGCGTTCTCGAGACCGTCGCCGCGGTCGGCGGCGTCGATGCACCGGTCCACGAGCGCGTCGATGCGGCGCGACCAAGGATGATCGTCGAGGCGCGCGAGCAGATGTTGCCGCTGCTCGCGGCGCGACGCCTCGACGTTCTTCGCGAGTTGGCTCTTCACGTGCTCGTGACCTCCTCGATCGCGAGCACGAGGAGCAGCAACGCGCGCTCGCGGGCGGCCAAGTGCTGGCGCATGCGCTCGTCGAGCGAGCACCGCGAGAACGGACTCGTCGGCTGCTGCGCGGCTTGCCACTCCGTGAGTCGGTCGGGTGCGCCGCCGTTCGTGAGCAGCTGGGTGCTGACCTGCTCGCCGAGCTCGGCGCAGTACTCGTCGAGCACTCGCTGCGGCTTGCGCGTGTCCTCGCCCGCGTCGTGTGCAGCCGCAACGGCGTCGACGAGCTCCGTGAGCCGTCGAAGTCGAGGACTCTCGTCGACGTGCGACAGCAACTGCCGTCGCCGCGCGTCACGGTCCTCTGCGATGCTCTTCGCCAGCGTCATCAGACGATCCCCAGCGACTCGCGATGGCGTCGGTACTGCGCGGGCGACATGTCCATCGCGTCGGCCGGTGGAGCGCTGGCCGCCTCGACTCGCCGCGCCAGATCGAGCTCCGCGCGCTCGGGCGCGAGGCCTTGCGCATTGGCGTAGGTCAGGACCTCCGACTCCCACTTCTCGGCGTCTGCGGCTTCCTTCGCTGCCGCCGCTTCCGCTTCGCGCAACCTCGCGAGCTCGGCTTGGTGCTCGTCCGCCTGGCTCTTGATTCGCTGTGCCTTGCCACGCGCCTCGCGGCCGCGCGCCGATTCGTACTTCTTCGTCGTCATGGCGTGTTGCTCTCTTCGGAGTGCGCCGGCTCGTTGCCCGCGGCGCTGGTCGGGCTGCTGAACTCTTGCTCGATGCGGTCGAGCGCCGCGCGAGCGTTGGTGATGGCGACGCGGAGGTCGGCGTGAACACGCTGTGCGGCCGCGTCGTCGTCGCACTGGATCACGTGAACGAGCGAGCCGGCGCAGTCGAGCAAGGGCTGCACGCTCTCGAGCCACCGCTCTGCCGGTTCGTTCTTGAGCCACACGGACGAGAGCAACAGTGCGAGCGCCTCGGCGTCGCTCTCGGGACCTGCCTCGATGCCGCGCCGATCGATCATGTCAGCGATGCGCAGCCAAGCCATCGGGCTCGACACGTGCTGAAGCGCTGCGACCAATGCATCGGGGTCGGCGCTCGCCACCAACGCCGGGAGCTCGTTCGCACCGCGGCGTTGCTTCACGCGCGACAGCATGTCGCTCGCTGCGACGATGCCTCGAAAGTCTCGCTTCTGCCGGAGCCCGTGAATCGCTTGCTCGAGCTCGCGCTCTTCGTCGACGGCGTCTTCGCCGTTCGGGGTCGTGTCCGACGAGCTCGCGGCCTTGAGCGCGTCGATCTCGGCGATGACGGCAGGCAGCTTCTGCCAATCGGCCGCCGTCGAGGGTGCGCACCCGACCAAGCGCTGCGCCTCGGCGATGCACATGCCGTTCGCGCGGTGGCGTGCGAATGCCTGCTCTCGACGGTTCAGCATCGTCGTCACCGTCGCGCGATCACGCAATCGCGGTAGGCCATCGACCGCAGGTCCGCGCCACCGAGGTCGGTCGTCGCTGCGGTCACCGCGCCGCTGACGAACGTGATGTTGCCGCTCGCGTCCGGATACGCGACGAACTCGTACTCGCAGACCGTCGGCACTCCGCCGGCCCACGCTGCTACGTGCGAACCGCTGCCTGTCGCGTTCGTCGTCTGGTCGTTGAAGCCGATGCGGCACGTCGTCGCCGTGCCGCCCTGCACGACGAGCGCGCACCGGACCTCGAGCGCCGTCGTCGGCAGGATGCCACTCCAGACGTTCACCGAGCTCGCCGCGGAGATGAAGACCGTGGCATCGTGGATCTGCGTCGACGGGATACCCGGCGCGGCAGTGGGCCAGCACCAGCCGTCCTGCTCGATCTGCGGCACGAAGCCGCTCGCCGAGTCATCCCACATCGCCGCGCCGAGATAGACACCCCGGCTGCGCGGCACGCTGACCGTCGTGCTCGTCCACGGCGCAGCGCCGATGGAGAAGTTGCCCGATGTCGGTGCGCCTTGCTGCGTCGCCGTGTTCGGCTCCGCGGTGCTCGCGATGACGACACACCCCGAAACACCCGCGGGCACGAGCGCCGAGAAGCGCGTCGCCGCCGACGTCTCCGGGCGGAACTCTCGCGGCGCGAGCGAGGCGTCGTACCCGGACGGGTACGGTGCCGGGATGGCGTAGAGGTAGCCAACGTCGTCGGCACCGGGATCGGCGGCGGTGTCCCAACCCACCGTCGTGCCGATCGCGAGCGTCGACGCCGGGATTGCGAACGGCGCGGTGTGCTGGTCGAAGCGACCACGACACTCGCGAAGCGTTACGGTCGAGCCCGCGCTCGCTACCGCAACACCGCCACCTCGGATATCGCGAACACCAGCCTCGAACGCGTCGAGGTTACCCGGACGAAGCACGGGACGGCAGTGCACGACGTCGCCGACCGTCAGCGTTGCAGCGCCGGCCGCGATGTAGACGTATGCGAGAGGCACCCGCCCCGCGGTGCCGCTGGGGAAGCGAGGCGTCGCAGCTGGCGTGCCGGCGGTGACCGAGATCGTCGGCGAGCTGCCGCGCACCTTGTCGACAGTCATCGACGTGAAGGTGCCGCTCGCGGGCAAGAAAATGTCGCGGAGGCTCGTCACCTCCGCTGCATCATTCGCCGCGATTTCAATCGCGACCCACCTCGGCTGAGCTCCGTCGACGTAGCTCGAGAGGTCGACCGACGTCGCGCTGCGGAGCTCGAGCCAGCCTGTGCTGCTGTCGTAGCTCGTCGCGGGCGTCGACGGCAGGAGCGCGAGACCTGACGCGACGCTGACGTTCAGCGAACCGCCGGGAATGCTGACGGTGAGACCACGCAGCACGCCACGCTGTTGCGTGTCGCCGTAGCCCAGAGCGGCGAGGCCCTCGATCAGCGCACGATGCTGCAGCGAGTGCGCATCGTTCATGTCATTCGAGAGAAGTCGCTCTCGCGAGTTGTAGATCAGACGGCGCAGGTGCGAGCTCACGGCCGCACCTCCGGCGTGTCCGAC
>DASZPU010000422.1:0-34858 GCA_035550195.1 Nannocystaceae bacterium
TGCCACGGTGGCGGGACCGAGTCGACCACCACCACCACCGCGATCGATTCGGAACCGGCACCCGCCATTGTGGCAGAGCAGGCCCCCTCCATGGACGAGCTGATCGACATCGAAGAAGAGGACGTGCGCGAAGTACTCGAAGGACGACTGGAGCTCGAGCCCTCGCGTCCCGGCGCACGCGCGCCCCGACACGACACCGTCGTGTCGACACACGTGCCGTGCACGCCCGCGCACGAAGGTACGCAGATGATCGCGACGGTGCTCGTCGATCCGATCGTGGATCACACGCACATGATCCCCACCGTGCTGCGCGAGCCCGCGATCGAAGGCACGTGCGTCGTCGCGACCGTGCTGCGCGAGCCCGCGGCGGTCGGCACCAACATCGTGTCGACCGTGTTGCGCGATCCCACCGCGCCGATCGCCCTGCGTCCGAGCCCGGTGCCCGCTCCGCCGCTGCCGCGCATCGCTGCGCCCGCGCCGGTCGTCGTGGCGGCCAGCGCGAGCGCGCCCGCGGTCGGCGTGCCGCAGGCGATCCCCGAGCCGCCGCTGCCCGCGGTCGCACCCGTCGTCGTCACTTCCACGCATGCCGACATCACCTCCGTGCAGCTGCGCGTCGCCGGTCGTTACCTCGGCGACGCGCTCGAAGGCGACGCGATCCGTCACAAGGTCGGCTCGTCGCTCGTGCTCTCGCGCGCCCTTGGCTCGCCGTTCGAGAACGATCCGTACGTCGACGCGCAGCATGCTGCGCTCACCTTCCGTCCCGACGGCGTGATGGTCGACGACTTCGATTCCACCAACGGCGTGTTCGTGCGCGTGCAAGGGAAGCTGGCGCTGCGCTCCGGCGATCTCTTCCGCATCGGTGAAGAGCTGCTGCGTTACAGCGCGATCAAGCCGACCCGCGCGGCCGGTCGTGCGCCCGCGTTCGGCAGCCCCGATCCCGGCTACTGGGCGCGCGTCGACGTGCTGCTCACGCCCGAGGATCAGGCCGCGAGCTATCCCATCGACGATAGCGAAGCGACGTTCGGCCAGACCGACGCACACCTGCAGTTCCCCGACGACCCGTTCCTCGACGCCACGCATGCGCGCATCGTGAAGTCGGAGCGCGGCGCTCACCTCGAGGATCTCGGCAGCACCACCGGCACCTGGCTGCGACTGCGCTCCGGCGACGTCGTGCCCTACGGCAGCGAGCTGCTGGTGGGTGGCACCCGCGTGGTGCTCGATCGCGGCTGATCCTCTCTGCTACCATCGCAGGGTGCGGCTCCGACTCGGCATCGCGGTGATGCTCGCGTGCGCATGCGCGAGCGGATCGGTGCGCGACGGACCGCAGAGCACGAGCGTCGGCGAAGGCGGCGACGCCGACACCACCGCCGCGAGCGGCGATCAGGTGTGCGTGCCGGGACAACAGGTCGAGTGCGCGTGCCCAGGTGGCGTGCCCGGTGCGCAAGCGTGTCGCGAAGACGGCGGCGGCTTCGGCCCGTGCGAGTGCGGCACCGACGAAGGCGCGCCCGACGAGTCGAGCACGAGTGGCGTCGCGCCGCCGACCAGCAGCAGCTCCGAAGGCGGAGGCAGCAGCAGCGACGACGCGAGCGACACCGATCCGCAAGCGTGTCTCGACGCGGCGAACGGTGATGTGTGCCAGGAGTGCATCTGCGAGAACTGTCTCGCCGAGCACGACGCGTGTATGGCCGACGAAGGCTGTGCCGCGATCGAAGCATGCGCCGAAGAGCACATGTGCACCGGCATCGACTGCACGCAGCCCTGCGCCGCGGTGATCGAAGAGTACGGCGGCTTCGGCGGCACGTCGGTGCAGCTCGCGAACGCGCTGTCGGCTTGCTATCAGTCGTCGTGCAGCGACTGTGGTGGGTAGCCGCGTGTCGACGAGCGGTGGCACGACCGAGACCACCGAGGGCGGATCGGACGACACGATCGCCGCGCGCGAGCGGACGACCGGCGGCGACGCGCCGACGCGGGTACGCGGCATCGAGCTCGGACGTGGCGTCGAGATCGATCGCTACCTCGTGCTGCACGAGCTCGGGCGCGGTGCGACCGGCCGCGTGTGGGCGGCCTACGACGGTGATCTCGATCGCAAGGTCGCGATCAAGATCGTCGGCGAGCCGATCGGCGACGACCCCGAACGGCGCAAGCGCTTGCTCGGCGAGGCCCAGGCGATGGCGAAGATCCGCCATCCCAACGTGGTGCTCGTGCACGACGTCGGCACGTTCGACGGGCGGCTCTACATCGCGATGGAGTTCGTCGAGGGCACGACGCTCGGCAAGTGGTGGAAGAGCGATCCCCCGCCGTCGTTCGCGGCGCGGCTCGACGCGATGCTCGCGGCTGCGCGTGGGCTCGCGGCCGCACATCGCGTCGGGCTCGTGCATCGCGACTTCAAGCCCGACAACGTGTTGGTCGATCGCGACCATCGCATCCGCGTTGCCGACTTCGGGCTCGCGCAGTCGATCGATCGCGGTGCGAGCGAGCGCCCCCAGGGCTGGTCACCGGCCGTCGGCACGCCCGCGTACATGTCGCCCGAGCACCATGGGCTCGGCACCGTCGACGAGCGCAGCGATCAGTTCTCGTTCTGCGTGGCGTTGTTCGAGTGCCTCGCGGGCACGCGTCCGTTCGCGGGCAGCTCGGTCGCCGAGCTCGCGCGCACGACCGTCGACGGCGAGATCGACACCACCGCCGCCGCAGCGATCCCGCTGCGTCTGCGTCGCGTGATCCTGCGTGGCCTCGCGGTACGCCCCGCGGATCGCTACCCCGCGATGGACGAGCTCATCGCGGCGCTCGAGCGCGCCCGTCGTCCGCGCTGGCCATGGTTGCTCGCCGTGCCTGCGCTCGCAGGTGTCGCGGCGCTCGCGTGGGTGCTCGCGCGTCCCACCGAGATCGTCGACACCTGCACCGCCGGCACTGCGCGTGCGGCTTTGGAGTGGACGCCCGAGCAGCGCACGAAGCTGCGCGTCGGCGGCCTGCCCACCGTCGCGCGTGCGGCCGAACGCAGGCTCGCCGATGCGATCGACGCGTACGCGACCGGCTGGGCCGCGCTGCACGACGAGCTGTGTCGTGCCGATCGCGATCGCGATCCCTCGCTCGCGGCCCGTCGCGCGTGCGTCGAGGATCGCTTCGTCGGCTTCCAAGGCCTCGTCGTGCTGGCCACCGGCCGCACGCTCGCGCCCGATGCGGTGGACTCGTTGATCGCCACGTTGCCTGCGCTCGCGGATTGCAGCAGCGATCGTCCGTCGGCGTGGGAGCCGGTGCCCGCCGATCCCGAGCTCGCGGCCCAGGTCGCGAGCATCCGCGCGCGCCTGCACGAGGTGGAGCTGCGCAACAGCGCTGGAGACGTCACGCGCACGGTGCCCGAGCTCGTCGCGCTGGTCGACGAGGCGCGTGCGACCGGCTTCGTGCACGTGCACGCGAGTGCACTGATGCGCTTGGCGTGGGCGGAGGACGACACCGGGCGCACCAAGGCTGCGCGCGCGCGCTTCGACGAAGCGCTCCGCGAAGCGATCACGAACGGGCACGACTTCCTCGCGGCCACCGTGATCGCGCAGATGCTGGTGCAGATGGGGAAGAACCCCGCGATCGCGGGGGAGGCCGAGCACTGGGCGACGTTGGGCGAGGCCCTGCTCGCGCGCAACGGCGGCGATCATCGCCTGCAGGCGCTGGTCAGCGCTGCGCTGGGCAACGTGTTCTTCAATCGCGGAGAGATCGACCGCGCGCTCGAGCAGTATCACCGCGTCGAGGCCGAGCGCGTGGCGATGGGCTCCCCGGTGCACGAGGTCGCGGTCGGCTGGCTGATCCAGGCCGCCGCGCTCGCGCAGCTCGAGCGCGCCGACGAATCCTGGGCGAAGGCGCTGCGCGCCTATCCGATCCTGCGCGACCACTACGGCACCGAGCATCCGCAGACGATCCGGGCGCTGCACACGTTGGGGTTGGCTGCGGAAGTTCGGGGCCAGCTCGATCCTGCGATCGCCTACACCACCGATGCGCTCGCGCGCGCGCGCCGAAACGGCGAGCAGCTCGCACGCGACACCAGCACGATCGCGTTCAACCTCGCGGGCATGTACGCGCGTCGTGGCCAGCCCGATGCCGCGAGCGACACGCTCGCGCTCTCGCGCGCGGCGTGGCCGGTCGCCGACGATCGTTTCGCCGACGCGCAATACGAGGAGGTCGAGGCCACGATCGCGTGGATCCGACCCGATCCTGCGCGCGCGCTGCAGCACATCGATCGCGCGATCGCGGGATACATCGCGACGATCGGCGACGAGCAGGGCGTGGTGGCGCGCGTGCGTATCGTCCGCGCCGACATCCTCGTGGATCTCGGTCGCACACGCGAAGCACTCGCCGAGCTCGACGCGCTGTGGCCGAAGTACGCCGGTTGGCCGTTCTTCACCGTCGTAGCCACCGACATCGGCGTCGTCGCGGCGCATGCCACCGGCGATCGTATGGCGCGCGCGCTGTGGCTCGCGCGCAGCGAAGGGCGCCCGCGCACCCTGGCCGACGACGCGATCCGACGACGCTTCGTCTACGCCATCGTGCGCGGGGATCGTGGGCCCGACGCGTTGGCGTCGCTGCGCCGCGATCGCGATCTGCTGGTCGCCACCACGCACCCGCGCTCGACGCTCGTGCGACGCATCGAGGGCTGGATCGCCGGCACGTGGCCGAGCGCGACTACCAGCGCGCCGCGGTGAACGGTCGCTCGGGCCGGCCGAGCGCGAAGCCCTGCAGCAGATCGCAGCCCAGCTCGATCAAGCAATCGCGCTCCGCGGACGTCTCGACGCCCTCGGCCACGACCTCGAGCCCGATCTCGTGGCACAGCCCGGTCATCGAGCGCACCAGCTTGCGGCGCACGTCGTCGCCGTCGCAGCCGCGCGTGAGGCTCATGTCGAGCTTCACGACGTCGGGTTGCAGCAGCAAGAAGCTCGACAGCCCGGCATAGCCCGCACCGAGGTCGTCGATCGCGATGCGATGGCCGTCCTCACGCAGTCGCGCGATGCAGGCGCGCAGGTCGGGGATCGAGTCGATCGCAGCGCGCTCGGTCACTTCGAGCACGAGCCGCTGCGTGACGCCCTCGAAGGGATGCGCCTCGGGGCCGACGACGGCGGCGTCGCGCAGATCGTCGGGATGCAGGTTCACGAAGATCGTCCAGTCTTGCTCGGCCCCGCACAGATCGTCGATCACGCGGCGACGGATCGCGGCCGACAGATCGGGCAACCGTCCGAGCCGCGCAGCAGCATCGAGGATCGCACCGGGATGCGGCAGCGTGCGGTCTTCGGCGCGCAGCAGCGCCTCGTAACCGAACAGCGAGCGATCGGTCGCGCGCACGATCGGCTGGTACGCGATCCACAGGCTCTCGAGCGTGCGCTCGAATGCGGCTTCGAGGCCGGCACGATCGGAAGCCTCGCCGGTCTGCGTGCCGAGCCACGTCATCGCCTCGCGCTTCGTCCGCGCGAGTCGATACCAACGCAACGCCGTGCGCACCTGCTCGATGAGCGCACGCGTCTCGAACGGCTTCGTCATGTAGCGCAGTGCGCCGTACTCCACCGCTGCGATCGCGCTCTGCAGCTCCGGCGCGCCGGTCATGAGCACGACCGGGAGATCGAGGTCGCGCATGCGAATCGCGCGCAACAACGCGATGCCGTCTTGACCCGGCATCGCGATATCGGTGACGACGGCACCGACGCGACCGGTCTCGACCCACACGAGCGCTTCGTCGGCGTTGCTCGCCGTGAGCACGTCGAGACCTGCAGCACGCAACGCGGCGGACAGCGCGGTGACCAAGCCCGGCTCGTCGTCCACGACGAGCACTGCGGTCCCATTCGGTGGCTCCGTCGCCATGCGCCTACCCAATCCAGAGTACACGCGTGCGCATGAAAGGGCCGCACCAGGTTGGGCCGGCGGCGCGCGTGGATGCCCGGCCGAAGGATCAACGCCGTTCGCGGCGGCGCGCGCAGCAAACGAACGCGAAGAACGCGGCGAAGACCGGCGTGCGTGGGGTCGCCGAGCTGCACGCGCAGCCCTCTTCGGCACCATCGAGGCCGAAGCCCGGCGGCAGCGCGGTGCCACCGACGGGCTCGCCCTCGTCTCCGCCGTCGTCGCCCGCCGGCCCGCCGTCGTCGACGTTGCCGCCATCGTCGACGCCGCCGCCGTCGTCACCGGCGTCACCGCTGTCGGACACGCCACCGTCGTCGGATGGTGGTGGCGCGTGGCCGATGCCGATCGTGACGGTGTCGCTCATCGCTTCGTTGCCGGAGAGATCGGTCGCCTTCGCGTAGAGCTCGTACACGCCCGCGGGCAGTCCGTTCACCTGCCAGCTGTACGGCGCGCTGCCGTCGGACGCGACCGCTTCGCCGTCTTGGTAGAGCGTCACCTCGGCGATGCCCTGATCGTCGCTCGCGTCCACCATGATCGCGAAGTCGGTGCCGTTGTCGAGCTCCTGACCGTCCATCGGAAACGTGATCGCGACGGTCGGCGCAGCCGCATCCGGCGTGCTCGGACCGAAGAGCGTCATGAGCTCGCGGAACGAGTTCTGCGAGTAGGCATCGCCACACTCGGCCGCGTGCTGATCGGGACAGCTTCCGCCGTTCACGATACCGATGCACTCGTCCTTGAACGACGGATCTCCGCCCGCGACGTAGGGATTCATGATGTCGCCCTCGTCGCCGACGTGCTCGAGCCCGAAGCTGTGCGCGACCTCTTGGCCGATCGTGGTGGCGTGCTCCGAGGCCCCGAGCCCGTCGTTCGCGCTCACGAACGCGAACGTGATGTTGTTGGGCGTCTCGCTGTCGTCGCAATCGAGCGGTGCGATGCCGAGCACGCCGCCACCGAACGGATTGCTCGGGCCGGTCATGTTCATGACGTAGTCGCCGCTCGCGGGGCGCGTGTCGGTGACGACCATGTCGAACGCGGCCCAGTCGGTGCGCACCGCCTGCATCACCGCGTCGCGCATCGATCCGTCACCGTAGGCGGCGAACGAGCCCGCGCACTCGCCGATCTGCGTCACGTCGTTGATCGAGTCGTCCCAGCCCGAGCTCAGCTCGGCGCCGTCGAAGTTGACGAAGAGCACGCCCTGCTTCGCGAGCTTCGGCGCACCGATCGCACGCAAGCGCGGCGCATCGCTCGGCACCGCGCGCGGCAGGCCACGCGAGCGTCCGAGGTCGCGAGCGGGCGGAGGCGCGCTCGCCGTGTAGGCAGGATCCGGCGACGCGCACAACACGAGCGTGACGAGCAGCATGGGCGTGCGCGCCGAGAGCAGGTCTCGTACCAAGCGATCCGCGTGCATTGGCGTGCACGCGCGCCGAAGCACTGGGCAACTCGCCCAGCACTTCGCACGACTCGCACAGCTCGAGCGAATCTCGAGCCCGACGTGGCTTTGCCACGGCGGACAGCGAGCATGAATGCTCGCACCAGGAAGAGCGCCGGACGGCGCGACCAAAACCGAGTCCGCGGCCCAGACCAACCGGCGTCGTCAGGTCGATTCCATGCGTGACGACCTGAGCGAATGGGCCCCCCCACTCGCCGACTGGCCGGGCCCTGTGTCGCCGCCCCCGCGCTCGCTGCGAACTTCTTGCGGCAGGGGTGAGGTTTTTTGGCCGCCTCGAACGATGAGACGGCGACACAGTTGCGGCACGCCCTTCCCTACAGCACGCGCCGTGCCATGCGATCGCAGACGCGATCACGCTCGATTGCCACGCGCACACGATCGATCGCCGTGCGATCTGTGCAACGAGTCGCCCAAGCCACGGTCAAGGTGGCGGGAGCTTCGCGAGTGCCTCGCGCGTCATCGCGAGATGCGGGTGATCGGCGGGCAGATCGCGCTGGCGGATCGCGAGCGCACGCTCGAGCACGACACGCGCTTCGCCGAGCTCGCCGCGCTTGGTCAGCGCGAGCCCGAGATTGTGCAGCGAATGCGCCACGTCGAGGTGGTCGGGTCCGAAGGCGGCCTCGCGCAGCGCGAGGCTCTCGCGGAGCTGCGCGATCGCTTCGTCGCTGCGTCCGCGCTGCGTGTTGATCGCGCCGAGGTTGGTCAGCGTGTTCGCGACCATCGGATGATCGTCGCCCATGCTCGTGCGCATGCTGGCGAGCGCGCGCTCGCTGTACTCCGCCGCCAGATCGAACTCGCCCCGCGAGTACGCGTAGCCGCCGAGGTTGTTGAGCGCCGCAGCGACATCCGGATGATCGGGACCGAGCGCGGCGGTGCGGATCTCGAGCACGCGGCGATAGTGCTCGCCGGCCTGCTCGACGTCGCCCATGCCGAGGTGCAGATTGCCGAGGTGGTTGAGCAGGTCGGCGCGACGCACGTCGGCGGCGGGCGCATCGAGTCGATCGAGCCACATCGTCGCGCGCTCGCCCCAACGCAGCCCGACGTCCCACTCGCCCATGCGAAACGCGAGGTTGGTGAGCAGCCGTGCCGCGCTCGCGGCGAGATCGTCGACGCCTGCACCACCGGCTGCGAGCTCGGCCGCTTCGAGCTCGCGCTTCGCGGTCGCGAAGTCGTCGAGTAGCTCGGCGGCGTGTCCGGTGTGCACGAGCGCGCGCGCCTGCAGCTTGCGATCATCGAGCGCGAGCGCGCGCGCGAGCACGTCGCGCGCGAGCGCATCGGCCGACTGGTACTCGCCGAGCCACATGAGACTCCCGGCGCGGCTGAGCTCGCGATGCAGCGCGAGCACCTCGGGTCGCGATGCGTCGCGCTGTGCGATCCAGCTGGGGTCGTCGCACGCGGCGATCGGGCTCAGCTTGTCGACCATGCGCCCGGCTCCTTCGACCAGGCTCGCATCGGCGTGCGCGAGCGCGTCGACGACGACGTCGAGCTCGACGCGATGCTCGTCGAGGCACGCGGCGACGGCGAGATGATCCGTGTCCGTGACCGTGTGATCGACGTGCAACCCGACGCAGCTCGCGCGCCTGCGTGCGCGCCACTCGTCGACCCACGCACCGACGAGCGCATCGACCTGGTTCGCCGCGGTGCCCGCATAACCGAGCCCGGTGCCGACGAGCGCAGCGCGGACATCCGCCGAGCGCGTCGCGTTCCACGACGCGTCGATCTGCGCGGCCTCGTCGTCGCAGGCTGCGAGCGCGCGCGCTCTTACGATGCGTTGTCCACCGACGATCGCGACGACGGTGAGCACCGCGGCCGCGAGGCCGATCGTCCAACGGCGACGCCTTCGCGGATCGCTCTCGAGCTCGGCGAGCAGCTCGGCCATCGTCGCGAAGCGTTGCTGCGGCTGGGTCGCGAGCCCACGCAGCACCGCGCGCCGCCAACGCGCCGGCACGCGCGGCGCATCGAAGCTGCGCGGCTCGCCCTTCAACACCGCGGTCGCGAGCTCGGGCAGCGTGCGCCCGACGAACGGTCGCTTGCCGACGAACGCTTCGAAGAGCGCGACGCAGAACGAGAACTGATCGGTGCGCGCATCGACGTCGCCGGCCGCGTACTGCTCGGGCGCCATGTAGGCCGGCGTGCCCATCAACGCGCCGCGCGAGGTGAGCTCCAACGACAGCGCGGAGTTGCTGGCCGAGGCTGCGGTGGGCACGGTCGCATCGGCGGTCGCACGCGCGAGCCCGAAGTCCATCACGCGTACACGCAGCTCGCCATCGTCGCCCGACGGCGTGAGCATCACGTTGTCGGGCTTGAAGTCGCGGTGCACGATGTCGGCGGCGTGGGCCGCTGCGAGCCCGCGACCGGCGGCCGCGAACACGGCGACGATCTCCCAAGGCGTGCGTCGCCGCTCCGCGAGCCACTTCGCGAGCGTCGTGCCGCGCACGAACTCCATCGCGACGAACGTGCGGCCGGCGTGACGACCGAGCTCGTGCACTGCGACCACGTTGGGATGCTGCAGCTTCGCGAGCGCCTGGGCTTCGCGCGCGAGTCGAACACGTTCCTGCGCGTCGAGGCGATCCTCGTCGAGCATCACCTTGATCGCGACCTTGCGATCGAGGTCGGCGTCGTAGGCCGAGTAGACCGCGCCCATGCCACCCGCGCCGAGGAAGTCGACGATGACGTAGCGGCCGAGCGCGTCGCCGCGTTGCAGGCGATCGCCCTTCTTGTGCGCCGGTCCGCTCGCGGGCCCACCGGAAGCGTGGGTGTCGTCGAGCCCGCTCGGCATCGGCGCGCGCGTGTCGTCCAACGACGGATCACTCGGCGTCGGCGCGCGCGTGTCGTCCAACGACGGATCCGTCGGCGGTGGAGCGAGCGTGTCGAGCGTCGACGGGTGCGCGGTCATCCGACGCGCTTACGGTACTCCACGTACCGCTGCACGATCGCGACGTAAAGCATGTGTCCCAGCACCTTCTGACCGGCATCGGTCAGGTGTGCGAGGTCGCCGCTGATGAGCGGCGGATTGCTACGGCGCCAGCGCGCGACGGAGCCGTCGCCGCCCATCGCCGTCTGCGTGTCGAAGAAGCCGCAACCGTGCTCGAAGGCCACTTCGCGCTGGATCGCGGTGATCTTCTCGACCATCGGATTGCTGATCACGCGCTGGCCTTCGCGGATGCCGTGATCGACCGGCGACATCACCAGGCAATCGGGCGGCTCCGGCTGCGCGCGGAAGGTCTGCAACATCTTGCGGAAGGTCTCGCGGTACTCGTCGAGCCGGTTCTCCGACAACAGCAGATCGTTGCCGCCGAACATGAAGACCAAGAGCGCCGCATCGCGGTGCGCGATCTGATCGCGGATGTGGGCCTCGTCGAAGTACAGCATGCGGCTGGTGAAGGCGCCGAGCTGCGCCATGCCGTCCCACACGACGCCGGGCACGTCGCGCTCCATCACGACGCCGTAGAGCCGCACCTTGCCGCCACCGGCCGCGCGCACCTCCATCGAGTGCGGGCCGTCCGCCATCGTGATCGTGTGCCAGCGATCGCCCGCCGTGTCTTCGCGGGTCGACACGATCTGCGGCTCGCCGCGATCGATGCGCACGCGCACGTCGCCGCCCTTCGGATCGGCGAGGTACCACAGCTCGAGCTTGCCGACCTTGCGGCCGTTGGGCGTGTCGTCGGCGGTTCGATACGTCGTCTCCGCGCCGCCGGCCGACCACACCGTGGTGCCGCCGAGGCCGTAGAGGCCGTCGGACTTGCATTTGTTGATGATGTAGCAGCGCGACCAGTCGTCGCCGCCGCGGAACTCGACCGCTTTGTGGATGTAGCTCGCGTTCGGCTTCGACAACAGCATGAAGCCGTGGCCGGCGTCGCCGAAGCGCTGCTGCATCTTCGCGCGCGCGGCCGACGTGATGTGATCGGCGGCGACCACCGAGTCACCCCAGTGCACGACGCGAGTCACCGCCCCTTCGTACCCGGCATCGGTGCGTGCGAGCCTCGCGAAGAAACGATCGAGCGCGGTCGGGCTCGGCAGATCGATCGGCTGCGTGGGCACCTCGTCGTCACCGGCCTGCGGTGCGTACGGCGGGAGCTCCTTGCCGGCGGCGGGCGTGATCACCTGCTTGTCGACGATCGGCGTGGCCTCGTGCGCTTCCTCGGCGAGCACTTGGTGCGCGAGCTCGGCGGTGGCCTCGGCGTGTTCGGTCTGCGCGGCTGCGGCCTCGCCCTCGCCGAGCAGCTCGCGGCCGACGAGATTCCAGAACGGCACGGGATCGTTGCGCTCGCCGTGCAGCATCGCGATGGTGGTCTCGCTGCTCGTCCACGGGCGCGCCCAGTGCAGCGCGGGCACGAGATACGTCGCGAGCACGCACGCGATCGTGGTCGCGAGCGCAGAGCCCAGCTTCGTGAACGTGCCGCGCGCGTAGCCCTGCACGCCGGTGTCGTCGCCGCTCAGCTCGACGTCGATGCGGCGATCTTCACCGTCGAGCAGGCCGTCGTGTTCCGGGGTGGTCATGGTGCGGCTCAGAAGTTGAAGTAGATGAACGCGCGCGGGCCGGTGCCGAGCAACAGCATGATGCCGAGGCACACGCCCGCGAAGAGAACGCCGAGCACGACGCCGGGCAAGCGCCGCACGAGCGCGAGCCCGTGCACGTCGACCCACGCGCGCGGCGTGAAGTGGTACGCGCAGCCGAGCGCGAGCGTGAGGCCGACCCATGGGGTGATGAGGCCAGGGCGCACGCCGTGCAGGTCGAACGCGAGCAGGCCGGCGCACATCTGCTTCGCGATCGCGAAGCTCTCCGCGCGGAAGAACACGCGCGAGAGCACGGTGAAGTGGAAGGTGAGCAGCACGTGCAGCGCGGTGTTGCCCGGCGTGCCGGTGTCGGGCAACCACGCGACGATCAGGAACATGACGATCGCGAAGACTCCGAGGCCCCACGCGCGATCCCAGGGAAGGTCGAGCGCCGCATGCGAGAGGAACGCGATCACGCCGCCGAGCACGAGCAGGCCGGGGAGCCAACGCAGCGTGCGCGACACCTTCGACCCGCTGCGATCGCGGATGCGGTTCCAGCGATTGAACACCATCGCGGCCGCGTGCAGGTTCGCGTAGATGACGAAGTTCCAGCTCGTGCCTTGGCTGTAGTGCCACATGCCCACGAGGAACATCGTGAGCCAGAGGTTGAAGTACGTGCGCGCGGGCGAGCCCTTGCTGCCGCCGAGCGGGAAGAACAGATAGTCGCGCAGCCACGTCGACAACGTCATGTGCCAACGTCGCCAGAACTCGCTGACGTTCTTGGCTTGATAGGGGCGATCGAAGTTCTCGGGGAAGTCGTAGCCGAGCAGCTTGCCCACGCCGATCGCGATGTCGGAGTAGCCGGAGAAGTCGGCGTAGAGCTGCAGCGTGAACGCGTAGAGCGCGAACAGCAGCTCGGCCGAGGTGTAGCTCTCGGGTGACGCGAAGATCGCATCGGTGAGCTGCGCGGCGATCCAGTCGCCGAGCAGCACCTTCTTCACCAGCCCCTTGAAGACGTGGAACATGCCGTCTTCGAGCCGCGCGGCGGTGAGCCGCGGTGGCCGATGGAGCTGGGGCAGGAACTCGTCGGCGCGCACGATCGGGCCCGCGACGAGCTGCGGGAAGAAGGTGACGAACAGCGCGAACTTGAGGAACGAGCGCTCGGCGGTGAGCCGCTTGCGCCACACGTCGATCGAGTAGCTGAGCGACTGGAACGTATAGAAGGAGATGCCGACCGGCAGGATGATGCGCAGGCTCGGTGCGGCCCACTCGATGCCGAGTGCAGCGGCGACGTCGGTCGCGGTGCGCAGGAAGAAGTCGGTGTACTTGAAGTAGCCGAGCAGGCCGAGGTTGCCGACGAGGCTGATGCCGAGCAGCGTGTTGCGCAGGAAGCGTGCGCGCGCGGGGTCGTGCTTGTTGCGCTCGTCGGCGATCGCCATGCCGAGGCCGCACGCGTAGTCGAGCACGGTCGAGAAGACGAGCAGCCCGACGTAGTACCAAGGCGTCGGTGGTGGATCCGTCTTCGGACCCGCCATGTAGAAGAAGTAGCTCGCACCGAGCAGCAGGAGCGTGCGTGCGAGCGGACGACGACCGAGCACCCACGTGGCGACGAGCACGGGGATGACGAAGATCAGGAAGTCGAAGGTCGGGAACAGCATCGCGGGGACTGCGAGGCCGGCGCGGCGCGGCCTACCCTAACCGCACCGGATCGCCGAGGCGAGAGATCCGACAATCCCTACGCGCGGGGAAGGTCGGGGGCTTCCCCCGGGCTTCCCATCGGGGTCGGATCCGATCGCGGGCACACGGCATGCGCGCCGCACAGAAGGGGCGCCAGGGCTGTTATCGTCCGACCATGCGATCCCTCGCCGTCGCGCTCGCCTTCGTCCTTCTCGCCTGCGGTGACGACAAAGGAGGTGGCGACAGCAGCTCGAGCAGCAGCTCGAGCGAAGGCGGCGAGACGACGACGACGTCGTCGACGACGACGGGCATGACGATGAGCGAGACGACGGCGCCTGCCGACACCGGCTCGACCGCGTGCACCGACTGCTGGCTCGAGGCGCGCAACGGCGCGTGCAGCATGGAGTTCAACGCGTGTGCGATGAGCCCGGACTGCGCCGGCTCGCTCTTCTGCATCGACTCGATGTGCACACCCGACGGCATCACGCCCGCGTGCACGCAGCTCTGCTGCATGAACTGCATGGAGCACATGGTCTGCGGCGTCGTCGACACCTGGCTCGCATGCCTGCAGACGCAATGCGCCGACGTCTGCATGCCCAACGACTGCAGTCCCTAAAACCTCGCGATGCCGACCTGGACGCCGATCGTTTGGAAGGGGCGCGTCTGCGCCATGATCGCGAGGTCGTAGCCGATGCCGACGAGCAGCGACAAGTCCTTCGGCAACGGGATGATGCCGAAGACCTTCACCGGGATCGCGAGGCCGGTCTCGCGGACGAACGCGTCACCGGGACCGCGACGGCTCGCGAGTGCGAGGCCGATGCCCGGCATGATCGCGATGTACTTCGCGCGCGCGAGGAACGACAGCGTGAAGTGGCCGTAGTTGCCGCGCGTTTGCTTGTCGTTGATGCGCGCTCCGACGGCGCCGCCGACCAAGCCGTACACGCCGAACTTCTCGCTGAAGTTGAAGCCGACGCCACCGTCGAGGTTGAACGCCGCACCACCGGAGCGATAGCTCGGCGTGCGATAGCGTGCATAGCCGACGCCGAGCAGCGCGAAGACGCCGAGCTTGTGGTACTTCCACTGCGGGTCTTTCTTCTTCTGTGCGACCGGCTTGCCGCTCTTGTCGTCGACGGGCTTTCCGGGCGTGGGCTCGTCGAGCTTGAGCGCAGTCGCGTCGCTCTTCGCGATGGTCGCGATCTGACCGTCTTGCTGCGCGACCACGACGTGCGTGCCTTCGTGCGCGATCAACTTGCCGCGCACCGGCTCGCCTTCCTTGCGCTCGATGAGGACCTGCTTGTCCTTCATCGCCGGCCACGCGGCATCGGACACACCGGGCGCTTTCGCATCGGGCGTCGGTGCTGCAACGGTCTGCGGTGATGCGGCGGGCGGTGTCGCAGTCGGTGGCGTCGTCTCGGGCGGCGTCGTTGCGGGCGGCGTCGTTGCAGGCGGCGGCGTCGTTGCGGGCGGCGGCGTCGTTGCGGGCGGAGTCGTGGCCGGTGGCGTCGTCGCGGGCGGAGTCGTGGCCGGTGGCGTCGTCGCGGGTGGCGTCTCGACCGGAGGTGTCGTCGCGGGCGGTGTCGTCGTCGGCGGTGGCGTCGTCGCGGGCGGTTGCGCCGTCGGTGGCGTCGCCGTCGGTGGCGTCGCCGTCGGTGGCGTCGCAGCCGGCGGACCGCTCGCAGGAGGCGCCGCAGCAGCGGGCGGAGCGGTGGGGGCAGGCGCCGTCACGGCACCGGGGTCTTCCGCAGCCATGGCCGTGCGGGCAGCCCCCACGATCACGCAGGTGCAGGCCAACAAGGTCAGCGCGCGACGCATCACCCCGTCAGTTTGGCGTATCGCCCCGTAGCGGAGCAACCCGGCAGGGATGAATTGGCGACGCGCGTCACAGCTCGGCATGCGCGAGGGTGCATTCGACACGTGACACGCAGACCCGCGCGGGACCGCACCGACGCGATCGCGACGCGATCTGGTGTCACGCAGGTACCATGGCCATGTGCTGAGGGCAGCGATCGCAGTCGCATGCACCACGTTCGTCGTGGTGAATGCGTGCGCGCTCGGCCGCTTCAGCTGCGAAGACGACGATCAGTGTGCGGCGGATGGCGTCGACGGTATCTGCGAGCCGACCGGCGCGTGCAGCTTCCCCGACGATGCGTGCCCATCCGGGCGTCGCTACGGCGATCACGGCCGCTCGGATCTCGCGGGCATGTGCGTCGACGACGGCGGCACGGACACGAGCGGTAGCACCAGCGCGACGACCACGAGCGCGACGACGACGGCGACCACCGCGACCACGATCGCGACCTCGCTCGATGTCGAGAGCTCGGCCGGCGTCACCACCGACGACACCGCAGCGAGCAGCGAAGGCCCGCGCGTGTGCCCGCCCGGTTGGTGGGATTGTGCATGGACGCGCCGCGTCGCGATCAGCTTGGATGTCGCGAACCCGAAGCCGCTCGGCGACGTGCCCGTGCTCGTGCGCCTCGATGCGACGCGCATCGACTTCGACGCCGCGCAGGACGACGGGGACGATCTGCGCTTCGTGCAAGGCGGGGTCGCGCTGCCGCACGAGCTCGAGCAGTGGAACGCGGGCGAGAGCGCGATCGCGTGGGTGGAGCTCGCGACGCCCGCAGTCGGCGATCTGGCGCTCTACCACGGCAATCCCGATGCACCGGCGGCCGACGACGCCGCCGCGATCTGGCCCGATCCGTTCGCCGCGGTGTGGCACATGAGCGGCGGCACTTTCGACAGCACCGCGAACGCGAACGACGGCATCGCGACCGACGGTGTGCTCGAGTCGCCGGGGTTCCTCGCGAACGCAGCGGATCTCGGCGCGGTCGATCAACGCATCGACGTCGCCGCGGCGAGCAGCCTCGACGACGTGATGCTCGAAGGCGGCACGATCTCGGCGTGGATCCTCTTGCGCACGTTCGGCGGCACCGGTCGCGGGCGCATCGCCGACAACACCGACGGCAGTGCGCCGGGTTGGATGTTCTATCCTTCGGCCGACGGCAACACGTCGCTGCGCTATCGCCAGGGCTATCCCGGTGGTCAGGTGATCTGGACCGGCCCGGGCAACACGTTCGACTTCATGCAGTGGTACCACGTCGCGGTGACGTTCGATGCGCTGCAGGATCAGCAGCCACGCCTCTACGTCGACGGTATCGAGCAGCAGGTCGCAGTCTCGCAGGGCGTGGTGCTCGGCGATGCGCTCAGCGACGCCGGCCATCCGATCGTCATCGGCAACAGCGAAGTGCCCGATCGATGGTTCGACGGCCTCATCGACGAGCTGCGCATCGAACGAACGGTGCGCACTCCGGAGTGGATCGCGTTGCAGGTGCAGTCGATGCGCGACGAGCTGCTCGGCTACGGCGCGATCGAACGGCTCGAAGATCTGCAATGACAGCGTCAGCAATGTCGGGCCGCGGGCGCGATCACGACAGCGATGTCGCGGAGGTGTGCGCGCCGATCCGACGACATCACACGCATGCGTGAGCGGCACGCCGCTTGCTGAGCAACGGTCGACGCCGCGCGCTTGGGCGCGGCGATGGCTTTGCTCGGTAGGGAGTGACGATGAAAAAGCGTGGACTGGGTCTGGGTCTGGTGTTGTGCAGTCTCGTCGGCGTGTTCGGCGTTGCGGGCACCGCGAATGCTGCGACGGCGATGTGCGCGTCGCGAAACGGCAGCTCCTGCGAGGTGTCGAACGACGACGGCTACGACAGCATCTCGTGCAGCTGCAGCGATACCGGCGGCGACGAGTCGACCGGCGGCAACGCGTACGACGGGCTCGACGAAGACGAGCTCATGGAGATCTGCCTCGAGGAGCTGGCGATCTGCGACGTGGGTCCGACCACGGGCGAGACCGAGGGCACCACGTCGGTCGGCACCGATCCCTCGGAGTCGACCACGAAGGGCACCGAAACCGATCCGACCGACAGCACGACCGACAGCACGACGGTGGGCACGACCGGCGATACGGAAGGCACCACGATCGGTACGGACGGCACCACCGGCGACACCGAGGGCACCACCGGCGACACCGAAGGCACCACCGGCGCGACCGAGAGCGGCAGCAGCGAAGCCGGCAGCAGCGAGGCCGGCAGCAGCGAAGGCAGCGCGAGTGCGAGCGCGAGCGCGAGTGCGAGTGCGAGTGGTGCCGACGCGAGCGCGAGCGGTGCCGACGCGAGCGCGAGCGATGGCGAAGAGTCGAGCGAGAGCAGCGGTGGCGAAGACGACGACAAGGGCGGCTGCAGCTGCGATGCGCAGAACGGCAACGCCGGCGGCGGTCTGCTCGGCCTCGGCTTGCTGGCCGCGCTGCGACTGCGACGTCGTCGCTAGGCGCCCCGCTCGCGGGGCCGAGCGACGCTAGTAACGAATCTCGGTGCGCAGCCAGAGCGCGCCGATCACCTTGTCGGTGCCGCCGGCACGATTCGCCATGCCGGCGCCCGGCAACAACAAGCCACCCTGCAACCCGGCCATCAGCCAGAAGTTGCGGATGTCGATGCGACCACGGATGCCGAGATCGATCTCGGTGCCGTAGTAGCGCTTGTTGCCGTTGCCGTTGACGCTGTTGGTCGGCGAACCGCCGGCGAGACGCGTCGTGTACGGATCGATGATCGGTACCGGTGCGACGGCGATGAGCGGACCGCCCCAGAACTCGAGGCGCTCACCGAGGATCGCGTAGCGCGCCTTCGGGTGGATGTAGAGCGCGTTGGTGACACCGCCGCGCGTCGGCAGGTATTGCGTGCCGTTGAGCGGCACACCGGTGAGCTGCCCGTCGGTCGCGAGGATCTCGGTCTGCGCCGTGCGCCACGCGTTGACCTGCGGGAACAGCACGAGCCCGACCGTGTGGCCCGCGTCCATCGTGAAGTTGTTGATCTGGCGATCGTTGGGATCGGGATCGCCGCTCGCGTAGCCGCCGTCGAAGCCGACCAGCCACGTGTCGTGCTTGCCGACGTAGCCGCGGATCACACCACCGCCTTGCAGCACGGTGTGGCGCCCGTTCTGATCGCGCGCGATGTCGGCCTTGCCGCCGATGATCGCGAGCTCGAACGCACCGATGAGCTGCAGCTTGTCGGACAACCACTTGGTGCCCTGACCGGTGATGTCGCCGACGCCGACTTCGAGGTGGTTGTCGTCGGGGTACACGTCGTGATCGCTCGCGAGCTTCTGCTTGCGATAGACCGCGTACGCGCCGAGCGACGTGCCGGGGTTCTTGTCGTCTTCCCAGCGCAGCACCAGCAGCGCCTGGCCGGCGAGATCGCCACGCGTGAGCTTCACCTGCTCGTCGCGATAGACGAGGTCACCACCGATCGCGATCGCGAGGTGCTTGATCCAACCCGTGCGATACAGAAACGGCTTGGTCGCGAACAGCACGCGCTCGAAGATGTCGCCGCGCCCGTCGTCGCCGAAGCGCATGTCGCCGAAACGATCGACGTAGTTGCCGCCGTTGGCGAGCATGCCCTGGCCCCACGTGAACGCCTGCTGGCCGATGCGCAGCAAGCCGAACGACATGCGGGCTTCCATGTAGAGCTCGCGAGGATCGACGAACTTGAGGTTCGCGCGCGCCGGCGGATGGCCGTCGTCGATGATCGTCTGCACCACCGTGCTCTCGGCCGAGTCGGGCGCCCAGCGTCCGTTCGCCGCGTCGATCATGCCGACGAACTTCAGCTTCTTGCCGATCGCGAGCGTGGGATTCCAACGGATGCGACCCGTCGTCATGCCACCTTCGGCGTACTCGTTGCCGAAGCGATCGAGCGTGAACGGCGAGACGAACCCGACCTGGTTGCGCACTTGGATGCCGGGCGTGAAGCGAACCTTGCCCTTGCCGATCGTCGCGATCTCCGACTCGGGATAGCCGTAACCGTCGATCGTCGCGAGCGCGCGCGGCACGGCGCGCTTGCGCTTCGGCGTCCAGTGCAGCGGCTCCGACGGCGGCACCATCTCGGTCGGCGACACGCCACCGTGCGTCTCGTTGCCCTGCGCCGTCGCGTCGTCGGGCTGCTTCGGCGGCGTCGGCGTTGCGCTCGGCGACACCACCTCGGGCTCGGGCACGTCGCCTTCGGGCACCGCAGCTTCGGGTCCGACGTACGCGCGCGGATCCTCGCTCGTCGCAGCGGGTGCCGTTGCAGTCGCGCCGGGCTCTGCCGTCGGCGGCAGCTCGGGTGGAGCTGCGATCGCGAGGAGGCCGAGCAGTGCGAGCGACGGGGCCAGCATGTCGCGGTGAAGCTATCAGGCCACGCGCCTCTTCGGCCACTGGCGCTGACTCACGAGCGGGCGGCTGCGAGCTTTGCGGTACAGGCGAGCAGTGCGAGATAGCAGCACGCACCCACGCCGAGCGTCGTGGCGATCCCCCAGGCCATCGAGCACGTGAGCGCGAGCCCGCTGGCCACTACGCCGCACGCACCGTTGATGCCCCACATCCACGGGCCGAGTGGAGGTTGTGCGGGGTCGCGTACGCGCTCGACGAGACGCAGCCCGAGCGGGAACCCGAGGCCCATGCCGAGCGCCGGCACGGCCACCAATGCGATCGCGACCGTGATGCGCACCGCAGTGCCGGCGCCGGACAATGCGGCCATCAGCGGATCGACGGCCACGCCCGCGAGCACGATGCACGCGGTGGGCACGAGCGGGTAGCGACGCGCGACCGCGGGCCGGTCGATCGGCACGCGTGCGCTCGCGAGACTGCCGAGGCCGGTGAAGAGAATGAGCCCACCGAGCAGCACCGCGAGCGCGAGCGTGGGATGGCCGAGGAACACGTTGAGCCGCGAGAGCAGGCCCATCTCGACGAACATGAAGCCGAGCCCGATGAGCCCGAAGTAACCGCACGCGGCGAGGAGATCTCCGCGCGCATATCCACGCAGCTGCGCGCGCCGGAAGAACAGCGGCACGGCGATCGCGACGAGCGTGAGCAGCAAGCTCGCGAGCGTCGCGAACACCAGCGTCTGCGTGGCGTGCAGGTTGCCGAGGAAGGCGAGGTCGAGCTCGTCGACGGCTTCGGGCGGCGAGAACCACGTCGACGGACGCAGCATGTTGAAGAAGAACGGACGCGCGTCGGTGGGCGCGCTGAGATCGAAGAGCTGGCGATCGGCCCAGCTCGCGAGCGTCGCGGGATCGGGCAGCTCGGCGAGCTCGCGCAACAGCGGATTGCTGGGCAGCTTGCGCGGCGTGAGCATCATGTTGAAGCTGCGCTCGACCGCGAGCTTCTGCATCGCGTCGAGATCGGCCTTCGAGAACGGCTTGGGCGACACCAACACCGTCGCGATGTTGAGGTTCTGCAGGAGGATCACGTGGCCGCGTGGCTTCTCTGCGCCCATCGACCACAGCGTCTGGTAGGCGAGCGCGAGCATGCGCGCGGTCTCGCCGGGCGAGTCGGGCTTGTACCAACGCGACACCGTGAAGATGCCGTCGGGCTCGAGCCGCTCCATGAAGATGCGCCAGCCCTCGACGGTGTAGAGCCCGTTCTCCGACAGCGAGTACGCGCCGGCTCCGGTGGCCGCCCACGTGTCGATGAGTGACATCGTGATCACCGAGTAGCGTCGCGCATCGCGGGCGAGATACGAGCGCGCTTCGTCTTCGACGAGCTCGACCTGCGGGAGATCGGCGATGCCGGAGAAGTCGCGCATCGTGTTGCGATGCAGATCGACGATGAGGCCGTTGAGCTCGATGCCGACCACCGGCGTGTGGCCGACGCGGGCGGCCTCGAGCACGTCGCGGCCACCACCGACGCCGATCACCGCGGCGGGGCCCTTCGGACGCAGGCCGTGCGCGAACGAGGTGAGGTCCCACGCGAGGTAGCCGTGATCCGCGAGCGAACCGGGCTTGCCGTCGTTCGGATCGACGTCGAAGCGCGACATCGACGTGCCCGCGGCGCCATCGATCAAGATGCCGCGCTGCACGAAGAGCTTCAGCCACTCTTGCGGCAGCGCGCGACTCGGCGACCAGAACGACGGCGGCAGCTCGAGCTCGTGATCGACGGTGACGCGCGAGTAGGTGTTCCAGCCGCTGTAGAGGTAGCGCTCGGGCAGCTCGGGGAAGCCCTTGATCCAGCGCGGGCGCAAGAGCGTGCCGCCGCTGCTCGCGTTGTAGCCCGCGGCGCCGAGCAACACCGCGGCGACGACCAGCGCAGTGCGCCGCGGGCCCGATGTGCGCGCGAAGAGAAAACCGGAGAGCGCGGCGCCGGCGGCCGCGACGAACACCGCCGACGGTGCGTCGACGAACGCGAGCAGCGGCACGACCAGCGCACAGCCGGCCGCGGCCCCGCAGAGATCGACGCCGTACACGATGCCCTCGGGGAGCTGCGCGCGCGTGAGCGCGAGCGTGAGCACGACGCCACCGATCGCGAACGGCAGCGCGAGCAAGCCGCCGAAGGCGAGCATCGCCATGAAGCCGCCGAGATCGGTGATCGGGCGCAGCTGGATCGCGAGCGCGAGCATCAGCGCGATCGGCATCGCGACCGCGAACGCCACCGACGCCTGCGCCATGCGTTCGTCGACGCGCGCGTCGGGGAACGAGTGCGGGCGCACGAACACGATCACCGCGCCGGCGGTCATGCCCAGCATCGCCAAGGAGATCACGAAGAACGCGAGGTGATACCAGGCGACCACCGACACGATGCGCGTCAGCAGGATCTCGAGCACCAGTGTGGACGCCGCGACGAGGAAAACGGCTGCGTAGGTGGAGCGACGCGACATCGTTGGGCGGCGGCTGCGTGCAGCATACCGCGAGGCGAGGCGGGCGCGGCGACGCGCTGGCGGGCGCGGCCACGCGTTCCATATCGGCAATGGGAGCAGGACCATGACCGAACCTCGTGCCACTCGCCGCGCGTTTCTCGTGCTCCTGCCTGCCGGATTCGTGCTCGGTGCGTGCGGCAGCGCGTCCGACGAGTGCGAGCACGCGGGCGACCTCGACGAGCAGAGCGATCGCGTGGTGTTCACCTCGGAGTGCGGTGGCGGGCACACCCACGACTTCACGGTGCTGCGCGCGAAGCTGAGCGACGTGCCGGCCGACGGCGTGCACGGCAGCACGACCTCGTACGAAGGGAAGCACACCCACCGGGTCGAGCTCTCGGCCGACGATCTCGAGCAGATCGCGGCGGGCATGCTGGTCAGCAAGCGCACCAGCCTCGACGCCGGGCACCGGCACACGTTCGACTTCATGCTCGAGTCGGGCACGCACGCCTTGACGTGACGCGTCGGCATGCGAGCATCGTGCTCGGGTGTCGACGCCGAGGCCAGGATCCGCCACGGCGAAGGACCCGCCGCGAGACGATGGGCCGTCGCCGACGTTGCTCGACGCGACGCTCGACGCCGAAGTGCACGGACTTCCGTTGTCGCCGCACGAGGGCGCGCTCGTGCGCGGCACGATCGTCGGACGCTACGTCGTGGTGTCGCGGCTCGGTGCCGGCGGCATGGGCGTGGTCTACGGCGCGTACGATCCCGAGCTCGAGCGCCGCGTCGCGCTGAAGCTGTTGCACACCGATCTCGCGGCCAGCGACGTCAGTGAAGGTCGGCGTCGACTCCTGCGCGAAGCCCAGGCGCTCGCGAAGCTCTCGCATCCGAACGTGGTCGCGGTGCACGACGTCGGCACGCTGGGCACGCGCGTGTGGCTCGCGATGGAGTTCGTCGAAGGCCGCACGCTGGGCGCGTGGCGCAAGGACACGCACCGCGGCTGGCGCGAGGTGATCGACACGCTGCGTCCCGCGGGCGAAGGACTCGCGGCCGCGCACGCGGTCGGGCTCGTGCACCGCGACTTCAAGCCCGACAACGTGATGGTGAGCGACGCCGGTCGCGTGCGCGTGATGGACTTCGGGCTCGCGCGCAGTGGCGGCGCGCGTGCGGCCGACGACGACTCGCAGTCGGGCGTGCAGTCGCCCACCGAGCAGAACGACCACGAGCTCTCGCAGGCCGGCACGGTGATCGGCACGCCGCCGTACATGGCACCGGAGCAGCACCTCGGGTTGCCCGCGGATGCGCGCTCCGATCAGTTCGCGTTCTGCGTGACGTTGTGGGAGTGCTTGTGGGGACAGCGGCCGTTCGCGGGCGAGACGGTCGCGTCGGTCGCGAGCGCGATCATCCACGGCGAGCTGCGCGAGCCACCGCGCGGGCTCGACGTGCCGACATGGCTGCGGCGGATCTGTCAGCGCGGGCTCGCGGCCGATCCGGCGCATCGCTTCGCGAGCATGGGCGAGCTACTCGGCGCGCTCGAGCACGGGCGCCGACAGACGCAGCGTCGGCGCTGGATCGTCGGGCTCGCGGCGGGTGCGGCGGTGCCGGTGGCGATCTACGGCTGGAGCGCGTTGGCCGAGCGTCGGCGCGTCGACGCATGCGAAGAGCTCGGCGACGCGATCACGCAGGTGTGGCCGGGCCCGCACGACGAGCTGCGCACGAGCTCGCGCGCATCGTTCGATGCCACCGGCCTGCCCTACGCGGTCGATGCGGCCGCGCGCACGCACGCCGAGCTCGATGCGCGTGCGAAAGGCTGGCGGGTCGCGCGGATGGAATCGTGCCTCGATCCCAACGAGCTCTCCGCGCGCGCCGACGAGTGTCTCGACGCGCATCGGCTCGAGCTCGCGGCGCTCGTCGATCGCATCGCGCACGTCGACGTCGCGATGGTGCCGATCGCGACGCAGGCCGTGCTCGCGCTCCCGCGGGTCGAGTCGTGCCGCGATCCACGTCATCTCGCGCATCGTCCAGCGCTGCCCGAGGGCGAGCACGAGGTGATCGAAGATGCGCGCACGCAGCTCGCGACCGCCGCGGCGCTGGGTCGCGCGGGCAACTACGACGCGGCCCTGCTGGCCGCGCGCGAAGGGCTCGCGCTCGCCGAGTCGGCCGAGTGGGCGCCGCTCGTGGCCGATGCACGTCGACGCGTCGGCAACGCGTTGCAGAGCCTCGCGCAGTACGACGCTGCCGAAGAGATGTTCGTGCGCGCGTACCTCGACGCATCCGCTGCCGACGCGCATCCGATCGCCGCCGAAGCTGCGCTGGGGCTGATGGACGTCGCGGCGCATCGCGACGACGTCGCACGCGGCGAGGTGTGGGGCTACGCCGCCGAGGTGGCGATCACGCTCGCGGAGGATGGACATGCGGGTCCGCGCTGGGCCGCGGTGTTGGCGAGTCGTTCGACGATCGCGCTCGCCAAGGGCGAGCACACCCGCGCGCGCGAGCTCGCCGAGGAAGCGCTGGCGCAGCGCGAGTCGCTCTTCGGCGCCGACAGCAGCGAGGCCAGCGAAGCCCGCGATCAGCTCGGCGCGGTGCTCTACGCGATGGGCGACTTCCCCGGTGCCCGCGCGCTCTACGAGCGCACGCTCGCCTCGGACGAGGCTGCGCTCGGCCCCGAGCATCCGCTGGTCGCGACCCGACTCAGCAACCTCGGCGTCATCGAGCACGAGATGGGTGATCTCGCCGGTGCACGCGAGCTCCACGAGCGCGCGCTCGCGATCCGCGAGCGCAGTCTCGGTGCCGACCATCTCGAGGTCGCACACTCGCTGCAGAACCTCGGCAACACGTTCGGCGCGATGGGTGACTACGCACGCGCCACTCCGCTGCGCGAGCGCGCGCTCGCGATCGCCGAAGCCAGCGTGGGCAAGGATCACTCGCTGGTCGCGGCGATCCTCACCGACATCGCGCTCGATCGCTTGAACAGCGGCGATCTCGCGGGCGCGCGCGAGCATGCCGAGCGCTCGTTGGCGATCGGCGAGCAGACGCTCGGCGCCGAGCATCCGTCGATGGTCACGATCATCGTGAACCTCGCCAACGTCGAGACCGCCGAGGGCAAGAACGCCGCCGCGGCGAAGCTGCTCGTGCGCGCGCTCGCGTTGGCGGAGCAGCGGCTCGGTACGAAGCATCCGCTGGTGGGCGCGATCGAGAACAACCTCGGCACCGCGCTCTTCCGCGAGGGCGACGTGGCGGGCGCGGAGCGGCACTACCTGCGCGCGCTCGAGCTGTGGCAGGGCACGCTCGGCGACGACCATCCCAACGTCGCGTATCCGTTGACCGGGCTCGGCGACATCTCGCTCGCCCGCGGCGATGCCAAGGATGCGAAGGTGCGATTCGAGCGGGCGTTGGTGCTGCGCGAGGCCGCGCGGGCACCGGCCGGCGACGTCGCCGACGCGCGGCTGGGGCTCGCACGCGCACGCTTCGAGCTCGGCCTCGATTCGGTCGCGGTCGCGCGCACGGAGGTCGAGCGCGCACGCGAGGAGTTCGCACGCGTCGACAATCGCGAAGGCGTCGCGCTCGCCGACGCCTGGCTCGCCGCACACTGAGCTCGGTCGCGCCCGCGCCTCCTGGCCGCGAGCAGTCGTGCTCGCTGTCCGCCGTGGCAAAGCCACGTCGGGCCCGCGAATCGCGGCTATGCTCGCGCGGCGAATGTGGAAGCCGCCGCAGCGGATCAAGCACGTGCATCCCGACGGTGGCTGGCCGAGCGCGGAGCAAGCCGCGAGCGCGCGATGGTTCGCGCCGATCGAGCTGGGACCACTGCAGCTACGCACGCGCACATGGGTGCCCGCGATGGTGCCGTGGCGCGCGACCGACGAAGGCTTCGTCACGCCCGACGTGCTGCAGTGGTACGCGCGCTTCGCCGAGGGCAAGCCCGGTGCGATCGTCGTGGAAGCGACGGGCATCCGCGACGTGCCGAGCGGGCCGCTGCTGCGCATCGGTCACGATCGCTTCCTGCCCGGGCTGCGCGAGCTCGTGCGCGTCGTGCACGAAGCGAGCGGTGGCGCGACCAAGTTGCTCGTGCAGCTCATCGACTTCCTCGCGATCAAGCGCCGGCCCGAGCCCGCGAAGTTCTTCGCGCGCTTCCTCGCGCTGACCGATCGCCATCGCGTCGCAGTGCCGCACGCGACGAGCGACGAAGCGGTTCGCACCGCGCTCGCGGCGATGGACGACGACGCGATCGCGAAGGTGCTCGACGAGCGCGAGCTCGAGTCGTTGCGCATGGGTTGGCGCGAGCGCGTCGGCGATCTCGACGCGCCGCACATCCGCGAGCTGCCGCGCGTGCTGCCGGGCCTGTTCGCGGACGCGGCCGCGCGCGCACACGAAGCCGGCTTCGACGGCGTCGAGCTGCACTACGCGCACGCGTACACGATGGCGTCGTTCCTCTCGCGCAAGAACGATCGCAGCGACGGCTACGGCGGCTCACCGCAGGCGCGCGTGCGGCTGCCGCTCGAGGTGTTCGCCGAGGTCCGCGCGCGCGTGGGCCGAGACTTCGCGGTCGGCTGTCGCTTCCTGTCCGAAGAAGGCATCGCCGGCGGCAGCGAGCTCGACGACAGCCGCTTCTACGCGGTCGCGCTCGCGCGCGCGGGCATGGACTTCCTGTCGCTGTCGCGCGGCGGCAAGTTCGAGGACGCGCTGCAACCGAAGGTCGGCTGGGCCGCGTATCCGTACACCGGGCCGAGCGGCTACGAGTGCATGCCCACGGTGCTCTCGGACGAGCGCGGCCCGTTCGGTCGCAATCGTTCGTGCGCCGCCGCGATCACGAAAGCGGTGCGCGACGCCGGCCTCGCGACCCCGGTGGTCGTCACCGGCGGCATCTGCAGCTTCGCGCAGGCCGAGCAGATCCTCGCGCGCGGTGAAGCCGACATCGTCGGCGCCGCGCGCCAGAGCATCGCGGATCCCGACTGGTTCCTGAAGGTCGAGCTCGGACGCGGCGAGGAAGTTCGGCGCTGCAAGTTCACGAACTACTGCGAGGCGCTCGATCAGCAGCACAAGCAGGTGACGTGTCAGCTCTGGGATCGCGAAGAGCTCGATGCGCCCGACGTGCCGTTGTCGCACGACGGCAAGCGCCGCCTGGTGGCGCCGCGCTGGCGGCGATAGCCGAGCAGCAACAACACCAGCACGAGCGGTGCCCGCGAATTGCCGCCGTCGTTGCAGCCGCAGCCGCGACCGATGAGCCCGTCGCCGTCGAAACCCGGATCGTCGCCGCTGTCGCCCGACTCGTCGCTGCTGCCCGAGTCGTCGCCGGGCATGCCGGTGCCGCCGGTGGTGCTGGGCCCTTCTTCGAGCGCACACGCGTCGCTGCAACCATCGCCGGCCGCGACGTTGCCGTCGTCGCACGCTTCGCCGGTCTCGAGCACACCGTTGCCGCAGATGACCGCGGTGGGATCGAACGCGACCACGCACAGCGAGTCGATGTTCCAGCCGCCGAGCTCGAACCCCGCGTCGGACACCAGCCTGAACCGCAGCGCGACCTCACCGTCGGCAACGTACGCAGAGAGATCCACGTCGTGGAAGCGCCACTCGCGATCGACGTGGTGGAACGTCGCGATCTCCTCGGCGTAGGACGCATAGTTCCGCCAGACGGTGCTGTCGTCCGCGGTGATCGTGGCCTGATCGAAGAAGCCGTCCTCGACCGACAACCAGCGCTGGTACTGCAGCCGCACGTTGGTGTAGCCCTGCGTCGCGATCACCGGGCTCTCGGCGAGCGACTCGTTCCACGGTCCGTAGAGCCCGTACTCGTTCACCGCGGTGCCGAGCACGACGCCGTCGTCGTCGAACGGGCTCAGCGGATCGCGATTGCCCGAGCCGCCCACCGGGTAGCCGTAGCCGAACTCGTTCGAAGTGCCGAACGGCAGGTCGGCGAAGCCGGTGCAGTACAGCGGGATCGTTTCGCCGACGAACAGCTCGTACCAAGGATCGACGAAGTTGTCGGGCAACGAGCGCGGGTTGCCGTTGTCGTAGTTGACGTGCACTTGGTACTGCACGACCGAGCCTGCGACCTGCGGCGGGATCGTGCCGACCCACACGCCGTTCTCGTTGGTCATCACGCCTTCGGCGACATTCGATTCGACGTCGCGCAGGCGCCACGACAGGGTCGGTGATGCGCCGACCGGACACGCGGGAAAGCTGGGCAAGGCCAGCTGCAGCTCGACGCGGATGCCGTCGGGGTTGCTCGTCGCGCTCACCTTCTCGGCGGCTTCGCCCGCAGAGAAGAGCCCGTGCGGACCATAGGCCGCGTTGATCTCGCAGCCGTTGGGCGTGCCGTCCGCGAGCGTGCCGTTGTCGTCGTCGACGACGAGCGCCGCGAGATACATCGACGGGATGTCGACCGCGCGCCGCGTCGACTCGTAATAGATGTGATCGCTGATCGCGACGCCGGTGGGCTCGCCCCACTTCGCGACCAGCTGCTTGCGGAGATCCCACAACGCGCCCGCGATGATGCGACCTTCGTCGTGCACCTCGCCGCGATCGTCGGGCCAGCGATACTCGAAGCCCTCGGGATCGAGCTGGCGCAGCGGGCTGTCGTCGTAGAAGAAGCCGCGGCCCATGCCCGACTCGCCGATCATCGTCATCGCGAGATAGTCGGCGACGCCCTCGGAGAGCGCGGTGTTGAACAACCCCACGCCCGCGAGGATCGACTGGTGATGCACCGAGTGGCCGAACTCGTGGTAGACGACGTCCGCGATGCGGCCGGTGTTCTGGCAGGCGTCGCTCGCGAGATAGAAGTTGATGCTGTCGCCGTCCGAGAACGCGTTGCACTCGTCGTTGATGTTGACGGTGACGGTGAGCTGGTTGTCGAGCCAGCCCAGGTCGGGCGCGATCGCCCGCACGTAGGCCTTGGCCTCGGACGCGTGCACGAACGCGGCGAGCTGGGCCTCGAGCTCGCCGTCGTCGGGCGCGGTCCAGATCGCACCGTTGCCCGGGATCACCTGGAACTGCTGCGTCGCGACCTGGCCCGCGTCGTTGACGAGCTCGACGAACGGACCGATGGGTGCGTTGCTCGCGATGCCACCCGCGGTGCCGTACTCGAAGACGCCGCCGGCGTCGGTGACGAGCCCGACCTGATCCACGGTGACGTCGACGAACGCGGCACCGTAGTCGGCGTAGTCGGCACCGGGATGACGCACCGGTACGCGATAGACCACGCCACCGATCTCGAACATCAGCTCTTGGCGACGCGCGACCGGCTCGCCGTTGCGTGCATCGAGCCACACCGACCAGCGGCTAATGGGCGCGTCGACGTCGACCGGCACGCGCACCACCTCGCGGTAGCGCACGCCGTCGCGTCCGAAGATCGGCAGGATCTCGGTGGGCTCGGTCGCGCCGACGGCGAGCTTGCCCGCACCGAGCTCGCCGGCGATCCAACCCCGCGCGCGCGTGCGGGCGACCTCGTGATCGACGACGCTGCTGCGCGCCGGCACTGCGACGAACGGCAGCGCTTCGTTGGCGATCACCAGCAAGCGATCGTGCTTGTACGTGAAGCTGAGCTGGCCGCCGATCACCGGCACACCGCCGTGGTGCTGCGTGAACGCGACGGTGCGGATGCCCGCGGAGAGATCGTTGGTGACGAGCACGAAGTCGCTCGCCGTCGACCCGGGCGCGAGCGTTGCGACGTGCTTGCCGAGCAGATCGAGCGCGTGCTCGGCCGCGGCATCGGCCGACGCGATCACACCCGGCGCCGCATGATCGGCGAGCACGATGCGATGGGGAGTCGCGGTGATCTCGTCCCACGCGATCCAGCTGCGTCCGAGCGACGTGCTCGCCGGACGCCAGCTCGCATTGCGTGTGCGCGAGATGTCCTCGTCGCGATCGCTGCGCAGCCGCGATGCCGCGGAGAGGTCGAGCGCATCGGCCTGCGTCGGCGCGAGCGCAGCAAGACAGAAGAGGATCGGCGCGAGCCGAGCTCGGAGCATCACAAAACGAAGATAGCTTACGATCGCCTACAGCCCGGCCATTTCTGCATCGAAACCATCCCAGGCGGGGTTTCGCCAGCGATCGCGCGCGCTTCGGCGTGTCGACCGCCGCACGACCGACTACTCTTCCTCGCGATGCTCGAGCCCCTGCCCGCCGACGCGACCGACGACGCACGACGCGAGCGCTACGCGATCGTGCGCTCCGAGATCGCGGCGCTGCTCGACGGCGAAGACGACTGGATCGCCGCGATGGCGACTGTCGTGTCCGAGCTGCACAACGCATTCGCATACTACGACTGGACCGGCTTCTATCGCGTGGTCGCGCCGCGCGTGCTCGCGGTCGGTCCGTATCAAGGCGGACACGGCTGCCTGCGCATCCCGTTCGAGCGCGGCGTGTGTGGTGCGGCTGCGCGCGAGCGACGAACGCAGCTCGTACCCGACGTGCACGCGATCGCCGATCACATCGCGTGCTCGTCGACGACGCGATCGGAGATCGTGGTGCCGGTGCTCGATCGCCGCGGCGAGACGTTCGCGGTGCTCGACGTCGATTCCGATCTGCCGGCCGCGTTCGCCGAGATCGATCGCGTGGAGCTGGAAGCGATCTGCCGCGAGCTCGGTGCGCGCTACTGCTGATCGAGCTTCGCGATGGCCCGCTGCAGCGCAGCGACGGCCGCCCGCGCGCGCTCGCGATCTTCGACCGGGAAGGTCGCGACCGCGGATTGCCGCAGCTGCCCACGCGAGACGTCGACCACCTCGGCGGTGTCGAGGTAGCTGCGATGCAAGCGATCGAACTCGGCGATCTCGGCTCCACGCTGCGCGATGAGCCGGCGTACCTGCGCGAGCTGTCGCCACAGCGTGAAGTAGGCGTTGCGTGCCCGTGTCAGGGTGTCGGGATCGCTCGTGGCCCCGCCCTTGGCGATCTCTTCATAGCGTTCGAGCTCGGACACCGCGATCGCGAGGTCGGATTGCGCGAGCCCGATCGTCGCATTGCGAATGTCCGGCACCGTGCGCGCTGCCGCGGCGGCCGGGTTGTTCTTGTGATCCAAACACGTGTCCGAGCACAGCACGAGGTCGCCGTCGACGATGCCCGCGCCCTCGATGGCGCGTCCGCACCAGTCGCACTCGCGTGCACGCTTGCCGAAAAGCCCCATGGGCCGCGGGACTATAGCCGCACCGCGTCGGCGTCGTGTGGCCGAATCAACCGTCGCGCGGCTCGGCGCCGGGACAGAACAGCTCGCCGCTGTCGTCGCCGCCGCACAGATTCGCGCCTGGTTCTTCGTCGGGCGGCCAGCTCATGGCCAACAGATCATCGTCGCCCATCGTCGGGTCGTCGCAGGTCTCGCCGCCCGAATCGCTGGGCGCTTCGCACTCCGGCGCCTCGTCCCACGGCGTGCTGCCATGGCCGTCGCCCACGTCGGCGCGTGCGATCCGCACGCCGGTGTCGACGTCGAGCCAGCGCGCCGGCATCCCCAGGCCGAGCACCAGCGACGCAGCGAGCCCGAAGCCCGCAGGCATCTGCGCGAAGCGAGCAAGGCGGCGCGACCAGGTGGTGCGCACGCGCGGCGGATGCATCGTGGCCGCCGCTTCGAACATCGCGGTCTCGAGCCAGGCCGCGCGCTGCAATCGCGTCGCGCACGCCGAGCAGGCGACCACGTGCGCCTCGAGCTGCTCGGCATCGTCGCCGGCGAGCGTGCCGTCGACGTACGCGACGAGCGTGGGATCGTCGAGATGCCTCACGGCTCACCTCCGACGACCGCGCGGATGCGCTTGCGCAGCTCGCAGACGATCTGCCGCACCCGCTGCAGCGTGATGCCGAGCTGCTCGGCGATCTCCGGAGCGCTGTGCGTGGGCTCGCCGTAGCTCAGCTCGAACACGCGGCGCGCGCTCGGCGAGCAGGCCTCGACCACCTTCGCGATGCGGCGCAGCTGCTCGCGCGCGAGCACTTGCTGCTCGACGTCTTCGTTCTCGACGTGCGGCGCGAGATCGTGGCCGAGACGCGCATCGACGGCGGCGCGGCGCATCTGCTGGCGCTGCACATCGCGCGCGAGAAAGAGCGCCTGCATGATCACGATGCCGGGAATCCGCAGCTCGGGGAGTCGACCCGCGCGATGCTGTTGGATGATCCGCACCCAGGCATCGTCGGCGAGCTCCTTCGCGCGCTCCATCGGGATGCCGCGCCCGAGCAACGTCACCACGATGCGACGATTGTGCTGCTCGATGAGCCGATCCCACGGCACCGAGAGCGGCACCACCTCGGCTTCGGCCTCGCGCAGGCCGAGCAGCTCCGCGCCGATCTCCAACACGTCGGCCGCGGGGGCGACGTGCTCCTGGGTCAGCGGGATCGCGCGCGAGGTCACGGTGAGGGGTCAACGTCGCGAGGGGTGCCCGCATATCGGGGCGTCGCGACGTCGCGCCCCAAGGTGCCTGCCGCCCCGGCGGCGCGCAACCGCAGGGCCGCGACGACGAAGCCCAGCGCGCCGATCGCCGCGGAGACGCGGAATCCGCCCAGCGCGAAGTAGCCCAGCATCGGGGCGGCGCAGCCCGCGAAGAACCACATGCGCGCGGCCGGTCGGTGGCGGCGGACGATCTGCGCGGCGGCGATCCCGAGCGCGACGAAGAAGGCCGACCATGCGAGCGCGAGCGGTCCGCCTTCGCCGAGCTCGAATGACCCGGTCGCGAGCATGCCGATCATGCCCGCGTCGTCGAGCCGATCCACGACCGGCGGGGCCGCGATCGCGAAGCCGAGCCACCGCGCGCCCGCTCGCAGCTCGGTGTCGATCCAGCGCTGCGCGATCTGATCCACGCGCACGAGAGCTTAGTCGGCCGCGCCGACGCGTGCACGCCGATCACCGCAGACGCATCACGGCGTGAAGACGCGCGCGTTGGGGTCGCGCTTGTCGGTCACCGTCTCGTCGCCTCGGCGGACGCGCACCGTCGTGCCGAGCCGGCCTTCGCTCTCGTAGACGTGCAGCCAGCCGTGCTTCGCCTCGGGAGACGTCACGCCGTAGACGCGACGCGCGTCCTTCGGCGAGAGGTTCACGCAGCCGTGGCTGATCTTGTGTCCGAAGCGGTAGTGCCAGAACGCGCCGTGCAGCGCGAAGTTGCCGGAGAAGTACTGCACGAACGGCACCGCTTCGACGTTGTACGACTCTTCCGCATCGGGGCGTGATTGCATCTGCCCGATCGCTTGCTTGATCGAGATGCGGAACAAGCCGCGCGGCGTCGGCCCCTTGAAGCCGGTCGACACCAGCGTGGCGAACAGCGGCGTGGGGCCGCGCATGATCGTCAGCGTCTGGCTCTCGAGCTCGACGTCGATCCAGATCTCGTCGTCGGCGATGCCCTCGGGCACGTCACCCACGGCCCAGCGGCGCAGGTGCTTGCCATTGATGAAGCCGCCGCCGTCGATGCTCCACCACGTGCCCTCGTCGTTCTTCGTGGGCTCGGGCAGGAGCATGATCTCTTCTTGGTAGTCGATGGTGGGCAGCGCGCGCGCCGACTCGCTCGGCTCGCTCATCACCGGATTCTCCGGCCACGTGATGCCCCACGACAGCACGCGGCCTTCGGGCACCGGTGACGCCACGAGATCGCGACCTTCGAAGCGGCTCGGACGATAGCGCGTGACGTTTTTCTCGAGCACCATGCGATCGCGGTCGTCGATCAGCACGATCTCGCCCTTCATGCGCCGGCGCGTGACGAACGCGTAGTCGTGCTCGACCTCGAGCTCGTCGATGGGCGGCTCGCCGTCGATCCACGCCTGCATCGTCTTCCAACGCGAGGCTTGCTGTCCGGACTTGAGCTTCGCGTAGAAGAACGGTGCGAGCTCGGCGTCACGCAGCTCGGGCAGCGGGCGCGTCACCGCGTCGCCGCCCTTGCGCGTGTTCTCGAGGCACACGAACGCGCCGTTGCCGACGTCGGCCCAGCCCTTGCCGCCGCAGCCCGGCCCCTCGACGAGCGCGAAGACTTCGAAGGGCTCGGCGATCGGGATGCGTCCGCGGATCGGCGCGTCGTTGTCGGGCGCGGCCTTCAGGATCAATTGCTGTCGCGCGATGCGGATCTCGATCGGCTCGCGCACGGGCTCGACGATGCGCGGACGCGGAGGCACGGGCGCAGCTGCGGGCTCGGCCTTCGCCGCGCGCGAGTCCTCGACGACCGCCGACTCTTCGGATGCCTGCGCATCGAGCTCGTCGATGGGATCTTCGTCGACGCTGGGATCGGGCGCGCTGTCGCACGCGACGATCGCCAGCACCAGCGATCGGAAGAGATGGCGTACGCGGAGCACGGCGCTTCGGAACGGATAGCGCATCGCCACCGATCCAGGGAAGAAACTGTGGTGCGCGCGTACGCGCGTCGCACGTCACGGCGGAACGGCGACCGGCGGCGTCGGAGCGTCGGATGGTGGAGGCGGCCCCACGGGCTCGGCCGGCGGCTCCGCGGGCGTCTCGGTGGGCGGCGGCACGTCGGGATCCTCCATCGGCGCATCGACCGGCGCATCCGACGGTGGCGGCGGCTCGATGGTCTCGACCGGTGGTGGCGGCGGCTCGACGAGCTCGTCTTCGGGCAACGGATTGTCGGGCGGCGGCGACGAAGGTCGAGCGCGTCGCGATTTCCCACCACCACCGAACGCGACGACGATGCCGATGTTCGGGCTCCATCCGAACGTGCAGAAGCCCTGGAACTGCACGCTCTCCTGCGCGCTCTCGTAGGTGTACGCGCGGTTGCACTTGCCGATCGGGAACTTGCCG
>DASZPU010000423.1:0-30438 GCA_035550195.1 Nannocystaceae bacterium
ATCGCGGCGGGCGTGGTGCACGAGATCAACAACCCGCTCACGTTCGTCGCGGCCAACGCGTCGCACGTGCTCGACATCCTCGAGCGCAACATCGTGCTCGACCCGGGGCTCGGTCGCGAGTGCCTGCGCGACGTGATGGAAGGCGTCGATCGCATCCGCACGATCGTGCAGGACGTGCGCACGTTCGCGCGCGGCGACGGCGATCGTCTGACCGACGTCGACGTGAATCGCGTGCTCGCGTCGTCGCTGCGCATCGCGGGCGCGAACCTGCGGCGTCGTGCGGTGGGCGTGCTCGAGCCCGGCATCGTGCGCCCGGTACGAGCCACCGAGTCGCGGCTGGGCCAGGTGTTCCTCAACCTGATCGTCAACGCGGCGCAGGCGATGCCGGATCGCGATCCCGCGCTCAACACGATCACGCTGCGCTCGACGACCCGCGGCGACGAGGTCGTAGTGGAGATCATCGACGCCGGTGTCGGCATCGCGCCCGAGCACCTGCCGCTGTTGTTCACGCCGTTCTTCACCACGAAGCCGCTCGAGACCGGCACGGGGTTGGGGCTCACGATCTGCCGCGACATCGTGCGCTCGTTGGGCGGGCGCATCGAAGTGGAGAGCGTGGTCGATCGCGGCACGACGTTCTCGGTGGTGCTGCCGGCCGCCGACGTGGCGCCGCAGCGCAGCGAAGACGACGCGCGCACGAGCGCCCTCGGATGATGCCCTCGGGAAAATCCTGAGGCCGCCTACGCGGGTCCGTCGCTGCGGAAGACAGCGTTCGGCCGCTGCCTTGCGCGTACGCGTGTTGCAGTCGACGCTCGGCGTTCCCATGCATCCGCAATCCGTCGATGCCTTCGCGGACGCGCTGATCGTGGTGGATCTGGACGGCGTCGTGTCGTCGTGGAACCGCGGTGCGGAGCACATGTTCGGATGGCTCCGCGCCGAGGCCCACGGCCGGCGCATCGTCGAGCTCGTCGTGCCCGAGCCGGACCGCGATACCGAGCTCTCGCGCTTCCGCGACGCGGCCCAGCGCGGCGAAACGACCTACGAGTCGATCCATCGTCACAAGGACGGCTCACTCGTTCACGTCGACGTGTCGCTGCGACTGATTCGTGACGATCGTGGCAACCCGGAAGGTCTCGCGATCAGCACGAAGGACGTCTCGCACCTGAAGTACTTGCGCGAAGCCGGCGCGCTCGAGGCCAGATTCCGCGGCCTCCTCGACGCCGCGCCCGATGCGATGTTGCTGGTGAACCGCGACGGTCGCATCGTCATGATGAACCGCGAGGCCGAGCGCTTGTTCGGCTACTCGCGCGAGCAGTTGATTGGTCAGCTCATCGAGGTTCTGGTGCCCAATCGTTTCCGGGCCACGCACCCCGGACGACGACGCGAGTACGACGACGATCCGCGCACGCGTCCGATGGGTGCGAATCTCGATCTGTCCGCGCGGCGGCGCGACGGCAGCGAGTTCCCGGCGGAGATCAGTTTGAGCCGCGTGCAGCTCGCGGAAGGCACCTTCACGACGGTGGCGATCCGCGACGTCGGGATGCGCCGGCGGGTCGAGGCGAAGTTCCGCGGGCTCTTGGAAGCTGCCCCCGATGCGATCGTGATCGTCGACACCTCGGGGAACATCGTGCTGGTGAACGCGCAGGCCGAGCGCATGTTCGGCTACGAGCGCGCCGAGCTCGTCGGTGCATCGGTCGACATCCTCGTGCCGATGCGCCATCGCGAGCGTCATGGGGGCCATCGCGTCGGCTACGTCGCGAACCCGCGTGCGCGCGCGATGGGTTCCGATCTCGATCTGCACGCGGTGCGCAAGGACGGCACCACGTTCCCGGTCGAGATCAGCTTGAGCCCACTCGAGACGGAGGACGGCACGCTGATCTCCAGCGCGATCCGTGACGTCACGTTGCGCAAGGAGACCGAGCACGCGCTGAAGCTGGCCTACAAGGAGCTGGAGTCGTTCAGCTACTCGATCGCGCACGACCTCCGCGCGCCACTGCGCGGCATGAACGGCTTCGCGCAGGTGCTGCTCGAGGACTACGCCGATCGACTCGACGACGAAGGCCGCGACTGTCTGCGGGAGATCCACGACAACGCGCTGCGCATGGGCGCGCTGATCGACGCGTTGCTCTCGCTCTCGCGGCTGAGTCGCAGCGAGCTGCGCTGCGAGCCGGTCGATCTCGCCGCATATGCACGCGCGGCGCTGGGCCGGCTCGCGAGCGTCGAGCCGGGACGAAAGGTCGAGCTCGCGGCGCCACCCGAGCTGCCCGCGTGGGCCGACCCGGCATTGGCACGCACGCTCGTCGAGAATCTCGTCGGCAACGCGTGGAAGTTCAGCGCGCGGCGACCCGACGCGCGCATCGAGATCGGCGCGGCCGCGACCGACGGTCGCCCCGCATTCTTCGTGCGCGACAACGGCGTGGGCTTCGACATGGCCCATGCCAGCAAGTTGTTCGCACCGTTCCAACGGCTGCACCGCGAGTCGGATTTCGCAGGCACGGGGATCGGGCTCGCGACTGCGCAACGGATCGTGCAGCGCCACGGCGGGCGCATCTGGGCCGAGGGGCGGCCCGACGCCGGCGCGGCGTTCTTCTTCACACTTCCTGAAGCGACTGCGAAATGAACAAGATCGTACTGTTGGTGGAGGACAATCCCTCCGACGAGAAGCTGACGCTCAGGGCATTGCGCAACGCGAGCGTACCCAACGAGGTCACGGTCGCGCACGACGGCGTCGAAGCGCTCGAGTTCTTGTTCGGCACCGGTGCGCACGCCGGTCGCGACATCAGCGAGCAGCCGGCACTCGTGCTGCTCGATCTCAAGCTGCCGCGCATGGACGGGCTCGAGGTGATCCGCCGCATCCGCGGCGACGAGCGCACCCGACTATTGCCGATCGTCGTATTGACGAGCTCGGCGTTGGAAGAAGATATCGCGGGCAGCTATTCGGCGGGTGCGAACGCCTACATGCGCAAGCCGGTCGACTTCGGTGAATTCGTCGATGCCGCGCGCGTGCTCGGCACGTTCTGGTTGCGTCACAACGAGACCCCACCGCCGCCGGGGAAGCGGTGACGCGATGCTGCGGGTGCTCGTCGTCGAGGATTCGGAAACCGACGCGAAGCTGGTCGCCCGCGAGCTCCGGCGCACCTGGCCCGAGCTCACGACGTTGCGCGTCGACACGCGCGAGGAGCTCGAGCGCGCGCTGACGGACGCGGAATGGGACGTCGTGATCAGCGACTGGTCGATGCCGCAGTTCAGCGCGCTCGCGGCCCTCGAAGTCGTGCTCGGCCGCGGGCTCGACCTGCCGTTCATCGTCGTGTCGGGCACGATGGGTGAAGAGACCGCCGTGGAAGCGATGCGCGCGGGGGCGCGTGACTTCGTGCTCAAGGATCGACTCGCGCGGCTCGGTCCTGCGGTCGCGCGCGAGCTCGACGAGCACCAAGTCCGGCTGCTGCGTGGCCGCGCCGAGGCGGGCTGGCGCGAGGCCGAGGCCCGCTTCGCGCGGCTCTCCGAGTCCGGGATCATCGGCATCGCCCAAGCGTCGATGAGCGGGCAGCTCACCGATGCGAACGATGCCTACCTGCGCATGGTCGGGTACACGCGCGAAGACATCGGCAAGCCGCTCACGTGGTCGCTGCTCAATCCGCCGGAACGTTCGCCCGACGACGAGCGGTTGGCGTCCGAGCTCGCGGAAAAAGGCATGTCGGGGCCGTGGGAGCAGGAGCTCGTGCACCGCGATGGCCACCGCGTTCCGGTGCTGGTCGGTGTGGCGATGCTCGACACCGACAACTGCATCGCATTCGTCGCGGATCTCAGCGAGCGTCGACGCGCCGAAGCGGCGCTGCGGCGCAGCGAGGAGCAGCTGCGCCAGGCGCAGAAGATGGAGGCGATCGGCTCGCTCGCCGGTGGTGTCGCCCACGACTTCAACAACTTGTTGTCGGTGATCCTCAGCTACTGCGGCGTGGCGATCGCGGACCTGCCCGATGGTGATCCGCTGCGCGCCGACCTGACCGAGGTGTATCGCGCAGGCGAGCGCGCGGCCGAGCTCACGCGTCAGCTGCTCGCGTTCAGTCGTCGCCAGGTGCTCCAACCCAAGCTGCTCGATCTGGGAGACATCGTCGAAGGCGTGCAGAAGATGCTGCGCCGCATGCTCGGCGAAGACGTCGAGCTCGTGCTCGAGCGCAGCGAGACGCTGAACCGCGCGCTGCTCGATCGCGGGCAGACCGAGCAAGTCATCATGAATCTCGTCGTGAACGCACGCGACGCGATGCCCACCGGTGGGCGCCTCGTCATCGCCACCTCCGACGTCGAGCTCGACGAGGACTTCGCGGCGTCGCACGTCGGTGCGAAGGCGGGACGACACGTGATGCTCTCGATCGCGGACAACGGCTGCGGCATGAGCCCGGAGACGCGCGCGCGGATCTTCGAGCCGTTCTTCACCACGAAAGAGGTGCGCGGCACCGGGCTGGGGCTGTCGACCGTGCACGGCATCGTGCAACAGAGCGGCGGCACGATCTGGGTGTACAGCGAGATCGGCCTCGGCACCGTGTTCAAGATCTACTTTCCGGTGGCCGACGGACACGCGCCGCAGCCGGTCGATGCGCCGCGCTCGGATGGCGCCGAGCTGCGCGGCCACGAGACGATTCTGCTGGTCGAGGACGACCCCCAGGTGCGCGCGCTGGCGAAGTCGGTGCTGCGTCGCTACGGCTATCACGTGCTCGATGCGCAGACCGGCGGCGATGCGTTGTTGCTCGCGGAGCAGCACGCGGGCGCGATCGATCTGCTGCTCACCGACGTCGTGATGCCGCGCATCAGCGGTCGCGAGCTGACCGAGCGACTGCACGCGATCCGGCCGGGCCTGCGCGCGCTGTACATGTCGGGCTACACCGACGACGCGGTGATCCGCCACGGCGTGCTCGAGGCCAACGTCGCATTTTTGCAGAAGCCGTTCACTGCGCTGAGCCTGGTCCGCAAGATCCGCGAGGTGCTCGCCACGCCGGTGCCCAGCCCGTAGCTGCGCCCGCCCACGCCGCGGCCAGCTTGGTCGCGAACGACAACGCCACGATCGGTGCGAGGCGCGCGAGCGCGCCGGCGCCCAGTAGGATCGCGGAATCGATGACGATGTATGCGATCGCGATGCCGATGCCGTCGCGCGTGCCGGTGCGGCGTGCAAGCCACCGCGACGCGAAGAACATGAGCGGTGCGCCCACGATGACGCTCGACCATGGCGCGGCCGCCTGCACGTGCGCGTCGTAGTGCGCGGCGTCCCGGCCCGGCGCGATCACGTAGCTGTAGAGCACCATGTAGATCACGCTCGCGGCGACGTTCAGCGTCATCACGAGCAGCGCGAGGCCGAGCACGCGCAGTACCCGGCGGGACCTGGATGTGGTCGACATCGCGGTCGTGGGTAGCGCGGCTCGCCGCAGTGGCGTAAGTGACAGGAGGTGACACGGCCCCGGCACGACGGCACGGTCGCGCTCGACACGTCGTTCTTCGAGACGCGCATGGCTGCGCTCGGGCTCAAGCAGTACTGGCTGGCGGAGCAGCTCGGCGTGCATCCGCGCACCGTGCTGCGCTGGGCGAACGGGCAGGTGCGCCGGATCCAACGCGAGCATCTCGCTGCGCTCGCGGTGCACCTGCAGTGTCGCGAGGACGAGCTCTCGCCGCGCGAGGTCGACGACGACCCGCGCATCGAGGCTGCGCGTGCGCTCGTCGACGACGACATCTTCGCACTGCTCACGCCGAGCGCGAGCTATCCGTTGGTCGAGAAACTGATCGCGGCGACGCTCGACGCCGCGCTCACGCTGCACACGCGTGGCAAGCTGTTGGTGATCCTCGCGCTCGCGGTGGGGCGACAGTTCCGGCGCGACGACGCGATTGCACACGCCGAGGCCGCGGCGGAGATCGGTCGTGGGCTCGGCAATCGCGTGATCGTGGCGCGGGCCGGCTACGCCGAAGCCTGGGCGCGGCTCTACGCCGGCGAGGTCGCAGCTGCGCGCGCGGCGTTCCAGCGTGCGGTCGACGAGCTCGACTATCTCGGCGAGCCGGCGGATGCCGCGATGGCGTGGTTCGGCTTGGGCTCGTGCCAGGGCTTCGCGCACGAGCACGACGTCGGCATCGCGAGCCTCGGCGAAGCGATCGTGCGGCTGGAGCCGCTCGAGCGGCCGATCGATCTCTCGATGCCGCTCTACGTGCGCGGCGTGATGCTCACCGACGTCGGTCGCTACGACGAAGCGATCGCGGAGCTCGAACGCAGCCGCGCGCTCGCGAGCGGCATCGGTTGGCGTGCGGGCATCGGTCGCGCGACCGCAGCGCTCGCCGATGCGATCGCACGCAGAGGTGACGTCGCGACCGGCATCGCGCGCTACGAAGAAGCGCTGGCGATCCTGCGCGACGACTCGTTCATCCACCCCGCAGTGTTCATCGCGGGCGCGAGCATCTTCAAGCTCGCCGGTAACCTCGATCGCGCACGCGCGGAGATCGCCCGCGGCCTACCGATGGCCGACATGTTCGTCGCCGAACGCGACGCGCTGCTGCGGATGCGCGACGAGCTCGGCTGAGCCCTGGCAGTTCCAGCGACAGGATCGCGGGGTCAGGTCGTCTGATCCCGCGGATCCGGCAGTTCCAGCGACACGCGCTAGGCCGGCTTGATGAAGCGCGACTGGATGCGCTTCTCACCGGTGGCGAACGCGATCGTCAGCGTGTCGCCTTGCTTCGCGGTGATCGTGCCTTCGCCGAACGTCGGGTGCGTGACGGTGGCGCCGATGCCCATCGGATCGATCGTCTGCGGGCCGCGGGTGATCTCTTGCGCGCGTGCGATCCAAGCGTCGAAGCTCTCCGCGCGCTCGTCGGACAGCTCGCATCTGCGCACCGCTTCCGACCAGTCGGCGTTGCCATCGAGCTGCAGCTTCGCGAGCTTCTTCTTGCGCTCGTCCGGTGGCAGCCGCAACGCCTCGAGGAAGTCGGGCAGATCCTCGACCTCTTTCTTGAACTTGCGTTCGCGCGCGAGATCTTCCGCGACTGCGAGCGCGAGCTCGCGGACCGTCGCGAGTCGGCGGTACCACGCCGTCACGCCGCCCTGCGCCCGCAACCGGCCGATGCCTTCGTCACCACTCAGGCGCTCTCGCCACAGCATCGCCAGCTCGCGCACGTCGTCAGGGCTCACGGGCCCGAAGGTGCCACGGCTCGCCGCGCGACTCCAGTGCCTGCGAGAAGCTCGCGGCGCATCATGTCGCGCGCCGCAATCCACTCCATCGCGCTCGGCGCGTGTCGGCGCGACCGCGCGAGCGCGTGACGTCGCCGACGCCCGCGCCGGCGCAGACGTTCGCGCTCGACGGCCTGTTGTGGGACGCCGGAGGTCCCCACGACAACGCGTCGTGGCAAGCTGCTCGAATGCGCTGCCTCGGTGGAGTGGCCCTGCTCTCGAGCATCGTCGCGTGCGGCGACGCGTCGGAGACGGAGCTGTCCACCGACGAAGCCACCGATTGTGCAGCGGATCTCGTGCCGCTGTTCGAGCTCGAGCACGTCTTCGAGGTGTACGCAGTCGAAGCCGCATCGACGCACGTGATCAGCTGGTCACGCCGCGCGGCGGAGGACGACCTCACCAGCGTGTCGAAGCTGGACTTCGCCGCGCTGGATGGTTGCGGCATGCCGCCGCGCATGCTCGTCGAGAACGTCCAACGCTACGAGCGACCACCGCGTGCGGATGTGCCGTGGTTCTTCGAGCTCGATCCACCCGGCGAAGCCTCGTTCGCGCGCTGGTGGATCGACGTGCTCGGCGATCGCGAGCCCGTCGAGCTCGCGACCGGACGCAACCTCGGTTGGTCCGAGCGCGGCGGGCTCGTGATGTTCGATCGCGAAGAACGACGATACGCGGTCGTCGAGCTCACGATGGACGGTGACGGTCGTGTGCACGAACGCGTGCTCGCAACCGACCTCGGTTCGGCTTCGGCGCTCGGCGAAGGCGATCTCGTACGCCACGTGGTCGGTACGCGATCGGATGGCGTCACGGTCGCGGTCGATGTCGATGACGGTGCGCTCGACGTCGTCGCGACCGGAAACGTCGTCGTCGAACCGCTCGATCGCGAAGCCCGTTGCTTTCGCATGCGCTCGTCGGATGCGCGCGGCCGCGACCAGTGGGTGCACGATCGCCGCTCCGGCGGTCGCATCGCGCTGGGGCGCGCGGACTGGACCGAGATCGACGTCGATGAGCTCGATGGTGCGGTCGTGGTGGTGGCTGCAGCCGAGACGCAGACGCGCGCGGAGACGCAGATCGTGCTCGTGCCCGAGCTGCGCGAGCTGTGGTGGCCCGCGGGCGGTACCTACGACGACGCCGCGGTCGCGCCGGACGGCACGCGGGTCTTCGTCGGCGAGCAGGTCGTGCTGCGTCTCGATGCCGGCGCGGAGTACCCGGTCGCGTTGTCGGGCATCGATGCGGACGCACTCGTGCACGGCAGCGTCGAGGTGCACTTCGGCAACGGAGAGCTGTGGATCGCCGCGCATCGTTCGGACAGCAGCTCGTACACCTCGCCGACGTGGTGGTACCGCGCGCAGGCCGGCGTCGACGAGGTCGTGCCGCTCTTCGATGTGCCGGTGCTGACTTCGGTGTGGCTCGGCCGTGATCGCGCGGCCTACGTCGTGGGCGAGCACAGTGGCGCGGCCGGCGAGCTATGGCTGCACGACAGCGTGACCGGCGAGCATCGCTTCATCGCGAACGACGTCGCGCCGTCGTTGCGGATCCTCAACGCCAAGCTCTTGCCCGCGGTCCGCGACGGTGTGCGCACGGAGCTCTTGTTCCGCACCGGGTTCTCCGACTCGAAGACGACGGTGTGGCGAGCACGGCTCTGAGCGTCACTGCACGTCGACGAAGATCGTGCGCCACGACGTGCCGCCGCGGTCGTCGCGGATCACGATCCACAGCGTGACACGACCGACTTCGTCGGGCGCGGTCCATACGTTCGCGCTCGTGCGGGCTTCGTCGCGGTCGCTGCGGCCGGTGCGATTGGTGTCGAAGTCGCCGGCGGTCGCGTACCAGGCGAGGCTCAGGGCTTCGCGGGACTCGACGATCTCCAGCGACACGGGATCGAAGCGTGGGTATCGCTCCGCGCCGTCGCAGCGCTCGTCGACCGCGCATGCACGCCAGCCCGCGGTGAGCTCCAGCTCCGCACCGGCTTCGACCGTCACGACGCGATCCGCCGCGCTCGACGTCGACGTTGCGCCGGCGATCGCGAGCGCGCCGATGTAGGGCGATACGTTGTCGCGATGACGCATGCGCAGCTCCGCGGATTGCTGCTGCGTCGCGCCCGCGGTGCCGCAGTCGATACGCACACCGAAGCCGGCGATCTCCTCGCGCGATTCGACGATCAGCGGTTGGTAGTAGCCGCCGGTGCGATCGGGATCGACCGGACGCGCCTGCGACATCCCTGGTTGTGCCGGCGGCGGATCGGGGCCGAACAAGCGGCACGCGTCGTCGGGGATCGTCGCGATCGCGACCGTGCCGCGGCCCAGATCCATGCGCGTGTCGTCGAGATCGTCGATGCACGCGTCCGCGATCGGCCCGAGCTCCGCGAGCGGACGACGCACCAGACACAGCGCCCACGAGAGATCGTCGTCCGGCCGCGCGCCGTGCTCGTCGACCCACAGCGCGCGCAACCTGACCTGCGCATCGGGTGCGCCTTCGGCCGGCGTCGCTGCGACCGCGAGCAAGCGCGGGCCATCGATCACCGCGAGGTCGACCGCGACGTCGCTCGTGCACGACGCGAGCAGCAAGATCGATGCGCGGCTCAGAAGTCCCATTGCAGCCCCGCCGCCGGAAGGATGGGAAAGCCCGAGATCGCGCCGCGCCGCGAGTAGTCGGACGAGTAGACGATCTCTTCGGCGTTGCGCCGGTTCCACACGTTGAGCACCTCGACGAACAGCTCGAGCTGCGTCTTCGCGATGTCGAAGCTCTTCGACAGCCGCGCATCGAGCTGGGCGAACTGCGGGACGCGGATCGAGTTGTGTGCGCCGAACTCGGGCTCGTAGCGATTGTGGGTGGCGTCGTACCACGCGTCGATCACCGGCGTGCGCGGGAAGCCGGACGCGTAGCGCATGCGTGCGCCGATCGTGAAGCCACGCGGCAACGACCATGCGAGCAACGCGGTGAGCACGTGGGTCTGATCGTAGTCGGACAAGCGCCAAGGCGCGCCGTCGCGATCGCGACGCTCGGCATGCATGAACGTGTACGCGACCCAGCCGAAGAGTCCGCGCCACAGCTCCTGGCGCAGCAGCACTTGCACGCCGGCGGTGCGGCCGACGCCCGTCGGCGCGAGCGCGTGTGCGGCCATCGGTGCGGCATCGACCGCGCGCATCGCCAGCGAGCGACTGCGCGTGAAGAAGCCGGTGACGTCGATCGAGAGCGTCTTGGTCAGCAGCGCCTTCACGCCGAGCACGGTGTGCACCGCCTTCGCGGTGGGCAACGCCGGTGTCCCGAACGTCGCGGAGAGATCGTCGGGCGCGGGCGACTGCCGATACAGCCCCGCGGCGCCGTGTAGCTCGATGCGCTCGACCGGTCGACCGACGATCGCGAGCCGCGGCTCTGCAGCGAAGTCTTGCTCCGCACGTCCGACCTTCGGCGTGCTCGCTTCGCGCGGCACTCGGCGATCGATCGCACGGAAGTAGGGATCCACGCGCAGGCCCGGCACGATGCGCAGCTTGCCTTCGAACGGCGCGATCTCGGTCTGCACCCACGGTGCGATGCCCACCCGCGTCACTCGCCACGCATCGGCGGCGAGATCGTCGGGCGGTGGCTGTCCGAACACGCGGATGTCACCTTCGCGCGCGGGCAAGCCCAGCGATCCCACGCGCCGCAAGCTGCCGGTGTCGACCTCCGCATCGAGGCCGACGTCGACGCGCAACCACGGACGCACGCGCCACGCCGTGCTCGCGCGCACGCCCGCGAGCACGGTCTGGCTCGCGCTGGAGGTCGCGCTGAAGCCCACTTCGGACACCCGCGACGTGCGATCGAGCCCGACCCACGGTGTGATCGTCACCATCACGTCGTCGCGCGCCGTACGGATCCACCGCGCATAGATCCGCCCGAAGTCGGTGCTGCGGCGATCGGAGATCGCGAGCGCGGGATCGCGATCGGGTACGCCGCGACGAAAGCGATCGCTGCTCACCATCGTCACGAGCTCGACGCTGTCCTTCGACGACGGGCGCCACATGAGCCGCGCCTGCGCGTCGCCGTAGCTCGGCAACGGGATCAAGCCCGCAGTGCGGCGATCGATGAAGTGCTTGGCCCACAGCGACACGTACGACGCACGCACGCCGAGCGCGAGATGCCAACGCGCGCGCTTGTCGAGCGGCGTCGACACGAGTGCCGATGCATCGAGGATGTCGGCGCCGACGCGACCACCGACGCGCGGGCGCTCGGGCGTGCGGGTGTCGACCGACACCAAGCCACCGATGCCGCGACCCCACATCGCGCCTTGCCCACCGGGGATCAGATCGATGTTGCCGACCAGCTTCGGCTGCACCACCGAGCGCAATCCGCCTTCGTGGTAGAGCCGCGGGATCGGCACGCCATCGACGTAGATGCGCGTGTCCTGTGGCGGTGCGCCCCACACCACGAGCTGGCCCGAGCCCGCGGTCGGGCGCGCGACGCCGGGCAAGTTCTCGACGACGCGCACGACGTCGCCCGACGTGCCGGGGATCTTGCGCGCTTCTTCGGCGCGCACCCGCGTCGCACTCGGATCGCGCGGACGCGTGGGCACCACGATCGTGCGCGTCTCGGGCTCGGCCTCGCCCTCCGCAGGCGCGGGTGCGAAGAGCAGCGCGAGCCCGAGCGCGATCATGGCAGCTCGGCGCTCATCACGAAGAGCGGCGGTTTTGCGCCGCCGTACGCGTCGAGCTGTGCGACGAGATTTCCGGTGCGGCGATCGATCTCCGCGAGCCGCATCGTGCCGTCGCCGTGCGGAACTGCGTGATAGAACACGACGGTGTACGTGACGTCGGCTTCACCGCACGCGTCGAAGAGATCGACGTAGGCCGACCACTCGCCGGATGTCGGTGCGGCTTCCCACACGATCGCTTCGGAGTTGCGACCGTCGGCGATGCAGCCCGCGTTCGAGTCGCGATCGAGGCGACCGACATCGAGATCGTCCTCGGTGGCCGCGGGATCGGTGGTGGGCGCCTTCCAGCTCACGCGCTCGCCGTCGGGGCCACGCGCGACGAGATCGAGATCGACCGGGCGATTCCACGACAACACGATCGCGGCCGCGGGCGGCGGCAGATCGGGGTTGCTGGGATCGCAGGGGTTGAAGTTGGCCGGCATCGCGTCGTCGAGCACGCAGATGTCGAAGTCGTAGGGCTCGCCGCGCGCACCGTCGCCGTCGATCGCTGCGAGCCGCATCGTGTACGTGCCCTGCGGAACGATGCCGACGTCGTACGAGAGCGAGAAGTCGCGCTCGCCGGGAAACTGCGCCGCCTCGTCGCCGACGGTGTGCACCCACCAGCCGGTGCCGACGTCGGCGAATCGCACGCCCAGCGCCCACGCATCGTCGTCGGCGCGCCCGCGCCGCGCTCGACCGTCGGCACCGACCAACGCGAACCCGCTCGAGGTCTCCACCGACGTCACCGCAGGACCGCTCGCCGCGACCGGCAGCTCGCCGTCGAGGAAGAAGCCCTCTTCGAGTCGCACCGGCTCGAAGAGGCCGGTGTCGAACGGGAGCTCGTTGCGACATGCGAGCGCGAACAACGAGACGATGAGCGCTGCGCGTCGCATCAGAACTCGAGGTGCACCCGCACGGTGAGCTGGTCGTTCTTCAGGTTCGCAGGCACGCCGCGGCGATCGCGACCGAGCGCGTCGAGCACCACGTCGTACTGCAGCAGCAAGCGCGCGCGGATGCCCGGCACGACACCGCCGGGCAACACCGCGCCGACCAGCGGCGAGAAGGTGTGGATGCGGGCATCGGCGGGCACCGATCGTCCGCGCTGCTCGGTGAGCAGATCCGAGTTGAAGTCGTAGAAGTCGTAGCGCAACCCCGCGACCGCCCACTTCGTGAGGTCTTGCAGATACGCCGCGTAGGCTTGCAGGTGCCGCAGGCTCGATCCGGTCGCGAACGGATCCGCGACGAACAATCCGCGATCGAGATTCTGCGCGATGGTGACTTCGCCGAAGATCTGCGACAGCCCGATCTTCGAGGTGATGCCGAGCTGCAGGTCCGCGTTGACCGCCCAGCGCGAGAACTTCACCGACGGCAGCGCGGCGGTGCCCGGCACGCTGAACGTCTCGCCGGTGTCGATCGTTCCGTTTTCGTTCAGGTCCTGCCACTCGAGGTGGTTCTTCGTCGCGTCCTGCCCTTGGTGCAGTCCGGTGCCGGAGAGAAACGATGCACCGCCGGAGATCGCGACGTGCTTCGGACGCACGTCGAAGCCGAGCCGTCCCATCACGTCGGGCTTCTTCGTGGGATCGAAGCCCTGCTTCATGCCCGCGACGTCGGGCAGCGGCGAGCCGTTCATCACGCCGAGATCGTAGCGAAACGGTCCGACGCCACCGCGCACGCGCAGACCGATGTCGACGGGGCCGGGAAACAGCGCGAGCCCGCCGAGCGATCGTTCCATGAAGTAGAGATCGCGTTGCGGTAGTCGCAGCTCGTAGCCGAACGGCACCTCGGTGAGGCCCGCGGTCGCCATGATGTAGGGCGGCTTCTTCGCGTCGGGGTTGCGCCACAGCGCGCTGACGTGGGCCTGGCGCACACCGATGAACGGTCCGCGCGTGGTGCTGCCATCGACCTCGAATGCGAACGCGACGAACTTCCAATCACCGGACACGCGCAGACGTCCGCGTCGCACCGCGAAGCCGTCGCGATTGAGCGGCATGCCGCCTTGTTGGTACTGGTTCTCGGAGAGCTGACTGTAGAAGTACTGCGTCTGCAGGTAGCCGGAGATCCGCAAGCCGTAGTCGACCGGCGCGACGAAGCGACCGAAGCCGACCTCGACCGATCGCGGATCGGGATCGAGCCGCACGCGCGGTCCGGTCGGAGTCGTTGCGGGCACGGACGCGGGGACGGGTGCGTCGCGCTCGGCCTCGACCTTCGCGACGCGCTCGCGCAACGCCGCGACCTCGGCCCGCAGCTCGGCGAGCTCGTCCGTCGTCGCGGAAGGTGGCGCTTCGATCTCGGTGACGCCGCCGTACGGACGCCCCGGCTCCGCCGCAGGTTCCTGCAGCAGCGCGAGCGAAACGGGGAGCGCGGAGATCATCGTGCGGAGGCTACGTCCGCAGCTCTATCACGGACGCGCGTAGGGCTCACGGGATCGGCGGAAGTGATCCGTCGCGCTCGAGCAGCGGCAGGCGCTCGGGCGTGTTCGCGAAGGGCTCGCAGTCCGCGTTGGTGCAGTGATTGAGGACTTGCTCGGGCTGGGTCGGCGCGCAGTTCCAGCAGTCGTTGTCGCCGAGGCACTCCTCGCCGCCGCTGGTCGACTCGCTGCCGCTGCCCGTGTCCGGCGACGGCCCGCTCTCCTCGGTGCCCTGCGTGGTGGTCGGCGCCGTGGTCGTCGTGAGCGTCGCACTGCCGCTGGTGTCGTTGCTCGCGTTCGAGGTGCTGGTGTCGTTCTCCGGCGGCGTGTCCTGATCGCGTGGGCAACCAGCGAGCGCGAGCGCAGCGACGAGAAGTGAGTAGCGCGCGAACATCATTGCACCTCGCAGTAGCCGTACCGGCACACGGGCGCGTCGGTCGGGCAATCTTCTTCCAGCTCGCACGCCGTGCACGATGTGCTGCCGGACGAACGGAACTCGTAGTAGCAACCGCACGGCTCGTCGGGCATGAGGCTGTAGAGCGGGCCGGCCTCTTCGTCGCGCCACACTTCCATCGCACAGCGCGGCACCGGGCCGGTGTCGATGGTGAGATCGAGCGCAGGGAAGTCGTCGGGGATGTCGATCGTGTCGGTCATGTAGCCGACCGCGATGCGCGTGGGCTCGTGGATGATCTCGCCGCTGCCGTCGACCGGCGCGTAGATGCGCGTCGGCGACCACACGAAGTAGTGACCGTCGCGCACGTTCTGCTTGTCGAATGCGGTCGCGGTGGAGTCGGGCCAGTAGGCGCACTCCTGATCGTAGGCCTGGAACGCGAGCGTCTTCACGATGTCGCGGTTCGCATCCGCGAGCTCGGCGGCGACGAAGCCCAGCGCGGCCTCGGGATTCGCAGAGCTCGTCAGCGCCGCGACGACCTCACCGGCGGTCGCAGTTTCTTCGCCTTTGAACTTGCCGAGCGGAATGCCGGCCGCGATCGCGAACGTGATCTGCGACGACGCCGAGGGCTCGCGCGCGCGCACTTCGGCGTCGATCGTCCACGGGCTCACCATGCCCTCCGACGGACCGAAGCCGTAGACGAAGTACATCGCTTCGGCGCTGATGTTCACCTGCGACGACGCGGCCGGCACGATCATCGACAGCGCAGTGACCGGACCGACGAACTCGCCGATGCCGTCAGGCAACATGTCGACGCCCTCGCACAAGGTCGGATCCGCTTGGATGAGCGCGAAGTCGGGCACCGTGCCCGGCACGTCGATCTCGCACATCACCTCGGTGCCGTCGATTTCCCAGTAGCTCGCCGTGCCGGTGTACGGCGTGTCGTCGAGCACCGCGCCGAGCCCCTGGCACGCGGTCGCACCGACGTACACGAGCGTGATCGGATCGGGCAGCGCCGCGAGCTCGGCCGCGAACGCAGCGGCGAGCGGACGTCCGTTGCTGGTGCCGAGCCCGATCGTCGCGTTCGGCTGATCCATGCAGGGGGCCGCAATCGCGGCGGGCGCGAACGTCATCGTCGCCGCGACCGCCGATGCGCCGGCCCACCATTTGATTCGCAGTGCATTCACATCTCGATGATGGTCTCGCGCGCGCGGTGCCATCAAGCGGGGATACCCCCGGACGCATCTGCCCCTGTCGGTGGTCGCGCATCGACTCAGCTCGCCTCGCAATAGCCGTGATTGCACGCGGGCGCTTCGGCGGGACACTCGTCCGCGCCGGTGCATGCCATGCAGTCGGTCGACCCCGTGGCACGGACGTCGTAGTAGCAACCGCACGCGCCTTCGGGCTGGTAGCTCATCAGCGGACCGACCTCTTCGTCGCGCCACACCTGCATCGCGCAGCGCGGAATGCTGCCGTTGTCGATGGTCATGTCGAGCGCGGGGAAGTCGTCGGGGATCGCTTGCGTGCCGGTGAGATAGCCGACCGCAGTGCGCGTGGGCGCGTGGATGATCTCGCCGGCGTCGTCGACCGGCGCGTAGAAGCGGTACGGCGTCCAGATGAAGTAGTGACCGTCGCGCACGTTCTGCTTGTCGAACGCGGTGGGCGACGAGTCGGGCCAGTAGCCGCAGGATTGTCCGTAGGCCTGGAACGCGAGCGCCTTGACGGTGTCGCGGTTCTCGTCGGCGACTTCGGCACCGACGAAGCCGAGCGCATTCTCGGGGTTCTCCGACATCGCGACCGAGGTCACCATGTTCGGTGCGGTCATCGCATCGTTGCCCTTGAACTTGCCGATGGGAATGTTCGCTGCGATCGCGAGCGCGATCTGGGAGCTCGCGGTGGCGTTGCGCGCGAACAGCTCGGCGTCGATCGTCCAGGGATCGACCATGCCTTCGCTCGCACCGAAGCCGTAGACGAAGTAGAGCGCTTCGGCGCTGATCGTGGTCTGGCTCGACGCCACCGGCACGATGATGCTCCACGGAGTCACGGCGCCGATGCGCTCGCCGATGCCGTCGGGGATCGCGGTCACGCCTTCGCAGAGCGTCGGCTCGATGCTCATGATGCCGTAGTCCGGCGTGATGCCCGGCACCGGGATCTCGCACATCTGCTCGACACCGTCGGCGCCCCAGAAGCTCGCGCTGCCGGTGAGCGGCATATCGTCGATGTACGCGGTGATTCCGAAGCACGACGTGGTCGACTGGAAGACCAGCGAGATCGGCTCGCCTTGCTGCGAGAGCTCGGTGGCGAAGCGCTGCAGCAGTGGCTTCGCGGCGCTACCACCGAGGCCGATGGTGGGATTCGGAAGCTCGCTGCAGGGAGCCGCGCGCGCGTGCAGCGGTGACGCGAGCGCGACGACGAAGGCGGCGACGAACGACGACGTGCGCGCGGAGCTCATGGCGAATGGGCTACTGCGCGGCGATGGTTGCCGTCAAGGGAATTGAAATGTTACCGATTGTTACCTTGCCGCGCAGACGCAACACGATCACGATGGTGAGCTCGACGGGATTGCTGACGACGTCGGAGGTGGCGCGATTGCTCAACGTGCATCCGAAGCACGTGTATCGCTTGCTGCGACGCGGCATCCCGGCGCGGAAGGTCGGCGGTGACTGGCGCTTCGATCGCGAGGAGGTGTTGCGGTGGGCGGCGCCGAGCGGCGACGTCGCGCAGGTGGAGACGTCGCGCGTGGATGGGGTGGCGCCGACGCTGCTCGCTGCGAACGGCGACGTCGCGGTGGAGCTGTTGCTCGGTGCGGTGAACGAGCAGGGGCCGCTCGTGGGCTTCGTGCAGGCGGATCGCGATCGTGCGCTCGAGCTGCTCGCCGCGGGCGAGGTGATGCTCGCGGGTGCACACGGGCGCGCGTTCCCGACGACGTCGGCGGGGATGCGGCTCGCACGGATTCATCTGGTGGATCGCGAGGTGGGGTTGGTCGCGGCGCACGGCAAGCCGGTGCCGCAGACGAAGCGGTTGTCGCAGCTGCGCTTCGCGTATCGCCCACAGTCGGCGGCGGTGGTGGTGCACCTCGAGCATGCCGCGCGCGAAGAGAAGCTCGATCTGTCGAAGCTGCTGCGCAAGGCGGGGCGGCTCGGTTCGCACCGCGAGGTGGTGCTCGCGGTGCTGCGCGGCGAGTACGACGTGGGCTTGGCGACGCGCGCATGGGCAGAGGCGGTGGGCCTCGCGTTCCGCAAGCTCGCGGTGGAGAGCTACGGCCTGCTGCTGCGCGCGACGGATCTACCGCGCCCGGAGATCGTGCGCCTCTGCGAGGTCGCGCAGAGCCGCGGCTATCTCGATCGCATCGCGCAGATCCCCGGCTACGACACGACCGGCTGCGGCGTGATGCGCTACGATCCCGAGCGATGAGGCACCGCGCGGCGCTGGCACGTTCCGCGACGACAAGGCGGGCTCAGGCGCGATGGGTCCTCGTTCTTGGCAGGTTCTGCGCCACGGCAGTGCTCGCCGCATGCCGGCCGACCGCGGAGCCTCGTGCGCCCGCAGAGCCGAAGGACGTCGCAATCGCGATCGAGGGCGAGGGCACGCGGCTCTGCGGTGCCGTGATGACGTCGGCTGGGCCGGTGATCATCGGCAATGGTGCGGCACCGCTGCGCATAGGCGCGCGCACGATCCCGCCCACGAGCGATGCATTCGTCGCGGCGTTCGATCACGAGGGCGCGGTGCGCTGGATCCACCGCATGCGCTCCGACGCCCACGTGATCGTCGATGGGCCCACCGCGATGCCGGACGACAGCGTGGTGTTCGTGGGCGCGTTCCAACGTGCGCTCGGGCTCGGCGATCGCGAGCTGAGCGCTGGCGACCCGCGCCACTGCTTTCTCGCGCGGGTGGCCGCGGACGGCGATGTGGTCGCGCTGCACGGTCTCGGCGGGTCGGAGCAGACGGTGTGCCGTTCGATCGTGATCGACGACGATGCGGCGTGGCTGCTCGGAGCGTTCAGCGGCACGCTGCAGCTCGGCGACCGCGAGCATGTCAGCAAAGGAATGCTCGACATGTTCGTCGCACACGTACAGCTGTCGAGTGGCATCGTCGATCGCGCGTTCAGCTTCGGCACGGCTGCAGAGGATTTCGCACGCGACCTGCTGCTCGTCGGTGACGACCTGCTGATCGTGGGAACGTACGGCGGCGAGCTCGGTGTGGCCGCCACCGATCGCGCGCTCGCCTTGTCGCCGAGCGTGAAGCTCGAATCGGCGGGTGACGCCGATGGCTTCGTCGCGCGTTTCGATCGCGCGGGCGTGGCACGTTGGGCGCTACGGCAGGCGGGGCCAGGCTTCGACGTCGTGAAGCAGCTCGCGCCGCTCGGCGATGGCTTCGCGGCGACCGTGCTCTCGCAGAAGGGCGCGCCGCCGCCCGACGTGTCCGGGCTCGCGGCCGACGTGCCGCTCGGCGGTTGGATCGTGCACTTCGACGCGGACGGTGAGGAGCGTTGGCGGTGGACCGATCCCGCGCTCGCGTCGCCTTCCGCCATCGTCTCCACCGATCGCGGCGTCGCGTTCAGCGGCCACTACCGCGACGGCCTCGTCGCCGGCGACGACCGCTGGCCCGCGCGCGGCACGAGCGATGCGATGTGGATCGAGCTCGACGCATCCGGTCGTTTCCTGCGCGGCGATCACTGCGGAAGCGCGGGCGCGGATCACTCCGACGCGATCGCGATCGATCGCGAGCAACGGATCTGGTGGGGTGGCGGAAGCGAAGCCGACTCGACCTGCACCGGCGAAACAGCCGGTGGGTTCCTACGGCGCGGTCTCAGTCCCACCAGAACGACCACGTCGGTGCGTCGATGAGGCTCTCGGCCAACGCGTCGATCGTGCCCGCGCCCTGGTAGACGATGTCGCTGCAGATCGCGAAGTGCTCCGCGGCGATCGCCAGCGCGTGCGTCATCGTGCAAGGCGGGCGCGTCGCCGCGAGCGTGATCGTGTCGAAGCCGACGCCGACGAGGTAGGCGCCGAAGCGATCTTCCCACGTGCGCAGCACGGCCGACAGCGCGCCCATGTCGTCGTAGTGGTTGACTGGGCCTTGCCAACCGATCACCGCGAGCGCGTCGGCCGGTCGCGTGACCGCGACCAACCCGAGGTTGCCGCGCAGATCGGCGAGCGCGGCCTCGATCGCACCACCTTGCTCCGCTTCGTCGCTCGCGATCGCGAGCCCGGGAAACTCGCGACCGAACGGCGCGAGGGGAATGAACGCCTCCTCGCGTTCCTCCGGCACCGGCACGCCCCTCGACCACCACTCGGCGAGCAACTGCTCGACGTCCGCTTGCGCGGGATCGCTGCACGACGCCGGCGCGAGCTCGCCGTCGCCCCACGGTCGCTGACCTTTCTGGTCGAGCGAGCCGAGCACGAGTGGCCACAGTCCGGTCTCGGCGAAACGCTGCGCGAGCGGATGCCACGACGCTGCGATGTCGGCGAGTGGCGCGGCGCTCATCCACATCACCGCGTCGGACGTGTTGCCCTCGTCGAAGCCGGGATCGGCCACGATCCACTTGCCGTTCGGCAGAGCGACACCCGCGATCGTCGCGGCATCGGGCGCGGGTAGCTGACCGGGTCGATCTGCGCGTGGTGTCATCGCGCAGCAGGGTACTCGCCTTCGACGTACTTCGCGGTCGGGGCCAACGGTGGCCAGTAGGCGTGGATCGTCACGAGGATGTCGCGGATCGATGCGGGGCTCGCTGCCGCGTTGCCGAAGGAATGGATGTCGTTGTCGAACGAGCCGATCACGCCGCCTTTCGCGACGCGTTGCGCTCCACCGCTCCTGATCGCGGTCTGCTCGGGGCCCGGCGTGTAGAGCTGCTCGAGGCCGACGCCCGAAACCACCTTCACCGCGCAGGCGGAGCCGCGATGATCATGGATGGGGCTGCGTTGGCCGGGCAGCCATGCCATCACGAACACTTCGATCGTGGGCCGACGCAAGACGAGCGTGCGCACGTAGGCGGCGGTGTCGATCGCGATCAGATCGCCGAGCGCGTCGGCGTCGAGATCGATCGACATCAGCGCGCGCTGCAGACCGTCGAGCGGATCGCCGACCGCGACGAGACGCAACGCATCGAAGAGCGGGCGCAACACCGCCGGTGGGCGCTCGGTGACATCGCCGCGCGTCGGATCGGCCACCATCACACGATAACCTAGGCCCGCCGACTTTGATCGGCGTCACAAGTGTGGGGCGCTCGGGAACCGATCGGATGCGTCATCGGACAGTGGGCGCGATGGTTCGAATGAAAACGTATCGACATGGTTGGGGTGGCTTCTCCGCGGGTGTGTTCCTCTGTCTCGCGCTCTTCGGATGCGACGATGGATTCGAGGAAGACCAGGAAGAGGATGACGACGTCGTCATGCGCGGGGGAACCGGCGCGGGCGCCGGAAGCGGAAGCGGAAGCGGCAGCGGCGTCGGAAGCGGAAGCGGAAGCGGAAGCGGAAGCGGCGTCGGAAGTGGAAGTGGTAGCGGAAGCGGCAGTGGTTCCGGCAGCGGCAGCGGAAGTGGTTCCGGCAGTGGCAGTGGCAGCGGCAGTGGATCTGCCAGCACGTTGTGCTGCGTCTGCGAGTACCAGCCCGAGTCGCTCGGTGGCGTTCCCGGCGACGAAGAGCGCTGCGAAGACTGGATCGACAACCACGATCCACCCTGCGACGAGTCGGTGATCCGCGCGATCGATCCCGAGGATCTCGGGCCCAACTGTCCGCCCGGCGAAGACTGCGACAACGCAGCGTACCAGTACTACGGCCACGGCAGCTCCGATCTCGGCGAGTCGTTCGCATCACACGTCGCCGAGCTCTGTCTCACCTGCGACAACGTCGACGCATCGCTCAGCGGTTGCCAGCTCTTCGACGACGTCGGTGCGATGCAGAGCTTCATCGACAGCTTGCAGCTGCCCTGCGGCGCATCGCTGACGATGGAAGGATCGCAGTGCAACGTGCCCGTCGGTCAGGAAGCGTGCATGCCGGGCGCGTGCAAGTTCACCTACGGCTGCCAAGCACCCGAGTTCGCACCGTGTAGCCAGACCGAGGGCCGACGCTGCTCGTATCCCGGCGAGACCGTGCAGTGCAGCGACGACTCCGGCGGTCCGACCTGTGCGTACGACACCACGCTGACCTGCACGAACGGCACCTGGACGCGATGATCATGAGCACCGATACCCGTGACCCCTCCCGTTGCGTCATCCTCGTGCCCGTCGGCGGCCGCATCGAGCCCGCCTGCGACAATGCCCTGCGGCAGCTCGAGGGGCGCGGGTATCCGGTGCGCCGTGTGTACGGTTACTCCGCGATCGATCAAGGTCGTTGCGCGATGGCGACGCGCGCCCTCGACGACGGCTTCGCGGAGCTGATGTGGATCGACGCCGACATCGGCTTCGAGCCCGAGGACGTCGAACGCCTGCGCGCGCACGATCTTCCGCTCGTCTGCGGCATCTACCCGAAGAAGGGGCCGCGCTCGTTCGCGTTCAACTTCACCGACGACGCGCGGCAGGTCCGTTTTGGTCGCAACGGCGGCTTGCTCGAGATCTCGCGCGCAGGCTTCGGCTTCACGCACACGCGCCGCGAGCTCTACGACGACATCGTGCGCGCGTGCGAGCTGCCTGCGTGCAACGAGCTGTTCGGCGAGCGCATGCTGCCGTTCTTCCTGCCGATGCTCGTCGCCGATCGCGTCGGCCACAGCTATCTCGCCGAAGACTTCGCCTTCTGCGAGCGCGCGTCACGAGCCGGCGCGAAGATCATGGCCGACACGCGCGTGCGGCTGTGGCACATCGGCAACTACTCGTACGGCTGGGAAGACGCCGGCCGCGACGTCGAGCGCTTCTGGGACTACACGTTCAACGTGCAGCGCTAGCGCCGACCGGAAACGGGCAACGCATCAGCAATCGTACTTGTTGCCGGTGGTGTCGCCTTCACCGCTCCACGACTCGAGATCGCCGCCCACTTCGAGCACCTCGCTGATGCAGAGCTCGGGGTTGCCGGTGATGAGCAGCTGCAGGCCGATCGCCGCGAGGCCGTGCAGACCCGCGAGGTTCACGAGCGTGGCGTTGTAGCTGATCGACAGATCGTTGGTGATCGCGACGAGGCCGGTGAAGCCGAGGATGTCGGTGAGCACCGGGTTCTGATCGATGTTGATCGAGATGCCGACCTCGGTCAGCGCCGAGACGCCTTCGATCGTCTCGAGCACCGGGTTCTGGGTGACGATGAACGAACCGTCGAGCTCGGTGAGCGCATCGATGCCGTAGATCGCGGTGAGGTCGGGGTTCTCGGAGATCGAGATCGATCCGCCGACGCTCTGCAGGCTCACCAGCCCCGCGACGTCGGGCGCAGACGTGTCGTAGATCTGCAGGTTGCCGCCGATCTCCGTGAGACACGCGAGGAAGTCGAGGTTGTCGATCTCCTGCGACGAGATCGCGAGATCGCCGGTGACGGTGGCGTAGCCGTCGAGCAACGACATGTCCTCGGCGCTGAAGATGTAGACGTTGCCGTGCCACGTCATCGTGCCCGCGCGCTCGCACTCGACGACGTGGTGGGGCTCGCCGGTCTCGCTGCTGCTCGACTCGCCGCTCGTGTCCGCCGCGGTCGTGTCGCCGCCGCTCGTCGTGGTCGTCTCGTCGCCGCCGTCGCTGCTCGACTCGGTGGTCTCGCCGCCGTCGCTGCTCGATTCGACCGCTGCGCCGGTGGACGTCTCGGCGTTGCTCGTCGACGTGCTCGTCGTCTCCGCGTTGCCGGTGGACGAGCCGGTGTCGCCGATGGATTCGTTCGACGACGGCGTGGACGAGCAAGCCAGCGAGACGAAGGGGAGCGTGAGCGCGAGCGAGCGGAGAAGCAGCATGATCGCCCGCATGCTGCTCCAGCCGCTACCCCGAGAGCAAGCGTAGCTTCGTAACCGGCCCGTGAACGTCGCGCCGGATCTTCTCGTCGGCCAGACTACGGCGTGACGTAGTCGATATTGGCGCCCGAGACCTTCATGAGCAGTGTACCAGCCGCATCCCGCATCATGCCCGTGACGTAGTACCCACCATCGAAGCTCGCGTTGGCGACGAACGACGTGCTCGCATCCGCCAGGTCGACCGCGGTGATCGCTCCGCCGCCGCTGCTGAAGTCCGCGACGTAGAGCTCCACGCCGGGGTTGATCGCGAGCCCATCCGGGCTGAAGAAGCCCCCGGCGAAGTCCGACACGTTGCCGTCTTGGTCGATGCTGTAGATCGGGCCGCCGTTGTCGAGCACGTACAGCGTGTTCGTGGTCGGATCGAACTCGAGATCGCTGAGGATGCCACCGAGCGGGCCGGCGAAGATGCTGGCCGATGCGCTCAACGGGTCGATGGCGTAGACGTTGCTGTCGACACCGACGCTGAACAGGAGGTTACCGTTGCTTCCGTATCCGGGCGGTGCGACGGCGATCGCGTTCATCGTGGTCGGGAAGTCGAGGATGTGGACCGCGGTGCCGAGGGGATCGGCCGAGTAGAGCATCGGCGGCTCGTCGGTCGCGACGTAGGTGAGGCCGTCCGATGCACGATGCGCGACGCCGTTGATCGACCCCGCCATGCCGAACGTGTCCACGAGCGTGGTGACGGCACCGGTGAGCCCGTCGACCTCGACGAGCGTGCCGTTGAAGCACCCCGAGACCACCAGGTTGCACTCGCCGTCGAAGTCGAAGTCGCCGTAGTAGTTGCTGGGGTGCACGTTGACCGGCAAGAACGCGGTGTTGAACACGCAGTTGTTCTCCAGCTGCGATCCACCGCGCAAGACGATCGTCGCGTGCGTGCCGGGCACGCTGTTGGCGAACGGCGATCCCGCGACCGGCGTGAGCGCGCCGCTGTCGGAGACGTCGAGCACCGAAACGCCGGTGCCGTCGCCGTGCGTCACGAAGATGCGCGAGCCCGAGGGATCGACGGCGATCGACACCGCGCTGTCGTCACCGGTTGCGAACGGCGAGCCGACGACTTGCGTGAGCGCACCGTTGCCGGCGACGTCGTAGACCGACACGACGCCGGGCGAGCAGTTGCGATGACCGACGAACACGCGCGCGCTGTCGGGCGCCCACGCGAGGCCGACGACGTCGCATCCGCTGCTGTCGGCGAACGGCGAGCCCGCGACCTCGGTGAGCGCGCCGTTGCCGGCGACCGACCAGATGCGCACGCCGGCGACACCTTCGGACGCCACGAACGCGCCGTCGGGGCTGACGACCGACGAATGGTTGCTACCGGTGTGCAGGAACGGCGAGCCGGGCACGGCGGTGAGGTTGCCGGCCGCGTCGATGTCGAAGACGTTCTGTGCGAGGTCGTAGCCCGCGACGAACAAGCGCTGGCTCTCGTCGTCGATCGACAGACCGAGCGCAGACGGGCTCGCGCTCACGGTGCCGAGTGCGGTGAGCGAGCCGTCGGTTTCGATCGTGAAGCGATGCACGACGTCCTGGAACGTCGTCGCGTAGAGATGATCACCGTCGCATGCGAGGCTGAGCGCATCGTCGAGCGCGAACGGGCTGCCCGCGATCGGCGTGAGCGCGCCGTTGGCTTCGACGAAGAAGCCGGTGATGCTGTCGCTCGCGAAGTTGACCGCGTAGACGAATGCACCGCAGTTGGCGATCGCGTCGGGGTGATGATCGAACCCGCTGTTGCCACCCGTCGCGAACGGCGAGCCGGGGATCTCGGTGAGCAGACCATCCGAGTCGATCGCGTAGCCCGTGACCGAGTTCGGCGAGGTGTCGTTGGCGATGTACGTGAACTGCGCATTGGGAGCGCTGCACGACGTGTAGGTCACGCCGGTGCAGCTCGCGTTGCACCCGAGGTTGCCGCCCGCGAGCCCATGCGCCGCGCAGGTGTCACCCGCGAGCGCAGTGCCGTCGCAGACCTCGGTGCCTTCGATCGTGTCGTTGCCGCAGAGCTGCGTGAGGCAGCCCGAGGTGTCGTAGCCATCGCAGGCTCCGTTGCACGCCAGCTCGCCGCCGAGCGGGAAGCCCTCCGACGCACAGTCGCCACCGCCGAGCGCTGCGCCATCACAGAATTCCGTGGGATCGATGGTGTCGTTCCCGCAGATATAGATGATGCAGTTGAAGGTGTCGTAGACGCAGCCGGCGTTGCACGCGAGCGTGCCGGCATCGAAGCCGACGTCGGTGCAATCGGATCCGTTCAGATCTTCGCCGTCGCACTGCTCGCTGCCGTCGATCGATCCGTTGCCGCACAGATCGACTTCGGTGGTCGACGACTCCTCGCTCGATCCGCTGCTGCTGCTCTCGCTGCTGCTCGACTCGCTCGAGCCCTGCGTGACATCGGTGGTCGACGACTCTTCGCTCGTGCTGCTCGACGAGTCGGCCTCGGTGGTCGACATCGTCGTCGTCTGCGTGGTCGTCTGCGTGACCGTCGCGTCGCTGCTGCTCTCGCTGCTGCCCGTCGAATCCGCGCTCGCCGTGGCGGAGGTGTCGTCACCGGGGCAGCCGGCGACGAGCGTGGTGGGGACGAGTGCCAGTCGCGCGTAGCTACGGAACATCATGCAAGGCTGGATGGCCACAGCCCGGTCGAGACTTCGTTCGTTCGATCGCGTGTCACGGTCGCGTTGCAGGCGACCATGCGGCAGCGCGCGCGGCAAGATCTGCGAGCGCGGGGCCTTCCGCGACGGCGATGGTGCGTGCCTCGGCGATCCGTGTGCGTGCCTCGTCGACTGATCCCGCGCCCGCGAGCGCATCGGCGAGCTTCAAGCGTACGATCACGCGCTTGGCCGGATCCCCACCCGAGGGCGCGTCGACGATCGCGAGCATGGGTTCGAGCTCGGCGATCGCGTCGTCGAAGCGACGTTGGTGGATGCGCACATTGGCGAGACCGATGCGCGGGCCCGCGCGCTCGGGGTGGTCGGGCGGCAACGTGCGGTCGAACGCCCCCGCCGCGCGCTGGTACATCGCCTCGGCCTCGTCCCAGCGACCGCCGCGCTCGAGCACTTCGCCGAGCCCCGCCGCAGCGCTGCCGATCTCGTAGCCGTTCACCGCGGGGTCGCGCTCGAAGGCCACGAGCGCCGCACGCAACAGCGACTCGGCACGCGCGAGCTCGCCACGTTCGAGCTGCAACACCCCGAGGTTGATCTGGAAGACCGCGATGCCGTCGTCGCCTTCGCCGAGTCGTTCGGTCATCGCGAGGCCGCGCTCGAGGCTCTTCACCGCTTCGTCGACGCGCGCGTTGGATTGCTGCGCGCGACCGATCTCGTTGAGTGCAATCACCTTTTCCACGTGATCGCCGGTGTAGCTGTGCTCGAGGATCGCGAGCGCACGCGCGCCCGCGGCCTCGGCTTCGGCGTACTCGGCCGCGGCGTTGTGGTTGGACGCCATGTCGATGAGCGTCTCGGCGACGTCGGGATGATCGCTTCCCCACACGCGCTCGCGGATCGCCAACGCGCGCGCGAGCACCGGCGTGGCCTCGGCCGGCTTGCCCGCATCGCTGAGCGAGCGACCGAGGTGTCCGAGCGAGAGCGCGACGAGCGGATGATCCGGGCCGAGCACGGACTCGCGCAGCTCGAGCGCGAGCTGGTGCTGCGCGATCGCGTCGGTGAAGCGACCGGCGTTGCGCAGCGCGACCCCGTAGTAGCCGACCGGGATCGCGAGCTGCAACGGATCGTCGTCGTGCTCGCGTTGCCACTGCAGCGCGACCTCGAAGCCGGCGATCGCTTCCGCGAACTCGCCGCGATGGATCGCGAGCCCGGCCCGCGTCGCGAGCACGCGGCCGCGATCGCGTTGCGATGCGCCTGCGTGCGCGAGCTCGGCGTCGGCGTAGTCGAGCCAGCGCCCGGCCTCGGCGAAGCGCGAGCTGTGGTTCGCGAGCAGCGACGCGAGCGACACTGCGAGCCTCACCTGTAGCTGCGACGCGTCGATCGATTGCGCGGCGAAGATCGTGGTGGTGAGCGTCGCTTCGGCGCGCTCGTGATCCGCCGCGGCGAGCTCGGCGAGCCCACGCAGACTTGCGGCCTCGAGCTCACCGACACGATCGCCCGCGCTGGCGGCCGCCGACTCGATCGCGAGCGCGTCGTCGCGCGCGGTCGCGGCATCGCCGAGCTCGAGCGCTGCGCGTGCGGTGGCGAGTCGCTCGCGCAGCTGCGGATCGACGGGCGGCAACGACGATGGTGCGAGCTCGGCACACGCCTCGGGATCCGGCAGCGCGTGCACGGCCGCCGATGCGCGCTCGATCGCCGCCGCCTCACCGCGATGGATGCCGCTGAGCAACGCCGCGAGCTGCATGCGCCCGTCGTCGAGGCAGGCCATGCGCACGTCGAGCGCGGCGCTCGATTGCTCGCCTCGCTGACCGCGCTCGCACACCGCTTCGTGCGTGGCGACCCAGCGGTCGCGAAACGCATCGACCGTGCTCGCGACATCGTCGGCGGTGACGGTCGCGTAGGGCAGGGCGCTGTCGCGGATGCCGGTGACGATCTCGCCGCGACGCGCGTCGTCCCACGCGAGATGACGTGCGGCGTCCGTGCACGTCGTGTCGCCGCCGACGAACGCCCAGGTGAGCCCGACCGCGGCTGCACCTGCACCGAGCCACACCACCGCGCGGGCACGCTGTGATCGCTCGCGTCGTAGCGCGGCGAGCAGCGTGACCATGTCGGGCCAACGCGCGGAGGGATCGACCGCGAGCCCGCGCTCGATCGCCGCGACGAGCCAGCGCGGCAGCTTCAGCGAGCTCGGCACCGGCGGCATCGGCTCGTGCTTCGCCGCGAGCAGTGCGGTGATCGTGTTGCCTTGGTGCGGACGCTCGCCGACGATCGCTTCGTACAGCGCGACGCAGAACGCATAGACGTCGGTGCCCACGCTCGCGGGCGCGCCGTCGAACAGCTCGGGTGCCATGTAGAACGGCGTGCCCGGTGGCATCGCACCCGCGGTGATCGTGCGCTCGCCTTGCACGCGCGTGACGGAGAGCGTCGCCGCGGCGACGAGCTCGACGTGACGACGCGCGAGCCCGAAGTCGCCGACCTTCACGCGACCGTCGCGCTCCGCGAGCAGGACGTTCGCGGGCTTGAAGTCGCGATGGATCACGCCGGCGGCGTGCGCCGCCACGAGCCCGGCACCGGCCTGCACGAAGAGCGCGAGACATTCGTCCCAGCGCGCGCGCCCGCGTTCGCGCTGCAGCCACGTCGCGAGGTCGACACCATCGACGAGCTCCATCGTGATGAAGGTGCGCCCGTCGTAGACGCCGACGTCGTAGACCGCGACGACATGCGGATCGGACAGCTTCGCGAGCGCCTGCGCTTCTTTGAGCAGCGTGCGCCAGTCGTGATCGCTCGCCGCGGTGCCATCGCTGGCTTCGTCGTCGCGCCGCAAGAGCTTGAGTGCGACGCGACGATCGAGGTGCGGATCGTAGGCCGCGAACACTTCACCCGCGCCACCTTCACCGAGGCGATCGAGCAGGATGTAGCGCCCGACGGCTTTGCCACGCGGCTCCTCGTCGGCGGACGCGAGCTTCGCGACCCGCCGCGACGGCAGTGTGACCTCGGCCGAACCCATGACGAACGTCCAGCCGCCGATGGTAGCCGATCGGCCCGGCGTCGGCCGCACGACCTAGCAGCGATCAGATCGCGTCGTAGCCGCGCCAGATGCCGCCCAAGCCATCGTCGACGAAGAACAATCCGTTCGCGATGCTGTACGAGTAGTAGGCGTCGCCGGACATGCTCGCGCCGTTGAGCACGGTGGTCGCCACGCGGTTGCCGTCGACATCCCACGCCGAGAGGTTGCCGTCGGAGTAGGTGTAGAAGAAGCCGCACGCCCAGGTGATGCCGCGCGCCTGGATCCCGAAGTTCTCGGTGCCCTGCGTGCCCCAACCGACCAGCGTGATGTCGTCGACGTGCGCGCCGCTCTCGTCCCAGCGCGAGACCGTGCCGTTCCAGTGCGAGATGAAGTAGCGGTTGTCGTCGTCGAACACGACCGCGGCTTGATCGTCGAGCGTGCCGCCGACGAGTGTCACGTCGTCTGCCCACGTGCCCGGTCCGGTCTGCACGTGGATCACGGGGTCGGCGTACGCGCGCAGATAGATCGGCCCCGTGCCGTCGGTCTTCGTGAACGCTGCGCGCAGATCGTAGCCGGGGTTGTAGTACGCGATCGCGACGCCGTCGGCATCGATCTCGGCGATGTTGTTCACGTTGCTGAAGCCGCCCGACGTCGCCCAGTACTCGACGCCGTCCCATGCGATCGGCATGCGCGCGTTGGTGAGGCCCGCCGCATCGGCGAAGCTGACGACCGCGTCGTACGACGCGGCCCCGAACGGTGCTTGGCAGCCGTGCGATCCACCGCCGCGCACCTCGATCCACGAGTGGTTGCCGCTGACGCTGTTGGCGAACGGCGAGCCGACGACCTGCGTGAGCGTGCCGGTGTCGGAGATGTCGAACACCGATGTGCTGTCGCTGAGCATGTGCGTCGCGAAGAGACGCTCACCGTTGGGCGACAGCGCGAGCCCGACGGTGTCGTCGCCACCCGATGCGAACGGCGAGCCGACGACTTGCGTGAGCGCGCCGTTGCCCGCGACGTCGTAGACCGAGATCAGACCCGGCGCGCAGCTACGATGACCCACGAACAGCCGCGAGCCGTCGGGTGCCCACGCGAGCCCGACGACCTCGCAGCCGGAGGTGTCCGCGAACGGCGAGCCCGCCACCTCCGTCAACGCGCCGTTGCCCGCGACCGACCAGATCCGCACCGCGGCGTTGCCCTCCGACGCCAGCAACGTGCCGTCGGGGCTCACCGCGGCCGAGAAGTTGCTGCCACCGCTGCCGAACGGTGAGCCCGCG
>DASZPU010000424.1:0-2500 GCA_035550195.1 Nannocystaceae bacterium
TGCCGAACGGTCGCGACGCCCGCGGCAGCGCGAGCTCGTCGGTGTCGCCGGTGGTGGCATCGACGAGCTGCACCACCCCACCCTGCGGGCACGCGACCGCGATGCGCTCGTCCAGCCACGCGAGCGTGCGCGGTCCTTCGCACACGCCGTGCCGCGCAGCGATCGCGAAGCCGCTCTCGCCGCGCACACTCGCGATCGCGAGCTCGTCGCTGTCGGGGCTCACCACCGCGATGCGATCGCCGCCCGGCTCGACCGCGATCGATGCGCTCTGCCGGGGCACATGACTGGGCGGCCGCGTCACGGAGATCGTGACCTGCCCCGCGAGCATCGTGCCGTCGTCGTCGAACACGGTGAGCACCGGGCGATAGCGGCCGGGCTCGTCGTACGCGACCATCGCGATCGGATCGGCACCCGGCCGCGGCAACGGCGAGCCGTCGTCGAGAAACCACTGGTAGCTGCTCGCACCGGTCGATGCCGATCCGTCGAGCACGACGACCTCGCCGACCAGTGCGTAGCGATCGGCGCCCGCATGCACCGTCAGCGGCCCATCGTCGCCGGTGGTGCTGCTCGAGCTGCTCTCGCTGCTCGGCTCGGGCGCGGCGCTGCTGCTCGACTCGCTCGACGTGGCGTTCGCAGTGCTCGTGCTGCTGCTCGACGTGCTCGCGTCGACGGGCACCGCATCGCTGCGACAGCCCGACAGCACCAGCATCCATGCGAGCCGACGCATCGACGAATGGCCGGTGCGCGCGCGCGACAGGGTCAAGCCACTCGAGCGATCACGGCGCAGCGAACTCGATCTCGACGAGCTCACCGGTCTTCGCATCGATCCACGCGGTGTCGCGTCCGTCGGAGACCTTCCACCGCGCGGACTGCAGCTCGACCTGCGCCGGCGCCTCCGTGAGGTACGTCGCGGCCTCGGCCCGCGCTCGATCCTCGGACAATCTCGACGTCGACGCGGTCGGCATGGTGATCGCCACGACCGCGAGGGTCGAGACACCAGCGATGACGAGTGCGAGCAGGTCGGTCCGAGGAAGTCGCATGAGTGACAACATGAAGTCACTTCGCTGTGACATTCGAATTTTCTGCGATTCCACGCGCGAAGCCGACGCAGCGATCGTCCTGCAACCGTCCGGAATCAGGTCTGTGACAATGCGCAGCAGCCGCGGCGATCAGCCCTGCGGCGGCACGAAGTCGTCGCAGGCCTTGCCGATCGTGTCGACGGCCGAGGCGAAGAACGGCGCGTAGTCGGGCGCGCACACGCTGCCGAAGAGGCCACGCTCGCCCCACGTGCCCAAGAACTGGCGCAGGCGTGGCGCAGGCTCGGCTCCGGTCGCGAAGTCGATCGACAGTGGCTCGCAGATCCCGTCGGGCTGATCGTTGTCGCCGAACAAGCCCAGCACGACCACGGCACCGTCGTCGCCTTGCTTGGCTTGCGCGATCGCAGTGTGCCAGCCGTCGGGCGAGCCGGTGGAGTCGGTGGGATCGTCGTCCTCGTCGGTGATGAAGGTGACGACGAGGATCGCATCGTCGCGCAAGAAGCCTGCGTTGCAGGTGGCGGCATCGCCGGCCACGCCGAGCGCGTCGACCATCGCGTCCATCGGTTGTTCGGTGTCCGCGGACGAGCCGGTGCCGACGCGCGCGGCACAAGCGAACGCGGCCGCGAGATCGGGCTCGTTGGCGTCCATCCAGCGCGCGCCGGTGGCGAAGTCGCAGTCGACGTTCGAGGCCTCGCGTCCGCGCGGCCACGTGACGCCCGCGCCCATCACGTCTTCGCACTCCTCGGGCTGCGTCTGTCCGCACACGAACGTGCCGTCTTCGCACACGTCTCGCAGCGCGCACGGGAACAGGCACTCGTCGGCGGTCTGGCACGTGCCCGCGGCGTCGCACTGCACCGCGTCGTTGCACGCGGGGCCGCACTCGCCGAATACCCACGCGTCGACGTCGGTGACCATCACGTGGAAGTCGTGCGAGTCGCCGATGCGCGCTTCGATCGCCTGCATGAACGACGGGAAGCTGTCGATGAGCGCTTGCTGCTCGTCGGCCATCGAGCCGGAGTTGTCGATCACGAAGAGGAAGTCGACCTTGTCGCAGCCGTGATCGGCGTCGGGATCGTAGTTGCCGGTGTCGGCACCCACGTCGAGGATCGTCGAGGTGGTCACCGCGGCGCCGCTGCTCTCCTCGGCGGCACCGGTGGTCGGATCGACAGTGGCGTCGGATTGCTGCGCATCGCGATCCGGCGTGCCTGCGCAGGCGAAGGCGAGTACGGCGAGGATCGAGGCGCTGCGGGAGACCATGTCGCCGCGGGGGTTGCCACGGAGAACGTCGAAGTTCCCGACACGATCATGAGGCAGCACGCGCAATCTTCGACTACGCAGACCGCTGTAGCGCGCTCATCCGCCGAAGGGATCGCGGATGCCGTCGACGAGCTTCGACGACGTCGCGCGTGCGGGGCGTTCGGGCTCGGGCGGCGGCGGTGGGCGCATCGCGTCGGGCGTAGGCG
>DASZPU010000425.1:0-9805 GCA_035550195.1 Nannocystaceae bacterium
TCGCGGGCGATGCGTTCCGCGACCGCGAGCGCGCCGGGGAAGTGCGTGTTCGGCAGCGTGAGCAGGAAGCCGCTCGGTCGGCTGGGGAACACGAGATCGATCTTGCGCACCGTCGCGTCGACGATCTTGCGCAGCCGTACACGCGAATCGGCGGGCGCGGCATCGTCGTCGAGCGCCACGCGCAAGCACGCGAGCGGATCGCTATAGCGCTCGGCGCGATCGAACTCCTGCTCGAGTCGCCGCATGTGCGCGGCGTCGAGCCGTGCATCGTCGCTGCTCTCCGCCGCTTCGACGCGTGCAGCTTCGGCTTCGCCGAGCATTCGCTTCGCCCGCAACAACGCCTCGACGCGTGCGCGCAGCTCCTCGGGATCGTAGGGCTTGCCGAGATAGTCGTCGGCGCCGCTGCGCAGACCTTCGACGCGCGCGTTCACGGAGTTGCGCGTGCTCACCATGATCACCGGCAAGTACGCATGCTGCGTCTTCGCCTTGAGGATGCGGCAGCACTCGAGCCCGGAGAGGCGCGGCATCACGACGTCGAGCATCACGAGATCGGGTCGCTCGCGTGCGAAGACTTCGAGCGCCTGCTGTCCGTCGATCGCTTCGATCACGTGATGACCGACGCTACCGAGCGCATCGCGCGCTGCGTGGCGATCGCTCTCGGAGTCGTCGGCGACGAGGATCCGTGCGCCGCCGCGCGCCGCAGGAATCGGCCCGCTACCGCTCGCGCTGCTCGTCCCCGCGGCATCGGTCTCGCCGGTCCCGGCCGCGGCGAGCGGGGTCGGAGGCGGCGCCTTGCCGTCGGGTGCGGGTCCGAGGCCGGGCGCCGAGGATGGGGGAAGTGCGGTCACCGACGCTGCAGAGCATAGTACGTCCCGGCTTGACACGGGGCCGCAGCCCACGGCAGGCTCCGCCCCCCATGGCCACGACGTACCCCAAGGCGGGCGCGGTGCAGCGAGACTGGTGGATTGTCGATCTCGACGGTCAGACCGTCGGACGCGCCGCCACCCGCATCGCCAGCCTTCTGCGCGGCAAGCACAAGCCGATCTTCACCTCGCACGTCGACGCCGGCGACTTCGTGGTCTGCATCAACGCCGACAAGGTCCGGCTCACCGGACGCAAGCTCGATCAGAAGCACTACCACAGCTTCACCGGCTACCTCGGACACATGCGCAGCGTGCCCGCGCGCAAGATGCTCGAGACGCATCCCGAAGAGGTGATCAAGCAAGCGGTGAAGCGGATGCTTCCTCGCAACGCGCTCGGTCGCCAGACCTTCAGCAAGCTGAAGGTGTACGCCGGCACCGAGCATCCGCACGGCGCACAGAACCCCAAGAAGTTCGAGATTCCTGGTTGAACCGAGCCGAAGACTAGTCGAGAGCGAACATGGCGATCAGCAGCGAGTCCCACACGTACTACGCCACCGGGCGCCGCAAGACTTCCGTCGCGCGCGTCTGGGTGTTCCCCGGCTCCGGCAAGATCACGATCAACCGCCGCGATGCAGAGCGCTACGTGACGCGCTCCACCAACATGAAGATCGTCGAGCAGCCGCTGCAGGCCACGAACACGCGCGACAAGTTCGACGTGTGGTGCACTGCGAAGGGCGGCGGTCTGTCGTCGCAGTCCGGTGCGGTGCGTCTCGGCATCGCGCGCGCGCTCCTGCGGATCGACGGTGAGTATCGCGAGGCGCTGAAGGACGCGGGCTACCTGACCCGCGACTCGCGGAAGAAAGAGCGCAAGAAGTACGGCCGCAAAGGCGCGCGCGCTCGCTTCCAGTTCAGCAAGCGCTGAGCGCTTGCTGATTCCTTCTTTCCCCCCGCAGCCGTCACGGCGCGACACGGTACGCAGCCTTCGGCTGCCGCTTGCCCCCCGCAAGCGGGGGGCGATCCGTCGCGAGCGATGTCGCGTGCATGGATCCGATCCGCTGCGGTCTCGTGCTCGGCGTGGTGCTCATACGGACACGCGGATGCAAAGGCGTGGAGCGGCGAAGTCTGCTCCATGAGGTGGGGAATCGCCCGCCAAGGGCATGCGTTCGCAGCACACCTTCGTGCGCGACCCCGAGCACCAAGCCCACATTCCTCATCCGCGCCCGTGGCCGGATCTGCACAAAGGGTGTCCCGAACAGGGTTTGCCCTCGCAGCGCCGCACTTTTGCTGTGGCGGAGTTGCCACCTTCATTCAACAATAGGGACGCATCTTTCGGGTCACGAACCCGACCGATGCGCTTCTACCTTAGCGCTGCTTGACCATGACCTTGCGCGAGTCCGTACCACCACCCGTGAGCCGCGTCGTGATGCATCACGACCGAGCTCGCTGTTCACCACGTGCTGACATGAGCGGCGCGGGTCTCTTCGTTCCACGGCATGGCGTGGCGCGAACGACCTTCGTCGTCGATCCAACCTGACTAGGAGACGTCTCGATGTTCACCAACAAGAAGATCCTCGCAGCCCTGCTGTGTACCCCTTTCTTCGCCGCATGCGTCGTCAACGGTGACGACGAAGCCGGCGACACCGGCACGGGCGACACGTCGGCGACGATGACCACGACGACCGCGACGACGGCGACGACGGCAACGACGGCAACGACCGACACGACCGTCAGCACCGACGACAGCGGCTCGTCGTCCGCGACGACGGCAGACACCGGCTCGGAGAGCGAGTCGGGCAGCAGCGGCGGCACGACCGACACCGACACGGGCGGCGACGGCATGTTCTGCTTGCAGATGTGCGCAGAGGCGGCCGACTGCTGCGGTGGCGAGCCGACCTGCGAGGGCATGATCGGCACGTTCCCGTACAACTACGAGTGCGATCCCGATGGTATCTGCTCGAGCCCGGGCTGCTCGAACGATGACGACTGCTCGTTCGGCGGCGCGGTGATGGGCTACAGCTGCCTCGACCTCGAGGGCTACGGCCTTTGCGCGTACGGATGTGAGACGGATCAGGACTGCGAAGACGGCTTCCTGATGGGCTTCACCTGCACGGGTGACGACGGCGCTGGCGGCACGTACTGCGAGCCCCCGCCGTTCATGTGCGAGGACGACATGGACTGCATGGGCCAAGGCGTCTGCGACGTCGAGACCGGCGCCTGCGGTTGCGGTACCGCCGACGACTGCCCGAAGGGCTACACCTGCGGAACCTGATCCGCTGACGACGCTCGCACTACGAGCGTAGAAAGAGGCGAGGAGCGCAGGCTCCTCGCCTTTTTTGATCCCGCGCTCGCTGACGTCGTCCGCGTGGGCGCGGTCGATCAGCCGGCCTTCGTCTCGTCGGCCTTCGCGTCTTTCTTCTCGTCGGCCTTCGCCGGCTCCGCTGCGGCGTCGCCGATGCCTTCGACCTTTTGGTCGCCGATCACTTCGAGGGTGCCGGGGCAGTCGAGCGAGCGCAGGAAGGCGACGATGTCGGCCTGCTCTGCGTCCGTCAGCTGGCGATCGACGAGCTTCTCGTCGATGGTCACGCCTTTGTCGCGCAGGCCACCGGCGCTCATGATTTTCACCGCTTCTTCGAGCGTCGCCACGCTGCCGTCGTGGAAGTAGGGCGCCGTGCGGGCGACGTTGCGCAAGGTCGGGGTGCGGAACGCGAAGTTCTCCGCCGCGTTGCTCGTGATCTTGCCGCGACCCAAGTCCGCGCCTTCCGCCGTCGCATCGCCCGCGCCGTTGCCGGTCACATGAAACAGCCCGTCGCTGAAGTTGTCGCCCGCGTGGCACGTGACGCACGACGCCTTGCCGATGAAGAGCTGCCAGCCGCGATCGGCCGCCGCATCGAGCTGCGCCTGATCGTGCTTCGTGTCGCCGCACAACAGCGTGCGCTCGTAGGCCGACAACGCCTTCGCGACGTGATCCGCGGTGACCTTCGCATCGCCCGTGATCCCATACGCCTTCGCGAACGCGTCCTTGTACTCCGGCAGCGCGCCGATCTCCGCGGCCTTCGCTTCGAGCCCGTCGCCGAGCCCCATGTTGCCGCCCTTCAGCGCCGCGAGCCCTTGCGCCTCGAGGTTCGCGGAGCGTCCATCCCAGTACAGCGCCGCCGACAAGCCCACGTTCCAGATCGTCGGAGTGTTGCGCGGCAAGCTCTTGCCACCGGGCCCGAGTGCCTTCGCGCGACCATCCGCGTTGCCGAGCTCGTTCTGATGACAGCTATAGCAACTGCGCGTGCCGTCGACCGACAAGCGCTTGTCCATGAACAGCTTGTGTCCGAGCTCGACCTTGTCGGCGCTCATCGGATTGTCTTCGGGCACCACCGGCGGCACGTTGATGCCGCGCGGCAACTTCCAGCTCCACGCGGCCGCTGGCGCGCCGCCGCCTTCGTCGTCGCCGCCGCCTTCGTCGTCGCCCGCGGGTGCGCTCGTGCGCTTCGCGTCCACCTTCGACTTCGCATCGCCGGTCGCGCCGGCCTTGCCTTGCTTGCCGTCGGTCTTCCCGGCCTTGCCGTCGCCTGCACCCCCGCCGCATGCGAGCAGTAGCGCGACGAGGAGCGCACCACGTCGATCGAAACGCGTCGTCATGGCCCGCACGCTACCCGAGCCGTCGGGGTGCTCGCCAGGGGCGTCTGCAAGCTCGCGCGCGGCGGCGTGCGCACGCCAGCGCGGTCGCGGGCTGAGGTAAGCTGCTCCGCGTAGTGCGTGCGGATCCACCGGCGAAGGCGAGGCCTGCGATCGCGGCCGCGATCGCGGGTGCGATCGCCTTCGCGATGCTCGTGCCGGGCCTCGGCGACGCGGGCCTGTGGAGCGATGCGGAGCTGCCCGCGCTCGACCGCGTGCAAGCGGCGCTCGGCGAGGCGCGCACGAATCTGCTGCGCGTGCCGCCGTTGCCCGAATGGCTGCGCACGCAGAGCTGGTCGGCGATCCCCAGCGAGCTCGGGCTGCGGCTGCCGCACGCGCTCGCCGTGATCGCGATCGTCGCGGGCACCGCTGCGCTCGCGGTGCGTCGCGGCGCGAGTCGACTCGCGGCGATCGTCGCGGGCGCGATCGCATTGTCGATGCCGGTGCTCGCGCTCGGTGGGCGCACGGTGATCGGCGATCCGTTCGCGGAAGCGTTCGGGCTCGTCGCCGTGCTCGCCGGGCTCGCCGCCAGCGACGCGGGCACGCGCGCGACCGCGGGCGCGTGGGGTGTCGTCGCTGCGCTCGCGGTCGTCGCTGCGATCGCGAGCGCGGGCCTCGTGCTCGGCGGATGTCTGCCGATGCTCGCGATCGCGTTGCTGTTGCCCACGAGCCAGCAACGCATCCGCGTCGGGCTCGCGGCCGCGATCGCCGTCGCCGGTGCGATCGCGCTGTGGCTCGCGCTCCACCAAGGCGACGGGTACATCCCGCTGCTCGGCGCCGCGAAGGATCTCGAGCTCGTCGACAAGCCGGAGTCGCGCCGCTTCATCGCCGCGTTCGCGGACCTCGGCCACCAGAGCTTCCCGTGGCTGCCGCTCGCGCTCGTCGGTGCGGCGCTCGGGCACGATCGCCGCCTCGCGCTGTGGATCGTCGGTGGGCTCGCGATCGCGACCTGGTGGTCGCTCGCGTACGGCACCGTCGACCTCCCGCTGCGCGTGCCGCTCGCGCTCGCATGCGCCGGTGCGCTGGAGGTGATCGCGACGCCCGAGCGCGCACGCGTGGTGCGACGCGCGGCGATCCTGCTCGCGACGCTCGGCATCTTCGCGCTCGCGAAAGATCTCGAGCTGATGCCCGAGGAGATCGCGGCGCCGCTGCACCACTTCGCGGTCAACGAGTATCCCGCCGACGCGCTGCAGACCGCGGCCACGTTCTCGCGCTGGGCCAAGTGGGTGGCGCTCGCGCTCGTCGGCGCGCTCGTGTTCGCGGGGCACACCGAGAAGCCGGGGCCGATCGAGCGCATGCTCGCGCCGATCAGCGCGCTACACCGCGCGCGCGTGGGCCTCGCGTTGGTCGCGATCGCTGCGCTCGGCGGCGCGTGGATGCAGACCCATCCGTTCCTCGCGAAGAGCAGCGAGAAGCTCTCGCCGAAGCGTGTGCTCGCGCTCGACAGCATGCTCGTCGATAGTGGTGCGTTGGTCGGTCCGCTCGCCGCCCATCGCGTGCGCGATCGCGGGCTGGCGTTCTACGGCCCCAGCGACGTGCCCGGCCTCGCGAATCGCCGCGACATCTTCGACTGGCTCGCGGTCGACGAGCCGCGCGCGGTGCTCTTGCGCGACATCGACGTCGCGCCGGTCTATCAGTACCAACGCCAGCAGCAGCTGCCGATGCACGTGCTCGACGATTCGCACGCGCGACTGCGGCTCGTCAGCAACGTGCTGCCCGACGGCATGACCGACCGCAATCGCATCCCCGAGGTGCTGCTCGACGAGCCGCCGGTGCTCGAGCACGAGACGCTCGTGCGCTTCGAGCAGTTCGTCGAGGTGATCGGCTGGGAGATCGACGAGCCCGTGGTGCGCGGTCGCAAGCACACGCTGAAGCTCGCGCTGAAGGTGCTGCGGCCGCTGCCCGGCGGCGCGAAGATCTTCGCGCGCTTGATGGGCGGCAAGCTGTCGCGCATCAACTCCGATCCGCAGCCGCTCGCCGAGGATCTGTACCCGTGCAACCTGTGGCGGCCGGGCGACTACATCTTGCATCGCTACGAGTTCGAGGCGCCGCTCATCGAGATCCTCCCGGGCGACTACGACTTCATGATCGGGCTGCGCCGCGGCGAGACCAAGAACTTCGAGATCAGCGTGCCCGAGGGCAAAGACGGGGAGTACGGCGTGCGCATCGACGACCCCAAGCGCGCGTTCGCCAAGCTGGGCACCGTGAAGGTGTATTAGCCGACCTGCTCGCACTCGCCCGCGGCGGCTGTGGTAGAGGTTGGCCGATGCGTCGCCGTTCGTTCGCTCTCGCATTGGTGCTCGTTCCGTTCGCCGTCGCGTGCGGCCCGAAGAAGGGCGGCACGATCCCGCCGTCGCACGCGAGCCCGCTGCTCGGTCAAGCCGTGCCGGAGTTCAAGCGTCCGACCATGGCGGGGCAGGAGATCGACACGAAGGCGCTGGCGGGCAAGGTCGTCGTCGTGAAGTTCTTCGCGGAGTACTGCCAGCCGTGCAAGGTGACGCTGCCCGAAGCGCAGGCGCTGTCGCAGAAGAACGGCGACGTCGTCTTCCTCGGCATCGCGGAGGACGAGTTCGAGAGCACCGCGGCGAAGCTCGTCACCACCTACGGCTTGACGTTCCCGATCGTGCACGACCGCGGCCAGATCCTCGCGGGCCGCTTCCGCGTCTCCGAGATGCCGGTGACCTTCGTCGTCGATGCGACCGGCGTGATCCGCTGGGTCGGCGGCCCGGGCCAGGGCAAAGACGATCTGGCGCAGGCGATCGCAGCGATCCGCGGATGACGCGGCGCATCGGTTGACGTGCGCTCCGGCGTCATCGTCGGTCGAACGCGGACGAGAGCATCGCGGCGGCCGCGGGCGAGTCGGGCGTGAGGCGCAAGCGCTCGTCGCCGAGGCAGCGCCGCGCGGCGGCGAGGCCGGTGGGCGGCGTCGCGGCGGCGAGGCGTTCGATCGTTCGCGGCGAGCAGTCGCACGACTTCGCGAGCTTCTCGGCTCGCTCGACGGATTTGTCGGGCCGGTCGACAAAAACGAGAAGCGCGTGGCGCGGGGTGGGGCGGTCGTGCGTAGACTCGGCGGAGATGTACCGCGCGGTCGGGGCTCTCGTCGTCGTGCTTGCGGGCGCATGTGATCGGCCGAGCTCGGTCGGGCCGACGGATGCGCTCGTCGGAGACGGGACCGGTGCGAAGAACGACGAGCACGTCGTCGAGGCAAAGCCGCAGAGCGAGCCGCGGCCGCCGACGCAGGAGAGCTGCGAAGCGAACGCGCCGAAGGATGGATGTCACTGGACGCTCGTGCCCACGAGCTACTGCGGCGGGCCACCGCCCACGCCGGAGATGACGTGGCCGCACTGCGCGTGCGAGGCGTGTGCAACGGATGCGCACTGCGGCGCGGGGCAGCGCTGCGTGCTGCTCGCGACCGATGCGGAGTGTCATCCCGCCGAGCACGTCTGCGTCGAGCCCGGGCGCACGTGCACGCCCGAGAGCGGGTGTCATCCCGACGAGCAGTGCATGAGCGACGGCGGCAAGCCGCGCTGCAAGATTCCGACGATGTATCCGCCGCGACCTTGACGACTCAGGTGGTCGCGTTGTCGCCCACGCACTTGCAGCTCGGGCTCATCGGATTATCCGGCACGAGATAGCCTTCCGTCGCCGAGCACGTGCGATTGCCCGTGGCATCGACCGCGCACGCGCAGCCGAGCTGCTCGCCTTCGGCGCAGCCGGAGCCCTTCGCGCGGCACAACCCCGGCACGCCGATCGTCGCTTGGTCGGGCGTCTGCACGCACTCTTGATTCGTCCAGCAGTCCGCGTTGCTCAGGCACTCCGCGTTCTCGAGCTCGTCGTCGAGCGCACACGCGAGCAGCACACCGAAGAGCGTCGCCAGCAGCAGTCGTGTCCCGTTCATCCGCATCCGCTCCTCAGAAAGTCACGCCCAGCGAGACGCCACCGCCACCGCGCACGAACGCGGGCCCGACGTTCACCTTCGCACGGCGCCCGCTCTGCAAGCGCTTCACCTTCGCGTTCGCTGCGAGCCCGAGCCCGAGGAACACGACCGCCGCACCGAAGCCACCCGCGAGCAACGCGATGCTCGCCTTGTGGCGCTTGATCGCGTCCTGCCGCTCCATGCCGGGATCCGTGCCCGCGACGTTCTTCGTCTTCGCGAGGAACGCGATGCCGACGTAGCCCGCGATCGAAGTCGTCAACGCGAGCAAGTACGACGTGAGCGCGATCGTCTTCCAGGTCTTGATCTGCTTCTCGAGCTCCGGGTCGGCGGTCACCGTCGTCACCGACGTGTCGCCGGTCGGTGCGGTCGCCGTGGTCGGCGTGCCCGCAGGCGTCGTGTTGGTCGCGCCCGCGGCGAAGATGCGATCGATCGGCACCACCTCGACGCGCAACAGCGCACCGCAGCCCATCGGCGGCGCACCGGCGGCCGGATCCGCCGCGTTGCACGACTGCTCGTTGCCGTCTTGATTGATGACCTCGCGATTGTGCCCGCTCGACGCGCCCGCGCCCGCGATGTTGCCGACCTGCACGCCCGCGCCGACGTCCGCCGATGCGCCCGTGTAGAAGGAGAACGCGCCCACCGTGATGCCGGTGACGACGTGCGTCGCTTCGCTGCAGCGGCCCTCGAGGTCGCGCTCGGTGAAGTCGAACTTGTCGGCCTCCTTGCGGCCGATGATCACCATGTCGACGTTGAGCTGACCGTCGCGCTTGAGCTTGCCCTCGAGCTTGATCGCGCCGACCGGAAGGTTCGCGTAGAGCTCGTCGGCATTCGTGATGCGCACGCCTTCGTGCTTCGGCGTCAGCGACAGATAGTTGTACTGCCCCGACGCGGTGCAGTTCGTCATCACTTCCATGTCGCAGCCCTCGTAGCGAACTGCGATCAGACCGCGGCTCGCACGGGCTTCGAGCGCCGCGCGATCGGCCGCGGGCCACTCGACGACGAGCGGCTTCGCGGCGCTCGCCTTCACCCCGCACTTCGCTTGTCCGGTCTCGGTCGCGAGGTCGGGTGCCTTCGCGATCTGCGAGGCCACGTTGCCGCGCTTGTTCGGACAGCCGGTCGCGAATACGGACACGGCAACGAGCAGGGCGAACACGGGACGGATCGACATCGGCGTCGCGAGCATAGACGACGCTCCGACGCCCGGAAACCGCCTCTTCTGTTTGCGCTATACGCCTCCGCGTCGCAAGGAAACGCGTCGTTTTGCGCGGGGCGGTGGCCGTGCAACCACGACGCTGCGTGCACGTCTGATCGAGTTCGATCTCAGGGCAGCACGCAGACG
>DASZPU010000426.1:0-10203 GCA_035550195.1 Nannocystaceae bacterium
TCTCGTGCGCGCGGGCTCGCGCGAAGCTCCGCGCGCGTTGGTGGCCGCGGCGAAGTACGCCGAGGCCAGCTTCGACGACTCGCTCGCCGCCGAGTTCCTGCACGCAGCGCTCACGCTGTGCAATCGCATCACCGACGCGAACGAGCGCCGCGCGCTCGAGGTGTCCATCGCACTCGCCGGCAGTCGCGTCATGCGTTCGCCCGAGCTGATCGATCAGGCCATCACGTTGCTCGAGGAGCAGCTGCGCAAGGGTGCACCGAAGGAATCCGAGCCGCGGCTGCTCGCCGCGCTGGGCAAGCAGATGCGCCGACGTGGTCGCTTCGAAGAGGCCGCGAGCGTGCTCAAGCGCGCGATCGCACCCACCTTCGCGCTCGGCGATCGCGAGGCGTTGCTCGACGTGTACTGCGATCTCGCCAAGGTCTACGTGCGCCGCAACGATCTGCCGCGGGCGATCCGCGAGCTCTCCGAAGGCCTCGACATGGCGACGCTCGGCGAAGGACCACGCGCCGACGTCGATCTGTCGCTGTGGGCGTATCTGTTCGAGATCACCGAGGTGCACCGCGCTGCGGGCAAGCACGTCGAGGCGCGCAAGTGGTGCGAGCACGCGCTGTTCCAGGCCGAGCGCCGCAGCGATCGACTGGGTCTGCTGCGCTGTCACACGCAGATGGCGTGGGTGCTGCGCGAGCTCAAGCAGGCCGCGCTCGCCGAGCAGCACCTCGGGCGTGCGATCGAGGAAGCGCGCCACTTCGGTGACCGCCTCACCACCGCCGAGCTGTTGATCGAGCGCGCGCGTGGACGCGCGGCGCGTGGTCGTCTCGCCGAAGCCCATCGTTGTTGCGAGGAAGCGCTCCGGCTCGCGCGCGGGCTGCAGTGGGACGTGGGCATCGAGCACGCCGAGCGTGCGATCGCGATGCTCAAGCGTCAGAACCCCGGGTCGTCGGCACCGCCGGCGAACGGCAGCGGCAACGAAGCGTCCGGCTTCGCGCGCTGAAGCGACCGCGATCCATCGGGCAACGTCGTACACGTGGTCGGCGTCGACGACGCGACCGCGCAGGCATGGATCGCGTCCGAGGGCTGAAGGGCCGCTCGGCGACGAAATTCGTCGCTCCCCTCGTCATCGTCGTCGCCTGCGCCGACAATGGAAGGAACGCGGCGCCATTGGGCCCGCGGGGATGGCTTGAACATGAAGAAGTGGTTGGGAGCGATCGGCGTCGCGTGGACGACGGCGTGCGGTGGCGATGAAGCATTGATGGCAACCGGCGAGGAGAGCTCGTCGGACGCGGGCGGCGACACGTTCGAGCCCGACGACGACTCGGGCGACGACCAGGCGAGCACCCACACGAGCGACTGGCCCGGCAGCGACGATGCACCGGCACCCGAGTGCGGCGACGGCATCGTCGGCGGCACCGAGGAGTGCGATGGCAGCGATCTCGGCGCGCAGACCTGCGAGTCGATGGGCGCGAGCGGCACGCTGCGCTGCAACGCCGACTGTACCTTCGACACCTGCGACTGCACGTGGGAGGACTTCGATCAGCCCGGCTGCGATCCACCGGTGTGCGGCGATCACATCCTCAATGGCGAGGAGGAGTGTGATGGCAGCGAGTTCGGCGGTGACGAAGGTTGGGTGCCGTCGTGCGAAGACGTGCTCGGCGTCGGCTACCACGGCGCCGTGTTCTGCTCCAACGCGTGCACGATCGATTCGTCGGGGTGCTTCTCGTGCGGCGACGGTGTGGTGCAGGGCGACGAAGAATGCGATGGACCGCCGGTCGACGACGCTGGCGCAGCACTCGTGTGCGAGAGCGCGCCCGAGGTACCGCTCGGCTGCTCGGCGGAATGCACGATCGACGACTCGGCCTGCCCGGTGTGCGGCAACGACGTCGTCGAGCCCGGCGAGGCCTGCGACGGCGCCGTCGAAGGCACGAGCTGCGTCGATCTCGGATGGTTCGCGGGCGAGCTGTCGTGCAGCAACGACTGCACGATCGACGAAGCGCAGTGCACCTCGTGCGGCAACGGCTCGATCGACGACGGCGAGGCCTGCGACGGGCTCGCGCTGCCGAGCTGCGAAGACAGCGGCTACGTCGGCGGTACGACGTCGTGCTCGGCATCGTGCGAGCTCGACGTCTCGCAGTGCGGATTCTGTGGTGACGGCTTCGTCAACGCGAACGAAGAGTGCGAGGTCGGCCAGGTCCGCGACTTCTGCAGCTGCACCGACGCGTGCACGATCGACGACGCGACCTGCTTGCAGGTGGTCATCTCGGAGATCCTCTATGCACCGCTCGCGGATCCCGACAGCAAGCCCGGACAGTGGATCGAGCTGTACAACCCCACCGCGTACGACTGGGATCTGCAGGGTTGCGAGGTCACCGGCGATCTCGCGATCGACAGCTTCGACATCGACGCGCCGCTGGTCGTGCCCGCGTTCGGCCATGCCACGCTCGGTGCGGGCACGGTGGATCAGCTCGGCTTCGAGCCCAGCTTCCCGATGCCGATCAGCGTCTCGCTGTGGAACGACGGCGACGTCGTCACGCTGGTCTGCGACGACACCGTCATCGACAGGGTGACCTACGAGATCGTGAACGGTTGGCCGGCTCCGCCGGCGGGCACCAGCATCGCGCTCGCGACGCTGGACGTGGACGCGAACGATCTCGGCGCGAGCTGGTGCGCGTCGACCAACGTGTACGGGATCGCGCAGCAGGGCACGCCGGGCGCCGCGAACGACTGCCCCTGAGCACCACGCTGATCACTCGTCGAGCGAGAGGCCCGCGGAGAGCTCGCGCAGCTTCGCCTTGAGTCGCTCGAAGCGCTTGCGCAGCGTCGCGGCGCTGCGCTTGGCCTCCGCGGTCGAGCTCGGCTCCGCGACGATGCGTGCGATCTCGTCCCACTCGAGCCGACGATCGACGCGCAGGATGAGCAGCGTCTGTTCTTCGTCGTCGAGCTGCGCACGCAGACGCATCACCTCGGCCTTCACCTCGGTGCGAAGATGGGGCAGCGTGCGCGTGCGAACGTGATCGACGAGATCCTCGAGCTCGGGGATCTCGGCGAACGGACGCACGCGATCCTTGTCGCGGATCGCTTTGCGAGCCGCACGCGCGTGCGCGTGGTAGGCGAGGCGGTAGAGCCACGTGCGCAGCTGGGCTTCGCCGCGATAGCCGGGCAGGCCCCGCCACAGATCCGCGCAGAAATCCGAGAACACGTCCGCGGTGTCTTGCTCGTGACGCGTGAGCGCGAACAGATAGCCGAGGATGTCGGGGCCATAGCCCTTCACCGCAGCCGTCGCCGCCGCGGCCCACTGCTCGCGGCGGCAGTGCTCCGCGATCGATTCGTCGAGCGCAACGCGATCGTCCGGATTCACAGCAATGGATGGTGCAGCAGCCGGCGACGTCGGCCAAGCCTCGGGTGCCCGCGCCCGCGCCGCGACCGTGGACCACGCGGGGTCGTCGCTGCAGCTCGTGACCGATCGGTCGATGGCCGCCGCGATGGTGTCCGCGGGCCTGCAGCTGGTCGATGAAGCGGACACCGCGGTGCTCCGCGTGACGAGGGGCGGCGCGTTCGGTCGGCCCGACACCGAAGCCGGCGTGCTGCCACCGGGTGCGCGCATCGGTCGATACGTGATCCTCGAGCGCGTCGGCTCCGGCGGGATGGGTGCGGTGTATGCCGCGTTCGATCCGGAGCTCGATCGTCGCGTCGCGCTGAAGATCCTGCATCCCGAAGGCGAGCACGAAGGCAGCGTCATGGGCAGCGCGCGCATTCGCATGCAGCGCGAAGCGCAGGCCATGGCGCGCGTGTCCCATCCCAACGTCATCTCGGTGTTCGACGTGGGCGCGTTCGAAGACGCGGTCTTCGTCGCGATGGAGTTCGTCGAGGGACCCACCTTGCGCAGGTGGCTCGAGCAGAAGCCGCGCACGAGCGACGAGATCGTCGCGTTGTTCGTGCAAGCGGGCACCGGCCTCGCGGCTGCGCATGCGGCCGGGCTCGTGCACCGCGACTTCAAGCCCGACAACGTGCTCGTGACCCCGCTGGGGGCGCCCGGCGAGCACCTCGTGCGCGTGCTCGACTTCGGGCTCGCGCGCACCGAAGCGAGCCTCACCGCGGGCGACGACGACGTGACACCGATCGTGCCGATCGACGTGCTGTCGTCGCAGCTCACCCACGCGGGGGCGATCGTCGGCACGCCGCGCTACATGGCCCCCGAGCAGCACGCGGGCGTGGCCGCGGATGCGCGCTGCGATCAGTTCGGCTTCTGCGTCGCGCTGTACGAGGCGCTGTACCGCCGCGATCCCTTCGTCGCGAGCACGACCGAGTCGCTCGCGATCGCGAAGCTCGCGGGCAACGTGCAGCCCATTCCGTCCGACAGTCGTGTCCCGGCGTGGCTCGGTGCGATCGTGCTGCGCGGGCTCGCCGTCGATCCCAACGATCGCTGGCCGGACATGCGCACGCTGGTCGAACGACTCGCGCGCGATCCCGCGGTGACGCGACGCAAACGCGTGCGTGTGGCGGCGATCGCCTCGCTCGTCGGTGGCGTCGCAGCCGGTGTCGCGTCGCTGGTGCGCGCCGACGATCCGTGCAGCGACGCCGCGCACGAGCTCGCCGGCGTGTGGGACGATGCGCGCCGCACCGAGGTGCGCGATGCGATGCTCGCGGTCGACATGCCGTACGCCGCGAACACGGCTGCGACGGTGACCAACGCGCTCGATGCCTACGCCGACGAGTGGATCGCGACGCGCACCGAAGCATGCACTGCGACGCTCGTGCGACACGAACGCTCGCCCAGCCTGCTCGACCGCGAGGTCGCGTGCCTCGGCGCCCGACGACAGGCGCTCGCCGCCACCGTCGACATGCTCGCGGGCGCCGACGCGGCCACGCTCCGGCACGCGCACGAGAGCACGCGATCGCTACCGACGATCGCGTCGTGCGACAACCCGGACTACCTGCTCGCGACGCTCGAGCCCCCGCCCGACGCGTTCGCGGCCGAGGTGCTCGAGGTACGCCAGCTCTTGCAGCACGCGCGCGCGCTCGAGAACAGCCGGCCGCACGACGCGAGCACGCACGCCGACACCGCGTACGAGCGTGCGCTCGCGATCGACTATCCCCCGCTCGTCGCCGAGGTGCTCGTGCGTCGCGGCTCGATCGCCGATCTGCTCGGCGACTACGATCGCGCCCAGCATCTGCTCTTCGACGGGCTCGCCATCGCGCTCGGCGACGGCCACGACGAAGCTGCGGCCGAGGCCGCGGAGCGACTCGTCGCGGTGATCGGGATCCAGCTCGCGCACTACGACGAAGGTCTCCGCTGGGCCCGCGTCGCCCGCAGCCTGCACACGAAGCTCGACGTCGATGCCGATCCCGGCCGTGGCATCGACATGACCGAGGCCAACGTCTTTTATCGCATGGGCGAGTATCGCCGCGCGGGCGAGTCGTACGAGCACGCGATCGCGGCGATCGAAGCGAGCCGTGGGCCCGACGATCCGCTGCTCGTCGCGCAGCTCACCAACCTCGGCAACGTGCTCATTCGCGAGGCGCGACCCGCCGACGCGCTGGCCGCCTACGCGCGCGCCGAAGAGATCGCGCGCACCGAGCACGGCGACGCGCACCCGCTCGTCGCGGTCGCGATCTCCGGCGCAGCCCATGCATCGGCGGAGCTCGGACGCGCCGAGGATGCCGAAGCGAAGACGATCGCCGCCCGCGAGGTCTTCGCGGCCAGCCTCGGCGACGATCACCCCAACGTCGTCGCGCTCGATTGCAACCTCGGCCTGTTCCAAGAAGGCCGCGGCGACTACCAACGATCGCTCGAGACCTTCGCGCGCTGTCATGCGGCGCAGGCCCGCACCTACGCGAAGGACCACCCCGAGATCGCGCGCGTGCTGTGCAACCTCGGCCGCGTGCGGATGCAGGCGGGCGACCTGGTGCGCGCCCGCGAAGAGCTCACGCGCGGGCTCGCGATCCAACGCGCCGCGCTCGGTGACGACCACGACGCCGTGGCTTCGACGCTCGAGGTGCTCGGCGAGCTGGAGCTGCGCGCCCGTGCACCTGCGACCGCACGCACTCGCTTCGCCGAATCGCTCGCGACGTTCGAGCGCAGTGGCACCGCCCGTGCGGAGATCGGTCGCGTACGCTTCGCATGGGCACGCGCGAGCCGACTCGCCGATGGCCCGAGTGCAACCGCACGCGCGGCCGCGATCCGTGCACGCGACGAGGTCGCGACCGCAGGCGCAACGGCCTCGCCGGTCCTCGCCGAAATCGACGCCTGGCTCACGGACTAGTTTAGGTCGCGCCCTCCGGCGCTCTTCCTGGCGCGAGCAGCCGTGCTCGCTGTCCGCCGTGGCGAAGGCACGTCGGGCTCGAGATTCGCTGTCCGCCCCGAGCCGCCAAGCTGTGGTAGCGTCCGGCCGCCCAGCAAGGATGTCTTCGATGCGTCGTGCTTTCGCTTCCATCTCGTCCGCGGCGCTCTTGATGGCGCTCGTGAGCGCGCCATCCGATGCGATCGCATCGGCACCCGCCAAAGAGACCGCGCCCGCGCCCGCAAAGGCCAAGCCCGCGAAGCCCACCGGGGCGACGCCGCCTGCGGGCAAGCCCGCCGGCGTGCGCGCGGCCAAGCCGAAGGCCGAGCCCGCGAAGCCGCTCGCGCCCGGCGAGGTCACCACGATCTCGGGCTCGATCCCCGGCCTCGGCGTCACGATGGCGCTGCAGCACTTCGTGTTGGAAAACGGCCTGCGCGTCTACGTGCTCGAGGATCACAGCACGCCGTCGTTCGCACTGCAGATGGCGTACGACGTGGGCTCGCGCGACGAAGTGGAAGGCCGCACCGGCTTCGCCCACTTCTTCGAGCACATGATGTTCAAGGGCAGCGCGAACATCCCCGACGGTGGGCACTTCAAGCACGTGCTCGGCGTCGGTGGGCAGATGAACGCGTTCACCAGCAACGACATCACGATCTACTTCGACGTGCTGCCCAGCCAGTACCTCGACATGGGGCTGTGGCTCGAGTCGGATCGCCTGCGCTCGCTGGCGATCAACGACGACACCTTCGAGAACCAGCGCAACGCCGTCAAAGAAGAGAAGGCGATGCGCATCGACAACGTGCCGTACTCGAAGGCACTGCAGGAGTTCTTCGCCGAGGCGTGGAAGGGCACCGGCTACGGCCACGTCACCATCGGCACCGACGCGGATCTGTCCGCGGCCACCACCGCCGACGTGAAGGCGTTCTTCGACAAGTACTACGTGCCCAACAACGCGGTGCTCGTGCTGGTCGGCGACGTCGACTTCGCGGACGCGAAGAGCAAGATCGAGAAGTACTTCGGCGACATCCCGCGCGGCGCGGATCGTCAGCCGTTCGCGCCCATCGATCACACGCAGACGAAGCTCGAGAAGCGCATCGAGGACAAGCTCGCCCAGCAGCCGCTCTACATGATCGGCTGGAAGACGGTCCCCGAGAACCACCCCGATCGCCACGCGGTGGACGCGATGATGCGCATCCTGCTCGAGGGTGACTCGGCGCGCATCACCAAGATCCTCGTCGACGAGAAGAAGCTCGCGGTCGCCGCGGTGCCCCTGCCCTCGTTCGCCGCGGGCGGTCGCGATGCCGGCTCGGCGTTCGCGGCGTTCGTGCCCGTCACGGGCGTCGGCGTCGACAAGATCGAAGAGGTCGTGAAGGCCGAGGTCGAGAACCTCAAGAAGAAGGGCGTCACCGCCAACGACCTCAAGAAGGCGATCAACAGCAAGACGGTCGACACCGTGCAGCAGCTCGCCACCAACAACGGGCGCGCGATCCTCATCGGCTTCGGCGCGGTGATCGAGAAGGATCCGCTGTACGTGCTCAGCGACCTCGAGCGCTTCCGCAAGGTCAAGCCGGCCGACATCAAGCGCGTGGCCAACACCTACCTCACCGACAATTGGATGGTCGCCGAGATCGTCCCGCCGCAGTGAACGCCATGACCAGCATCATCTCCACGTCCCGTCTGCGTTTCGCCTCGTTGGCGATCGCGATCGCGTTCACCGGCACCGCGTGTCAGCCCAAGCAGACCAAGACGCCCGAGCCGGTCACGAAGACGCCCGAGCCCACGCCCGAGCCCAAGACGCCCGAGCCGGTCGCCGAAGCGCCCGCGAAGAACTATCCCGAGCCGCCCGCACCCGGTCCTGCGAAGCCGGTGAACTTCCCGGCCGCCACCAACTTCACGCTCGCCAACGGGCTCGAGGTGTACGTGGTCGAGAACCACGAGGTGCCGGTGGTGGCGATCCAGCTCGGCGTACGCGCGGGCACGATGGACAACGAGCACGTCGCGGGCTTCACCGCCGCGATGCTCGGCGAAGGCACGAAGAGCCGCACGAAGGCGAAGATCGACGAAGCGATCGAGTTCGTCGGCAGCGGCATCTCGGCGGGCGCGGGCGTGCACACCACCAACATCGGTGCGCGCGTGCTGAAGAACGACACCAAGCTCGCGCTCACGCTGATCGCGGACGAGGTGATGAACCCGGTGTTCCCGGAGGACGGGCTGGCCAAGCTCAAGGCCCAGTCGAAGACCGCACTGGGCTTCGCGAAGTCGCAGCCCTCGGTGCTCGCCGAGACGCTCTTCGACATGGTCGCGTATCCCGAGGGCCATCCCTACGGGCGTCCGTTCGCGACGGACGCGGAGATCGACGGCATCGCGATCGCGGACGTCCGCAAGTTCCACGAGACGTTCTACCGCGCGAACAATGCGTTCCTCATCCTCGCGGGCGACATCACCCGCAAGGAAGCCGAGCCGCTGGTGAAGCGCAGCTTCGGGCTGTGGAAGGCCGCACCTGCCAACGCGCTGCCGTCCAATCCGCTCAACCAGTACAAGGACTACGCGCTGCCCAAGGAGCTGGTGGTCCATCTCGTCGATCGACCCGGCTCGGCGCAGAGCGAGATCATCGTCGGCAACCTGGCGATCGCGCGCAACCATCCCGACTGGGCGAAGCTGCAGGTCGCGAACAACATCCTCGGCGACGACGCGAGCGGGCGGTTGTTCAGCGACATCCGCGAGAAGAAGGGGCTGGCCTACGGCATCGGCTCGGCGATCAGCGACGGCCAGGCGCCGGGCACGTTCGCGATCGAGACGCGCACGCGCACCAAGTCCACCGGCGAGATGCTCGCGGCGATCTTCGGCCACATCAAGAAGATCCGCTCCGAAGCGCCGAGCGACGCCGAGTTCGACTCGGTGGTGAAGAAGATGGTCGGCGCGTTCCCGCTGGAGATCGAGACCGCGGATCAGATCGCGTGGCGTCTGCGAGAAGCGCTCATCTACGATCTGCCCGGCGACTACTGGCGTGCGTATCGCGATCAGCTCGCGAGCGTGCAGGTCGGCGACGTGAAGGACGTGTCGCGCAAGTACATCCACCCGATTCCGCACGTGGTCGTGGTGGGCCGCGCCGACAAGGTCGAGAAGCAGATCCAGCAGGTCTTCCCGAAGGCGAAGATCATCAAGTACGACGCCGAGCTGAAGAAGCTCTAACCGATCGCGGTCCAGCGCTCGATCGGCTCGGCCGGCTTTCCACAGCTGCCCGGCGCCGACGCGCCGGTGGGCTCGCTCGCGAGCACCATCGTCGTCGGAGTGCCGCGCACGCGCGCATCGACGCGCACGCGCCCGTCTTCTTGCTGCTCCGCGATCACTTCGACGTCGTCGAAGCCCAGTGCGTCGTGATCGCGACGCAACAAGTACTCCGCAGCTTGGCCTGCTCCGCCCAGGCTCGTGCGACCACGCAGTCGCTCGAGCGGATCGATGCGGCGCGTCAGCGCGGCCTCGAGGATGCCCGCGGCCTCGCCGACCGAGATGCGGCCGTAGCACAGCCCTTCGGGCAACCACAGCATCGTCGCCGCGAAGCGATGACCACCGAGGTGCGTGGTCTGCCAGACGTCGACGTCGTTGCGCCCGCGGATCGAATCGAACACCGGCACGCCCCACTTCGCGCAGCAGCGATCACGCTTGCCGTTCGTGCACACGAGCGCGAGCGGTCGCCCCGGCGCACGCGCGCCCGCCGGAATCTCGCCGTTGCGCAGCGCTGCGATCGCAGCCCCGAGATCGACGTCGCGCAGCGCCGCGAGCTCGGGCAGTCGCAACTCGGCGACGCACGGCTTCGCCTGTCGCGTGCTCGCGAGATACAGATGCAGATCGCCGCGCGTGCGCGTGTCGTCGCGCTTGATCAATTGGATGCGTGCACCCGCAACGGCGTCGACCCACGCATCGACGT
>DASZPU010000427.1:0-4212 GCA_035550195.1 Nannocystaceae bacterium
GCGCGTTCGCTCGCGGGGCCACGTGGCCTCGCGGTTCGTCAGCCGCCCACAGCGGAGCTGGGGTCGGCGATCATGACCAGCGCGTCGTCGCAGCTCGAGCTGCTCCGACGTACTGCAGGCCCCACGCTGGGCTCGCGAGCGCGTGCGCTCGCTGCACTGCAGCAGTCGCTGCAGCAAGCAGGGGAGGATGCTTAATCCATGGGTGAGAAGGTTCGCGTCTACGAGCTCGCTCGAGAACTCGACAAGGACAACAAGTCCTTGGAGGAGGCCATCAAAGGCCTCGGCATCCCGATCAAGAACTACATGAGCACGCTGTCGCCCGAGGAGGCGGAGCGGGTCCGTGCCGCATTCGGCAACGGCTCACGCCCCGCAGCACGTCCTGCACCGACACCTCCTGCCGTTCGACCGAGCGCGCCGCAGCAGCGTCCCGCGCCCACGGGTGGCGGTGGTGGTGGCGGTGGTGGACGTCCGCAGGCGGCACCGCAGCCTGCTCCCGGTCCGCAGGTGATCCGTCGCCGCGCCGACGACGTCGCGCGCAAGAAGGCCGCCGAAGCCGAGGCCGAGGCCGCCGCGGTCGCAGCCCAGTCGGCCACCGATCTCGTTCGTCCCGCACCGACGCGGCCGGTGGCTCCGCCGAGCCCCCAGCTCGATCGCGATCGCGATCGCGGTCCCGTCGTTCGTCCGGCGGCTCCCGTTCCCCGTCCCAGTCCCACCGTGCAAAGCCCATCCCCGTCCGTTTCTGCTCCGCGCACCCCATCGCCGATCGGGACGGCCCACGGACCCGCCGAAGGTCGCGTTCCACCGCCGGTGGCTCCGCAGCCCGCGGCATCGCACGCAGCTCCGGTGGCCGCGGCCGCGCCTGCGGCTGCACCGAAGCCGACGATCGCGGCCGCGCCTGCACCCGCACCTGCGCCCGCACCTGCACCCGAGCGCGCGCAACCGGCGGTCGGCGAGCGCATCCAGCTGCCCCCGGGCACGCGTCGCTTCGCGACCGGCATGGCGTCGCGGCTCGAGCCACCGCCGCGCGACGCAGGCCCTGCGACGAGCCCTCCACCCGAGCGCGCTGCACCTGCACCCGAGCCAGCGCGTCGTCCGAGTGCGCCGGGTCGCGAGGCAGCACCGCCGAGCGATCTGCCGTCGGCGTTGATCTCGAGCGCTGCGCCGGTCGAGGGCGCCGCCGCACCGGCACGCCCCGCCGCCACCGAAGGCACCGCCGACCCCGGTGGTCGTCGCGTCGTTCGCAACGAAGACGGTGTGATCGTCGGCGCGGCCTCGCAGCGATCGGAGCCGAAGATCCTCGGCTTCATCCCGCTCGCGCAGAGCCGCAAGAAGCAGCAAGTCATCATCACCGACGTCTCCGAAGAGGGGAAGCAGGGCCGCGCCACGCAGCGCAAGCAGCGTGAGGAGCGGATCCAGGCGCAGGCGCGTCGCCGCAAGATGACGCGCAAGGGCCCGATGGGGAAGGGCATGCCCGGCGGTCGCTCGACCGTCGAGATGTCCGAAGAGAAGAAGCGCATCCGCGTCGACGAGGCGATCCAGGTCAACGACCTCGCGCACCAGATGGGCCAGAAGGCCTCCACCGTGCTGCGCACGCTGTGGGGCATGGGCCTGCGCGGGTTGACGATCAACCACGCGATCGACATCGAGACCGCGGAAGTCGTCGCGACCGAGTTCGGCTACACGGTCGAGAACGTCGCGTTCCAAGAGGGCTCGATCGTCGCTGCCAACGAAGGCGAGATGATCACGCGCGCCCCGATCGTGACGATCATGGGCCACGTCGATCACGGCAAGACGTCGTTGCTCGACAAGATCCGTGAAGCTCGCGTCGCCGCAGGCGAGGCCGGCGGCATCACGCAGCACATCGGCGCGTACAAGGTCGAGACGCCCAAGGGCGACGTGGTCTTCCTCGACACGCCCGGTCACGAAGCGTTCCGCGCGATGCGTGGACGCGGCGCGCAGGTCACCGACTTGGTGGTGCTCGTGGTCGCGGCCGACGACGGCGTCATGCCGACCACCATCGAAGCGATCAAGCACGCGCAAGAAGCCGAGGTGCCGATCGTCGTCGCGGTGAACAAGATCGACAAGCCCGAGGCCAACCCCGGCCGCGTCAAGCAGGCGCTGATGGAGTACGGCATCGTCGGCGAGGAGTTCGGCGGCGAGACGCCGATCGTCGAGGTGTCGGCGAAGACCGGCGCGGGCATCGAGCACATGCTCGAGCAGCTCGCGCTGCAGGCCGAGGTGCTCGAGCTGCAGGCGCCGGCCGTCGGTCGTGCGCAGGGCGTCGTGCTCGAGGCGCGCGTCGACAAGGGCCGCGGTCCGATCGCGACCGTGCTGGTCACGTCGGGCACGCTGAAGGTCGGCGACATGCTGGTCGCCGACGAAGCCAGCGGCAAGGTGCGCGCCATCCTCGACGATCGCGGCGAGAAGCTGGACGAAGCGGGCCCGTCGACGCCGGTCGAGGTGCTCGGGCTCGACACGGTGCCCGAGGCCGGCGATCCGGTGAACGTGGTCGCCGACGATCGCGACGCGAAGACCTTGGTCGGTCACCGTCGCGAGCAGCGGCGCCGCAAGGAGAGCGTCCGCACCGGCCCGTCGATCCAGGAGCTCATCAACCGCAAGAAGAACGCGGTGCTCAAGATCGTGCTGCGTGCCGACGTGCAGGGCTCGGCGCAGGCGGTCAAGCAAGCGCTCGAGGATCTGTCCACCGACAAGGTGAAGGTCGAGGTGATCAAGGCCGAGGTCGGTCAGATCAACGAGACCGACGTGAAGTACGCGCGCGCCGGCGAAGCGGTGATCTTCGGCTTCAACGTGAAGACCACCGGCAAGGCGGCCCCGGTCGCCGAGGCGGAGGACGTGGACATCTACACGTTCGGCGTCATCTACGACGCGACCGACAAGGCCAAGGAGCTGATGGTCGCGATGCTCGAGCCGGAGTACCGCGAGAAGGAGCAGGGCGAGGCCGAGGTGCGCGCGCTGTTCCCGATCCCGCGGCTCGGTGTGGTCGCCGGCTGTCGCGTGACGCGCGGCATCATCCAGCGCACGAGCCACGTTCGCGTGGTGCGACAGGGCAAGGTGCTGCACGTGGGGACCATCGGTTCGCTTCGCGTCTTCAAGGACGACGTGAAGGAAGTGAAGGACGGCTTCGAGTGCGGCATCGTGGTCGACGGCTACCCCGGCGTGGCCGAAGGCGACGTGATCCAGGCGTTCGAGGTGGAAGCGATCGCGCCCACCTTGTGAGGTCGTGAGCACGCGGACGGACAAGGTGGAGGAGATGCTGCGGCGAGAGATCGCCGCAGCATTGGTGCGCGGTGAATTGCGCGACCCTCGGCTCGGTGATGCGACGGCGATCTCGGTGACGGGCGTGAAGGTGTCACCGGATCTGTCGAGCGCGCGGGTTTATGTCGATGTCACCGGGGACCGGAAGAACATCGCGACGGTGCTGAAGGGGCTGAACGCGGGGGCGGGGGTGCTGCATCACGCGCTGCGAGAGCGCGTGGATCTGCGGCGGACACCGAGCCTGCGGTTCGAGCACGACGAGAGCATCGGACGCGGTGGAGCGATCGAGAAGGTGTTGAGCGAGCTCGCGGCGGAAAGAGCTGCGGCGAACAGCGCGACGGATCTCGAAGCGACCGCGGTCGAGGGCGACGACGAGCCCACGGATCCCGAGGGGCCGGGGTTGCGCGACGAAGACTTCGACGATCGCTGAGGCGTGTCAGCGACGGGGCGTGGATCCGAAACGGGTGCGGCGATAGGCTGTCGGCGGTGGCCGGATCGAAGCGCCATGGCGAGAGCGTCGGCGATCTCTTCAACCGTGGGATCGATTCTCACCGCGAAGGGCGGATCGACGACGCCGCGCGAGCGTACGACGAAGTACTGCGGCGCGAACCGACGCACGCTGGTGCGCTCAACATGCGTGGTGCCGTCGAGTTGCAGCGCGGCGACGCGGTGGCCGCCCTGCGTTACTTCGATGGCGCGCTCGCAAGCGATCCCGCTCGCGCGAGCGTGCATCTCAACCGCGGCAATGCCCTCCGCGCGCTCCACCGACGTCATGAGGCACTCGCGTCGTACGATCGAGCGCTCGAGCTCGATCCACGAATGGCGATGGCCCACGTCAACCGCGGCAACGTGTTGCGGGACGAAGGATCATTGTCCGACGCGGCCACGGCGTACTGCGCCGCGCTTGCCCTCGACTCGTCGAGCTTTCCCGCAGCG
>DASZPU010000428.1:0-4826 GCA_035550195.1 Nannocystaceae bacterium
CCACCGCCGGCCTTGTTGTCGGCGGCGGCAGCAGCAGCCTGCGCGCCCTCGTTGAGCGCGGCGACGAACTTGTCGCAGCCAGCGACCGGAATGGAGAGCAAGAACAGCAGCGCGAGCGACTTGGGTTGGACCACCATCCTCCGCCGTAACGCAACCGCCGTGCCGAGCCGCGGAATCGCGCCGAACATCGGCCTGCGAGCTCGAGCAGCGCACGCACTGCCCAACTCGGGCAACGCGTGCCCAACTCGGGCGTGCTATGCTGCTGCGCGGATGAGGATGTTGCTTGGCTTGTCGTGCTGCGTGTCGCTGCTCGGTTGCATCGGCATCGAGGGCACGTCGGTGACGACCGCCGCGTCGGGAGACGAGGGCTCGTCCGGCGGTTCCAACGGATCGCTCTCGTCCGGGCTCACCGATCCGTCGAGCACTGCAGGCGAGACGATGACGAGCGGCGTGAGTGGCACGGCCGACGAAACCGGCGTGGGCGAGACGACCAGTGGCGACACCGACTCGGCCACGGGCGAGCCGACGACGAGCGGTTCCACCGACGACGGTGCTGCGACGTCCGAGGGCGGGTCGAGCAGCGACTCGAGCGGCAGCGACTCGAGCAGCAGCGACTCGGGCAGCAGCGACTCGAGCAGCAGCGACTCGGGCAACGTCTCAGCGTGATGTGCCGACGGTGCGCTTCACCACGAGGCCGCGCTTGCGCAGCAGACGATAGAGCGTGACGTTGTTGATGCCCGCGCGCTTGGCTGCGAGCGCGACGTTGCCTTCGCAGGTCTGCAACAGCTCGGTGAGATAGCGAGTCTCGAGCGGGGCGAGCCAGGCCTCGCGGAGCTCGCGGAGCGTCGCGGCCCGCTCGCGTCGCGCGGCGGTGCCGGGGCGTGGTGCGGCGGCACGCATCGAGTCGGGCAGATCCTCGGGGCGCACTTCACCACGCTGCGCCATCACGACCGCGTGCTCGACCGCGTTGCGGAGCTCGCGAACGTTGCCAGGGAAGTCGTGCGCGCGCAGGACCGCGAGCGCTTCGCTGGAGATCCGCGGCGCCGGCTTGCCCATGCGATCCGCTGCCTGCTGCAGGAACACCGCGGCGAGCACCGCGATCTGATCGCGATACGATCGCAACGGCGGCAGCTCGAGCGGCATCACGCCGAGTCGGTAGAAGAGATCGGCGCGGAACGAGCCCTCGTCGGCCATGCGCCGCAGGTCGCGGTTGGTCGCGCACACCAGTCGCACGTCGATGCGCTCGGGCGGCTTGTTGCTGCCCAGTCGCGCGATCTCGCCGTGCTCCACCGCGCGCAGCACTTTCGCCTGCAGCGCGAGCGGAAGCTCGCCGATCTCGTCGAGGAACAGCGTGCCCTTGTGCGCCTTGTGGAACTCGCCGAGCTTGTCGAACGTGGCGCCCGTGAATGCGCCGCGCACGTGGCCGAAGAGCACGCTCTCGAGCAGCGTCTCGGGGATCGCCGCACAGTTGACGATGACGAAGGGCTGCGCGGCGCGGCGGCTGTTGAAGTGAATCGCGTGCGCGACGAGCTCCTTGCCGGTGCCGCTCTCGCCGTGGATCAACACCGGCACGTCGGCCGGCGATGCGAGCTCGATGCGACGCTCGACCTCGAGCCACTCGGGCGACAGGCCTTTGATGAGGTGCGGGCGCTTGGTCTCGCCGCTGTTGGTGTGGCGGTAGAGCTGCGCGCGACGCAGGAACTTCGCGGACGTGTGCGCGAGCTCGGCGAGCGCGTCGATGTGCGCGGGCGTGAACGCGCGACGCTCGTGCGCCGAGACGGTGAGCACACCGATCGCGCGCGACTGCCAGGGGATCGGTACGGCGGCGATCGATCCGACGTCGAGGAAGTAGCGCGCATAGTGGGGATCGCGTGTGGTGTCGAGACAGAGGTAGGGCTCGTTGGTCTCGAACGCGACGAGCGCGATGCCGGCGGGCTCACCGGTTGCCGGTCTGCGCACGCGTGCGCCGGGGAGCGTGACGACGACACCGTCGACGATGTGGAAGTCGAGTGCGAGCGCGCGGGCGGACTCGTTCCACAGGAAGATCGCGCCGTGACGCGCACCGGTACGCGCCAGCGCGAGCTCGGTGATGCGACGCTCGAGCGACTCGACGTCGGCCTCGTGCAGCTCGCGGTCATCTGCAGTCTCATCCACGAACATTGAGCATACACAAGAAAAGTTGCAGAAATGCAACTACGAGATCTCTGTAAATGCTTGAATTCACGTGCGGTCTACGTGTCCTACCGCGGCACACCCATTGCTGAAGTGGCGGCCAACCTCCCGCGAAAGACCCCACGATGCGCACCACGATCCTCTGCCTCTCCTTCTCTGTTCTCGCCGCTGCCTGTGACGTCGACGGCCACGACCGCAGCGAGCCGCAAGATCGCGTGACGCTGTCGCCGGTCGAGATCGATGCCGTGCTCGCGTTCGTGAACGACGCGAAGACCGACCTTGCGACGCTCGACGACGCGGTCGGCATCGAGAGCCGCGCGGCCGCGGAGATCATCGCGCATCGCAACGGCGCCGACGGCATCTACCCGAGCTCCGACGATCATCGCTTCGACACGCTCGAAGAGCTCGACGCCGTGAAGTACGTCGGCAACATGGCGATGACCGTGCTGCGCGAGTACGTCGCGGATCACCCGGCGCCGTCGGGCTCGCTCGTCGAGGGCGTGGAGTTCACCGCGACCGAGAACAGCGCGGTGCTGTGGGGCGTGAACTCGGCGACGCTCGAGGAGCTCGACCAGACCGTCGCGCTGTCGAGCCGCGCGGCCGAGAGCCTCATCGAGTACGGCCCGTTCGACACGATGGACGAGCTCGCCGCGGCGCCGTACGTCGGCACCTCGACGCTCCTGCAGCTCCGCGCCTACGCCCCGAGCTGGTCGGACATCGCGGCGCTCGCCGGCACGTTCGACGGCGTCGAGTTCGAGGCGCACGACGCTGCGGACGCGCTCGAGCTCGCGAACCACTCGACCTACGAGCAGCTCGTCGCGGGCGGCATGTACTCGTCCGGCGCGCGCGCTGTCGTCGATCACCGTCCGTACGAGAACCTCGCAGAGGTTGCGGCCGTCAGCGGCGTGGGGCCGTCGACGATGCAGGCGCTCAAGTCCATGTGACGAGAACGTCGGCGACCTGCCGCTGCCGCCATGGTCCGGGGGGATCATGGCGGCGTTTTCGTTGGTTCAGCCGGGCAGCCAGCCGACGTTCAAGTCGTCGAAGCGTGCGTGCACGCGTTTGGTGACGCCGCTCGCGTTGCGGAAGACGACGTCGACGAGCTCCGCGTCGACGGAGAACGATCGATCGAGCTTCGCGTCCGCGGAGAGCGTGACGACGAGCTCGCCGCCGGTCGCTGTCCACCGCGCGGTCTCGACCGGTTGATCGGGCGTGCCTGCGTCGGTGCAATCGGTCTCGCCGCGGCGCGAGCCCGCGTACTCGCGGATCTCGACGCGCACGTCGCTGCCCGGACGGAGTCGATGCGTGCCCGCGCGCAGGTGCAGCTTCTGGGCATCGATGTCGACGTCGAGCGAGCGCGTGCGCTTCGCATCGCCGGCGTGGAATTCGATCGCACGACACGAGGTCTCGACGCGATCGATGCCGAAGGCCGCGGCGAGCGACTCGCGGGCGGGGGCCGGCGATCGCGTCTTCGCGTCGGCGGAGACGGTGGTGCAGGAGGCGAGGGCCAAGAGGACGAGGTAGCGCAGGCTCATGCCGCGTCGACCGGGCGACGCGACCCGGCGATCTGACGAATTCGCGGACCCATGGCCCCGACGCCGCGATCGGAGAGTTGTCGCAGCTCAGCCTTCGGACAGCCACGCGGAAAACGGCAGCACCTGCAGCGCGGCGTCGTCGACCAGCGTCATGTGGCCGTCGTCGCTCGCGAAGCCGATCTTGCCGATCGTGGGAAAGACGCCGCGATCGCCGGGCCGACGCTCGCCGCCTTGCAGGTACACCAGCTCGGCATCGGAGGTGTTGCGCACGACGTGCGGCGTGCCATCCGGTGGGAAGCCGACGAAGTCGCCCGCGGCGATGGGCACGTCGGTGTCCCCGATGCGCACGTGACCGTGACCGGACAGCACGAACACCCACTCCTCCTCGAGCGTGTGCGCGTGCAGGATGAAGCTCTCCTTGCCGGCGGGCACGCGAGCGATCGAGACGCCGATGCGGGTGAGCCCCGTGCGATCGCCGAGTCGCGTCATGTGGATCTCCGACGCGGGGTTGAAGGGATGGCGCACGTGCAGCTCGTCCGCCGGCCCGCGATCGCTCGCGCGCACCATGTACTTGTTCGGATCGGTCACGCGGCGACCGTACTCGCTCCGCGATCGTCGTTGTAGGATCTCGTGGATGCGCCGCGTCGCATGCCTCGCCGTGCTCGCGACCGCGTGCTCCACCACGCCGGTCGCGCCCGAGCCCTTGCCCGCGAAGGTCGAGCCCACGCCGTCGCCACCCGCACCGACCCTCGTCATCGACGTGCTGCAGGGCTTCACCGGCGATGCGCACGATGTGATCGCGCTGCCCGACGGCGAGTGCATCGCGGCGCTGAGCTGGTTCGGCGACACCGACTACGGCGCGGGTCCGCGGCGCACCGACGATCGCGGCCGACAAGGCGTGCTCGTGCGCTACCGCGTCGACGGAAGCGTGCGCTGGGCGAGCGACGTGAAGGTGTGGCCGGCGGATCTCGTGTTCGACGGCAAGGATCGCGTGCTCGTGGTCGGTGACCCGCGCGACGGCACGACGAATTGGATCGTGCTCGATGCGGCGACGGGTGCGATCACGCAGAGCGGGTTGCTCGAGGGCTATGCGAAGGCCGCCGCGTTCGCGCGCACGGG
>DASZPU010000429.1:0-14819 GCA_035550195.1 Nannocystaceae bacterium
CGGCGTGATCGCAGGGTCGCTTGATGCGGCCGCGCGGCCGTGCGAAGACAGCGGCCGTGAGCGATCTCGACATCTCGGCGATCCGTCCTCGCATCGAAGCCGCCTTCGCCGACCGTGCGCTGCTCGCCGATGCGAGCCATCGCGACGCCGTCGAGCGAGCGCTCGCAGCCCTCGACGCCGGCACGCTCCGCATCGCGACGCCGCCGGCATCCGGCGAAGGCCGCTGGGAGGTCCACGCGTGGCTGAAGCAGGCCATCCTGCTCTACTTCGGCATCCGCGGCATGCAGACGATGCAGGTCGGGCCCTTCGAGTACCACGACAAGATCCCGCTGAAGTCCGGTTGGGAAGCCGCGGGTGTGCGCGTCGTGCCGCCCGCGACCGCGCGCTACGGCGCGTTCATCGAGAAGGGCGCGATTCTCATGCCGAGCTACGTGAACATCGGCGCGTGGGTCGGCGCGGGCACGATGGTCGACACGTGGGCGACGGTCGGTAGCTGCGCGCAGATCGGAAGGAACGTGCACCTGGCCGGCGGCGTCGGCATCGGCGGCGTGCTCGAGCCTCCGGGTGCGAGCCCGGTCGTGATCGAGGACGGCTGCTTCATCGGCTCGCGTGCGATCGTCGTCGAGGGCGTGCACGTCGAGCGCGAGGCCGTGCTCGGCGCGAACGTGGTCATCACCGCATCGACGCCGATCATCGATGTGACCGGCAGCGAGCCCGTGACGATGAAAGGTCGGGTGCCGGCGCGCGCGGTGCTCGTGCCGGGCACGCGCACGCGCACGTTTCCTGCCGGCGAGTTCCAGCTCGCGTGCGCCCTCTTGGTCGGGTATCGCACGCAGAGCACCGATACGCGCACGAGCTTGAACGACGCGCTGCGCGACTACGACGTGCCGGTCTGAGCGGCGCCGCCGGGGACGGCGATCGTTTGGTTGCGACAGCGCCCTTTGGTCGCAGTCGCTGATTCGCCTTCGGCGAATTGTTTTCACAGCCCGCTGGGTGGGTGGTGCGAGCGGCGCTGACCCGATGCGGGACTTGCGTCGCTTGGGGCGTGGCGGGCTGTCCGGCGGGCTGCTACGCTCGAATGTAGTTCGTGCGCCTGCTCGACCAGCCTTGCCCTTGCTCCGTGAGGTTCCTGCGATGACCACCGGTTCGTCGCGTGGCCGCCCACGGGGCATCGCGGGTCGCATCGCGCGGCTGCGTCGCGACACGTTGGGCGACGATCTGCCCGATGCGATCGTGCACGAGCCGCGGCCGCGCGCCGAACGGCCGCACCCGACGGGACCGCTGCCTGCGTTGCCGCCGATGCCGAGCCCTTCGCGCGCAGGTTGGGATCACACCGCGCGTCCGAGCGAGCCGGTCGCCGAGACGGCACCGGCGACGCCGATCCGATTGCAGATCCTGAGCGTGCTCTCCGATCCCCGCGTCGATCACGTGACGGTCGAGAGCTGCATGCGACTCGTCGGTCGTCCGCGTCAAGATGTCGAGACCACGCTCGATGCGATGACGCAGGCGGGCGAGCTCGTCGAGATCGGCGGCGCGAGCAAGCAGTTCCGTCTGCCGGTCGCCGAGAAAGAGCGACTCGAGAACATGTTCCGCAGCGCGGCGATCGAGCTCGGCGAGCAATCGGTGCTCGCGGAGGTCACCGCCGACGATGCGATCGCATACGCCGACGACGATGGCGACGAGCCGCGCCTGCCGGTCACTGCGGGTCTGCTCAGCTTGTTCCTGCCCGGCACCGGCCAGCTGCTCAACGGCGACGTGGGGCGGGCCTCGCTGGTGTTCGCGGTGTGGAGCCTCGCTTGGATCACGCACCTCTCCCCGGTGTGGACCTTCGTCTGCCTGTACGCGGGCGCCGAGGCGTTCTTCACCGCGAAGCTGCGCGGGATGGAGCGCAAGTTGGCGAAAGAAGCCCTCGCCGGCGCCCCGGCCCCGCGTGGTGCGTTGCCTCCGCGCGCGACCTGAAGCGAGTCGCTACGATACCCCGGTCGATCGGGGGATCGCATGCGCAGGATCAACGTAGCTCCGACACTGTTGTTGCTCGCGGCGTGCGGTGAGCCCGAGGGGCTGATGGCGGCGGAGCCGGCCGACGTCACGGTGAAGTTCGACTTCGATCACCGCCCGCTGCCCGACATCCCGCTGCCGAACGACATCGCGACGCGCCACGATCCCACGTCGCCGACGGGGCTGCGCATCAACGCCTCGCTGGTCGCGAGCACGAGCTACGAGCGGCGCACGCGTGGGCTCATCGACGGGCTCGACGGCTGGGGCGTGTACCAGCCGATCACGATCCCGTTCACCGGACCGATCGACGTCGAAGATCTGCGCGCGCGTCACAGCGAGGCCGACTACGCCACCGAGAACGACGCGATCTATCTTATCGATGTCGACCCCGACTCCCCCGAGCAAGGTCGGCTCTTCCATCTCGACGTCGGCAACGGCAACTACCCGATCGTGCTCGAGCGCCCCGATCGCTACGGCGACAACCATCCGCGCGGTTGGTCGATCAACCTGGTGTACGACGAAGCCGACGAGGATCAGAACGGCAACGGCGTGCTCGATCCGAGCGAGGATCGCAACCGCGACGGCGTGCTGCAGACCGACGAGGATCTCGACGGCGACGGCATGCTCGACTACGCCGAGGACAGCGACGCCGACGGCGTGCTCGATCAGCCCAACTACCTGCCCGGTCGATCGCCCGCGCGCGACGATCTGGCCGGCCGCGCGGATGCGTTGATGAGCTTCTACGAGCGCGAGACCAACACGGTCGTGGTCGCGCCGATGGTGCCGCTGCGCGAAGAGACCACGTACGCGGTCGTCGTGACGCGACGCGTGCGCGACACCGACGGCAAGCCGGTGGGCTCGCCGTTCCCGTTCGTGAACCACGCCGCGCAGACCGACGATCTCGCACCGCTGCTCGATCACCTGCCCGACGGGCTCGCCGCGGACGACATCGCGTTCGCGTTCTCGTACACCACCGAGTCGATCACCAAGGACTGGATCGCGGTGCGCGAGGGCCTCTACGGCGAAGGTCCGCAGGCCCACTTCGCGAAGGACTTCCCCGCCGAGGTCACGCGCCTGTTCCCGCTCAAGGAGATCGGGCCCGGCACGAAGTTCCCCGATCGCAAGAACGCCTACGTGCTGCCGCACGAGGACTGGAAGGTCCCGCTCTCGATCATCGTGCAGCAGCTGCAGGGCCTCGACCCGACCACGCAGAACTACAAGGCGGTGGTCGGCGGCCACGACTACGTCGACTTCCACATCCAGGGCACGTACACGTCGCCGCAGCTCTTCGATCGCTTCGATGCGAACAAGCAGCGGTTGCCGCTCGACGAGCAGTCGTGGCCGAGTGATCTCGAGCGCAATCCCGCGAAGACGCGACCCGAAGAGATTCCGTTCTGGTTGGTGGTGCCGCGCAAGGAAGTGTCGATCCGCGGCAAAGGTGGCATGGCGCCCATCGTGTTGCTGGGCCACGGCTACACCGGCAACCGTGCCGGCGAGCTGCTCGGCTTCGCGGGCTTCCTCGCCGAGTTCGGGTTCGCGGCGCTGTCGACCGACAACGTCTCGCACGGTCTGCCGCTCGCGGACGCGGACTTCGAGCTGCTCGAGAACCTGCTCGACAGCGCCGGGCTCGCGCCCGCAGCCACGGCCGCGCACTTCAACCGCGGCGGCGATCAGGACGGCGACGGCTGGCACGATCAGGATCTGAACCACGACGGCATCGTCGACAGCGGTGTCGACTTCTGGACCGCGTACCTCTTCCACATGCGCGACATGGTGCGGCAGTCGGCGCTCGACTACATGCAGCTCATCCGCATCATCCGCACCTGGGACGGCAAGACGAAGTGGCGCTGGGATCTCGACGGTGACGGCGACGTCGAAGAGGTCGATCTGAACGGCGACGGCATCACCGAGCTCGCCGGCGACTTCGATGCCGACGGCATCGTCGACATCGGCAAGGACTCGCCGATCTACGTGATGGGCGGATCGCTCGGCGGCATCATGTCGATGACGCTCGGTGCGCTCGAGCCCGAGGTGTCGGGCATCATCCCGATCGCCGGCGGCGGTCGGCTCACCGACGTCGGCAATCGCTCGCTGCAAGGCGGCGTGCCGCAGGCCGTGCTCGTGCGCGTGATGGGCCCGCTGTGGCTCGCGACGCGCAACGACGACGGCACGACGCTCTTGCACACGCAGGTCACCGAGCTCAACGACCTCGCCGACATCCCGATCACCACGATCACCGGGCTCGACCCCGGCGACACCATGATCGCGGAGAACCTGGTGAACGGCGAGATCGGCTGCGCGTATCTGTTGCCCGACGAAGTCGTCGGCGACGGCGTGGCCGCGCGTGCACGGCTCTCGCTCGCCTCGGATCTCGGCGACGACACCGTGGTGCGCTTCTACAAGGGCGACGTGCTCGTCACCGGCACCGAGGAGTGCGAGATCGTCGACGGCGTCGAGCCCATCCAGGTCATCGATCAGATGGCGGCACCGGTGAACGACGACGGCACGGCGATGACCTTCGAAGGCCAGCCGATCCAGGGCGGGCACCTGCGCGCGATGGCGGAAGGCTTCGGGCTCGAGCGCAACACCCCGTCGATGCGGCGCTTCATGAGCCTCGCGCAGATGGTGATCGACCCGACCGATCCCGGCGTGCTCGCGCGCTATCTCGGCGCCGAGCCGCTCGAGTATCCCAACCTGAAGCAGAAGACCGGCGCGCAGTTCCTCTTGGTCACGACCGTCGGCGACATGAACGTGCCGGCGTCGAGCGGCGTCACCGTCGGTCGTGCTGCGGGCGTCATCGACTACCTGAACGTGGACCCGCGGTGGGGCAAGCCGATCAACCAAGTGTTGCTCGACACGCACACCGCGGAAGCGGTGAACAAGCTGCGCCGCTATCCGTACCTGCGCGTGCCCGACAACGAGAACGTGCGCGCGTACTTGGGGCTCGACGAAACCTTCGGTGCGCACGTCGACGTCGAGAACTTCTCGAACGGCGACGACATCTGGTCCGACAACATCCCGCGCCTCGATCCGCCGCTGCGCATCTCGACCACGCAGGACATGTGGGGCAACGATCTCGTGGGGATGTCGGGCGCGGCGTTCCCCTACGCGGTGCCCGAGGGCCAGCACGGCTTCCCGCTGCCCGGCGAGATGACCGACTTCGCGATCGGGATCTGTCGCGAAGAGAACGGCAGCAACGATCCGCTGTGCGACGAAGATGCGATCGTCGGCGAGACGTTCGACATCGGATGGTTCATGTTCCACACCTTCGGGAAATTCCTGAAGAGCGCTACCGAAGTGCCCTATGCGTATGGGTGCGTGGCCAAGGATCCCTGCAACGAGATTCCGCCGGTTCCGGCGCCGCGTGACTCGGCGACGCTGCCCTGACGCTCAACTCCCGCGGACGCCGGTCGAAGACCCGGACGCTCGTGTCCGTCTTCGACCGGCTCCTTCATCCGTCGCTTCGCAGCGGCGATCCCGACGAGATTCGGCGCGCGCGAACGACCGCTGCGTTCCTCGGCGTGGGCTGGATCGGCGCCGCAGCGATGTTGCCGATGATGCTCGCGGCGAACGACATGATGGCGGTCGCGACCATCGCGGTATCGCTCGTGATCACGGCGGTGCCGATCGCACTGCTCCGCTTTCGGGCCATGCGCGAGCTGGCGACGCACGCGATGCTGGTCAACACGGTGCTGTCGCTCACGCCTTCGGTGTCGAGCCAGGGCGGCCTGGGCGGCTCCGCGGTCGACTGGTTCGGCGTGCTCCCATTGCTCGCGATGATGCTGCTGAAGCGGGGTGCGTTCGCGTGGTTGCTGATCACGCTCGCGATCGTCGCCACGTTCGGCGTGCTGCACATGACGGGATTCCTGCCACCCGCGGCCGCGACCGCCGACGCGCAGCTGCGGGTCATCACCTCGCAGCTCTGCGTACCGATCGGCATCTACTTCCTCGCGCGTGCCTTCGAGCGCAACCGGTCCGGAATGGAACGTGCGCTCCGGCGCGCGCGCGTCGACGCCGAGCAAGCCCACGCCACCGCGCAAGGCGTGCTCGACAGCACCGATCAGGGCCTCTTCACGATGGACGCCGAGGGGCGCATCGGCGCGGCAGTCTCTGCGGCCGCGATCCGCTGGTTCGGCGCGCCCACACCGGGCAGCACCGCGTGGGCATGGCTCGCCGACGCCGACGCGAAGTTCTCCGCGTGGCTCGAGCTCGGCTTCGCGGCCCATCGCGAGGGCTTCTTGCCGCCCGAGCTCACGCTCGCGCAGCTGCCCGTGCGATTGCAGCATCACGGTCGCGATCACGCGGTGCGTTGGCTCGCGACCGGTGAGCACGGCGAGCTGCTCGCGGTCGTCACCGACGTGACGGAGACACGCGAGGCGGAGCGCGCCGAACGAAGCCAGCGCGACGTCGTTGCGCTCTTGGCCCACTCGATCCGCGATCGTCAGGGCGTGCTCGAGCTGCTCGACGAGGCCGACGCGATCGTGCGCGGGCTCGCGACGCACGGCGATTCCGCCGACGATGCGCGGCGCATCCACACCTTGAAGGGCAACGTCGGATTGTTCGGGCTGGCTGGCCTCGCCGAGCACTGCCACGAGCTCGAGAACCGTATGGCCGAGCGCGACGGCGTGCTCGACGAGGACGATCGCAACGCGCTCGTCGAGAGCTGGACCGAGCTGCGCATGCGCATCGCTCCGCTGATCGGGCGGCAAGACAGCGGCACCATCGCGATCCCTCGCGACGAGATCGAGATCGTCGTCGACGCGATCCGCACCAAGCGCTCGCCCGCCGAGCTCGAACAGATGGTGCGGCGGTGGAGCTACGAGCCGATGAGCATCCGCCTCGCCCGCATCGCCGAGCACGCGCGCGCGTTGGCGCAGCGGCTCGGCAAGAGCGCGCTCGAGGTGCACGTCGCAGACAACGGCGTCGCGCTGGCGGCCAGCGCATGGGGGCCGTTCTGGTCGAGCTTCGCCCACGTCGTGCGCAACGCGATGGATCACGGCATAGAGTCCAGCGACGAGCGCACGCACGCCGGGAAGCCGGCCAGTGGCGGACTGTGGCTCGCGGTCGAGCTCGACGACGAGCTCGCGATCACGATCCGCGACGACGGCCGCGGCATCGACTGGGACGGCGTGCGTCGACGCGCGGTCGCGTGCGGCTTGCCCAGCGCGACGCAGCAGGATCTCGAACGTGCGCTCTTCGCCGAAGGCTTCACCACCAAGGAAGTCGTCACCGCCATCTCGGGTCGCGGTGTCGGCATGGCAGCGATCGCCGAAGCCACGCGACAGCTCGGTGGTCGCATCGTGCTGCGCTCCGAGCTCGGACGCGGCACCACCTTCGAGTTCCGCTTCCCTGCGAGCGCGGCGTTCGAGTCGAACGCGACGTTGTCACGCGCAGCGTGATCGCGGCGCGTGGCCCGTCGGCGACTTCGGTTGCGGCACCATCGTCGTGCGCCATGTTGTGCGCGTGCGCAACACAAGCGGAATCGTGGTGGTGCTGTCACTGCTCGGTGCGTGCGGTCGCACGCCCGTCGACGTCGAGGCTGCTCGCGATGCGAGTCGCGACGAGACGACGCGGGTGAGCGAGCGTTGCACCGACGTGTGCGAGCAGCTCGCGTGCGATCCGGATCTGACGTTCGTGTCGAGCTCGTTCACCGCCTGCGCGCGGAGTTGTGAGGCGGATCGCAAGCTCGCAGCGAGCGTGAGCCCACGGTGCGCGCGTGCGCACGATGGCTTCGCCGAGTGCATCGTGCTCGCCGACTGCGACGAGCTGCCCGAGCTGGAGCAGGAAGGCGGGATCGCGACGTGCCGCGTGCAGACCGACGACGTCGCGCTGCACTGCCCGGGTGTCGAATTCGAGCTCGCGGGGTGATCTCTTGCGATCGCGGTTGCAACCGTTGGTGTCATGCACCGTCTCGTGGGCGAGCGCTGCCGACTGGTCATCCGCGCACGGCTGTGCTCGCCCGCCCCGTCAGGCGCCCCGCTGGCCAGCGTTCGTAGCAGTGGTCTCGCCCTTGCAGTGCACTCGGTCATGAGCATCGTCGCCCGCATCGTCGTCATGGTCGTCCTCGGGATGCTCGCGGCCGCGTGCGGCGTTGCAGTCGCCGGCGGGAGCGGCGAGGAGACCGACGAGGTGCAGATCATGGGCAGTGCCGAGCGCGTGCTCGGCAAGCGCGCGTTCGATGCGGCGCACTCCGGTTACGCGCCGTTCGAGCCGCTGGTCGGCGAGGCCCCGCAGCGCACGCTCGGTCGCGCCGCCGATCGCATCGCGGAGCTCGAGCGCGACCTCGCGACGATGGAGCGGCACAACGATGGCGATGTCGCCGACGAGCTCGCGCAGGCGCGCACGCTGATCGACGCGGCCCGAGGCGCGCTCGCCACCGCGGAAGACGCCGAGCCGCTCGACGATGCTCGGCTCGCCCGCGTCATCGCGCTCATCGGCGAAGCGCAGGACGTGCTGCACGGCGCCCGTCAGCAACGCGTGCTCGCAGCGGCGTGATCAACTGCCGCGCTTCGGCAGCGGCAGCGCGAGATAGGGGATGCGATCGGCGCGCTCGTCCGCGGTGCCGTAGAGCACGCGGTACGCCAGCCAGCGCCCGAGCACGCTCTGCGTGTACTTGCGGGTCTCGTCGTAGGGGATGCCTTCGACGAAGACGTCGAGCTCCCAGTCCTTGCGCTCGTCGAGCCAGCGCTCGACCGCGCCGACCCCCGCGTTGTAGCTGGGGATCGCGAGCGCGACTGCACCGTCGCCGTTGCCGAAGCGCGCGACCAGCCGACCGAGGTGATGCATGCCGAGATCGATGTTGGTCTCGGGATCGTAGAGCGCTTCGTCGCCGTCGAGCGTGACGCCGGCCTGCGTCGCGACCGACTTCGCGGTCGACGGCATCAGCTGGATGAGCCCGCGCGCGCCGGCCCACGACGTCGCGCTGGGATCGAAGCGACTCTCGGTCTGCATGATCGCGTAGGTGAGCCACGGCGGCACGCCGTGCTTGGGCTCGCGCGGCGCGATGAGCTCGAAGACCGGACGCGGATGCGCCTGCTCCCACTGCGCGCGCGCGTCGGCGATCGGCGGACGCGTGCGCCACGACGAGCCGAGGCTCGCGATCAACTTCTGTGCACCGGAGTAGAGCCCGGCTTGGTTGAGCACCGCGACCGCGGTCCACCCCCCGACCGACGCGGCGCGCAGCTCGTCCTGCGCCCACTCGCCGAGCCCGAGCTTCGCGTAGATCGTGGCAGCCGCCGACTCCTTCGTGGGCGCAGCCGCGGTCGCTTCGCTCGGCTCCGTGCCGACGCCGAGCGCATCGAGGCCCTGCGCGAGCGCGTCGTCGCCGAGCTCGCGCAAGCGCGACAACGCCTGCAGCGACGGATAGTCCATCGGCCCCACCGCGAGCACCTCGAGCCACGCGGCCTTCGCTTCGTCCTTCTTGCCGAGCCGCCCGAGCGCACGACCGCGGAAGTAGTGCAGCTTGCCGCGCTCGGCGGGCAGCAGCGATCGGCCGGAGAGCCCACCGTCGGCGAGCGCGAGCGCATCGGCATCGTCGCCGCGCGCGAACGCAGCGACGAGCAGACGCCGACGCGCCTCCTCCATCATGTCGCCCTCGGTGTCGAGCGCCGCACGCCATGCGGTACGCGCCTTGTCGGCCTCGCCCGCGGATTCCCACGACTCGCCCGCGAGCACCCACGCGTCGTCGGCGTAGCTGTGATCCGCGAAGGTCTTCGCGAGCTTCTCGAACTCCGCGGCTGCGACCGCGTGCTTGCCTTCCGCGTAGCGACCGCGCGCGGCCTGGTAGCCCGCCTTCACCGCGAAGTCGCGCCCGGGCTTGCCAGCCTTGTCGCAGTCTTTCATCGCCTGCTCGAAGTGCACCCGCGACTTCGCGCGCTCCCGCTGCTTGAACACCGCGGTGCCCTTGGCGAAGAGCGCTTGGCAACGATCGAGCGGCGCGAGGCCTTTGCCGCCGAGCAGCTGATCGATCGCGCGGATCGCCGGCTTGTAGCGCCCGCGATCGACCATCGCGTCGATGCGCGCGAGCGTCACCTTGCGCTCCCAGTCGCGCAACGCAGCGCCGGTCTTCGCACCGGCGATCTTCTTGCGCAGCCCGGGCAGCTCGCGCTCGGCCTCTTCGCCGTAGTCGGACAGCGGGACCGCGAGCGCGAGCTCTTCGTAGAGGTCGACCGCCTGCACGAGGTCCGCGGCCGCTTCGGAGCGCGCGAGCGAGCGCGCGAGCTTCACCGCGCACTCGTGCTTGCGCGGGCCGCCGGCGTGATCCTTCAGGTACGCGCGATAGGCCGCGCGCGCACCGTCGACGTCGTCGTCGCGCAGCATCGCGTCGGCACGCACGACCAGCAGATCGTCGACCAGCGGCGAGCCGGCCAGCGTCTCGGGTCGCAGGTCGACGACGCACGCGAGCGCGGCCTTGGGATCGCTGGCGTCGAGCAGCGCCTGCGCCTGCAACAGCCGCATGCGCGACGCGATCGGTGCGAGCGCCGGCGCGGACGCAGCTTCGTTCAACAGCGCCGCGGCCTCGGTGAACTTGCCTTCGCGTTCGTGCTCGAGCGCGCGCAGCAGCTGCGCGGCGCCGCGATCGTCGGCCGACAACGAGCTGTCCGCCAGCAACTCGTCGAGCTTCGCGATCGCGGTCGCATGATCGCCGCGCTCGCGCGCGAGGATCGCATCGCGCCCCGCACCGCTTTTCCACCACAACGCGCGCGCGTCGACCACCATCGCGGGATCGTCCTGGGCCTCCGACTTCGCTTCGCCTTCGCTGGCGTGCTCGCCGACCTCGAGCGCCACCGGCGGCGTCTCTCGCCGACACGCTGCCAACAGCATCGCGGCAGCCAGCACTGGGCTTGCTCGAGAGATCATGATGTGGGCTCCGCGACGCTCAGACGAGCCGCGTGGGCTCGTGCTCGGGATCGTAGATCTCGACGCGATTGCGACCGTTGCGCTTCGCCGTGTACAGCGCCGCATCGGCCGCTTCGATCAACGCTTCGGCGGTGGGCCGCACGAGCATGCCGAGATCGGCCACGCCCAGCGACACCGTGACCGCGAGCGTGCGTGCGTCGAGCTCGAAGGGCTTGCCGCCCACCGTGTCCAGTATACGGTATGCGGCCCGCGAGGCTCGCAGCGCGTCGACGTCGCGACAGATGAGCGCGAACTCTTCGCCACCGTAGCGCGCGAAGATGTCTTCGCTGCGGGTGGTGCCTTCGACGCGATCGGCGAGCACGCGCAGCACTTCGTCGCCCGCGGGGTGCCCGTAGGTGTCGTTGATCTGCTTGAAGTTGTCGATGTCGAAGAGCACGAGCGACAGCGGCTTGCCGTGGCGCAGCGCGAACGCGACGTCGCTCTCGAGGCGGTTGTTGAAGTAGCCGCGGTTGAACACGCCGGTGAGGCGGTCGCGCAGCGCGGACTCGTAGAGGTTGCGCTGGAAGTCTTCGTCGAGATCGTCGTGGAAGGTGAACTTCAAGACCGACGACGCACCGATCTGGATCTTGTCGCCCTCGCGCAGCGCCTGTCGCTCGACGCGCGTGCCGTTGGCGAAGGTGCCGTTGGTCGAGCCGGCGTCGCACAGGTAGTACGTCCCCGCGTCCTCCTCGACGACGGCGTGGGTGCGCGATATTCCCTCGTCGTTGATGCGCACGTCGGTCTGCAGGCCGCGACCGATGCTGGTCTTGCTGCCGTCCTTGAGCGGGAACATCTCGCCCATGCGATCACCGGACAGCACCACGACGAAGGCACGCTTGCGACCTTCGCGTCCGTGGTCCACGCTCGAGGGCTCCAGCCGTATCGTGGTCTTCGACATCGGACCCGGGTGAGCCACAATCCTAGGCCGCCGACGTCGCTGCGGGCAACCGTCTGCGCGGACCATGATGGGTCGCGCACGACTTTGCGGGTTGGTGCCCCTTGGGGGTATCTTGAGGCCCGCACCGTGCACGCTGCGCCCGCCTCGCAAAGCCGCGCCCGGTCCTGCACCGGGACCTTCGTGCTGCTCACCGCGCTCGCGGTCGCCTGGCCCCAGCGGCTCGTCGCCGCGCCAGCCGACGACGCATTGCCCACGGTCACCGACGAGCCGGAGCCGCCGCCCGACGGCGATGCGGTGAAGGACGATGCGGATCTCGATCGCGCGATGCGAGCGTTCGAGAGCGGCAGCGAGCACTACAACCGCGCGAAGTACAAGGAAGCGCTCAACGACTTCCTCGAAGCCGCGAGCCTCTACGCGTCGCCCGACTTCCAGTACAACATCGGGCTCTGCTACGAGAAGCTCGACAAGCCCGAAGAAGCGATCCGCGCCTTCGAGATCTACCTGAAGACGAAGCGCGACATCCCCGATCGCGCCAACGTCGAGGATCGCATCGACCGCCTGCGCGCGGTGGTCGAGCAGCGTGAGAAGGACGCGAAGAATCCGAAGCCCGACAAGCCCGATCGTCCGCTCGACGACGGCAGCAAGGCGCGTCGCCAAGCGAAGGCGCTGATCGGGGCCGGCGCGGCGTTGACCGCCGTCGGTGCTGCGGTCGCGCTCGGCGGCGGCATCGGGCTCGGCGTCGCCGCGAAGAAGAAGAGCGACGCGCTCGACGACGTGCAGTCGGGTGGCAACCCGGACGGGCTCTCGTTCGCGCAAGCGCAGGCGCTGGAGAAGGACGGCAAGAAGCTCGAGGTCGGACAGATCGCCGTGGTCGCCGTCGGCGCCGCAGTGGGCCTCGTCGGCATCGCACTGCTCGCCGTGGGCGCGCAACGCATGTCGAAGGCGAAACGTGCACCGAAGGCCGCGTTCGGTCCAAGCTTTGGAGGACGTGCGTTCGGGCTGTCGCTCTCCGGAAAGTTCTGACGATGCGTCGCTTGTCCTTCGCTCTCTTGGTTGCTTCCGGTTGCTTCACCGCAGAGCTCGATCCCGAGCTCGCCGGCGCGTTCGCGTGCAGCGACGACGATCCGTGTCCCGGTGATCAGACCTGTGTGAACGAGCGCTGCGAGGTCGGCGATCCGCCGCGCGTCGAGATCACGAATCCCGAGCGCAACCAAGCGTTCGCCATCGGCGACATGCCGGGCGGGACGCGGACGATCCCGATCAACATCCTCGGCACGCTCGACATCGTCGATCCGGTCGAGAACAAGGACAACGTGTTCGGCGAGGGCCATCTCGAGGTGTTCCTCGAGAACCAACCGGTGGGCACGATCGAGTCCGGTGCACTCTCCGGCGGCGTGCAGTTCGAGCTCGAGGTGCCCAACGTCGCGGGCCCGGTGCGCGTGTCCGTGCACGCGCTGCGCAACGACGGGTCGCGCTACGACAACGAGGACGCGACCGCGACGCTGCTGTTCTGGATCGACGACGGCACGCCGCTCGTCGGCATCCGCAACCCGTGGCCGGGCGCGACGTTCGGGCTCGACGCGGAGTCGGTGGCGGTCGAGGCGGTGGTGCTGAACTTCGGGCTGATGCCGGCGAATCCCAACGGTACGCCGCAGGCGGGCGTCGGCCACGTGCACATCTACTACGACGTGGATCTCGCGACCTGCCTCGTGCCGGACTCGACTTGCGACAACTCGTACATCACGACGGTGACCACCGAGAACGCGAGCAACGCGACGTTCCCGAAGTCGGCCGCCGGCACCGCGAAGCTGTCCGCGGTGCTGCGCAACATCGATCACTCGTTGTTCTCGTTCCCGGCCGACATGGGCGCGGCGATCACCGACGAGATCGAGATCGTCCGCGAGTAGCTCAGCCGTACTGTTGGATGAAGACTTGGTTCGGCCCGCGCCGCCACGTCGATGGATCGTCGGCGGAGACCGCGGGTGCCGACGCGGTGAGATCGATGATGTTGACGATCGGCGACGCCGCGCACGGATCGACGCTGGTATCGAGGTCGACCCACAGTACGCGGCCGTAGCCCGGCATGTCCTTCGCCGCGTCGACCGGACCCGCACCGATCGCGAGCCCGTCGCCGTTGCGCGTGAGCGCGAGTGCGTACGGATGCACCTCGACGCCGTCCGCACCGCCCGCCCAATACGGCTCGAGCTCGGTGAGCGTGCTGCAGACCTCGACGCCGGAGCCCGAGTCGCCGAGCACATGCACGCCACGCGTCGACGTGGTGCGCCCGATCGGCATCAACCACCGCGGACCCGCGTCGCTCTGCATGTGCACGATCTCGCGGACCTCCCAGTAGGTCTGATCGATCGCGGTGGTCGACAGCGGGTTGCAGTCCGCGTCGTAGCGCTCGAAGCCGCCGCCGCTGGGATCGTAGTTGGGCGTGCTGTTGATCAGCAGCATACCACCGTCGCCGTCGGGCGCGAGATAGCGGACGCGACGGTTGGGCACGAACACATCCGCGTGACAGCCACTCACGGCCGCGGCCGCGTCTGCGACGCTGCCTTCACCGACCGCGGACACATCGAGGATCACCGCACCTTCGTCGCCATCGCACGCGAGCCCGATCGAGTGCATGCCGGCATCGAGCGGCACGACGCTCCATGCACCCGCGCACGGCAACCCGCTGCCCATGTCGAGCACGCGCTTGCCGACGTCGCCGGAGACCGGATCGATCACGAGCAGCTTGCCGGGGTTGGTCCACTCGTCTTCGAGCGCGAACAGATCGTTCGCGAATACACCGACCAGCAGCCGACCGCTCGGATGCTCGCGCACGAAGATCGGCTCTTCTTCGTCGAGCGCGATGTCGACGACGCCGGCGCTGAACGTGCCGGCGTCGAAGAAGCTCGTGTGCGAGAGCGTGGCGCCGTCGGCCTGCATCGCGAGCAGCTCGTGCGGCACCATCACGAGCGAGCCCGACTGCCGCATCGGATAGTGTCCGAGCAGCACCGCGAGCCCGTGCTCGGTGATC
>DASZPU010000430.1:0-5105 GCA_035550195.1 Nannocystaceae bacterium
GTGCCCCAACCCGGAAGCACCGGCTCGGTCGCATCCGTGGTGTCGTAGGTGCACGTGACGTGCAGCGTGTCGGTGGCGTCGACGACCAGTGGTTGCTCGTAGAAGTACATGCCCTGCCAGTGGAAGTCCCACTGCGGCACGCTGACTGCGCAGCTCGACTCGCTGCCGTTCACGCGATCCATCCGCATCTTGCGACCGCGCTCGTGCATGTGCGGGAAGACGCCGTGCACTTCGAAGCCGCTCACGCCATCCGGCAACGCGGCGGCGATCGGGAGGTCCCACGCGTAGTCGACCGCGGGCATGCCGGGCGGAAGGCTCGCGGGCGAGTCGCCGAAGATCGTGTCGAGAAACGGATCGGGCAGCTGCATGAAGCCTTCACGCTCGACCGCGTCCTCGAGCTGCAGTCGCACCTCGGTGCGATCGGCCTCGGGCGTGCCTTCGACGCCGGCGAGGTTGTAGTGGATCTGCGCGACCAGCAGCTCGCCGCTCGCGATACGCATGCCGGTGCCTTCGGGATAGCGCGTCGCGGCGGTGCCCGGCGCCCACACGACCGGCAAGCCGTTGACCTCGACGCCTTCACCGGCGGCGCCGAAGCACGGCCAACCGTCGCGATCGGGCGTCATCGCATCGAGCGCTTCGATCGCGTCGAGGTTGGTCGTGCCGCCGCCGAGATCGAGGCTCGGATCGACATCGAACACGAGCACGTGGTGCACGATCGCCGCGTTGCCGGGTACGACCTCGAACGCGGTGACGAACTGATCCTGCGCGAGCTCGGGATCGATCAGGAAGCAACGGTACTCGTCGTGGGCCGCGAGCTCACCGCCTTCGACCATCGGCACGAACTCGGGTGTCATGAAAGCGTCGGCGTCGGTGAGCCGATCGGGCGCGGGCGCCTGCAGATCGTCGCGCGGATCGCCTTGCGCGGCACCGCCGTGCGCCCACTGTGCGAACGCATCGATCTCCGCGTCGTCGAGCACGCGCGCGTCACGGTACTCGCCACAGCTGCCGTCGGCGGTGACCAGCCATGGCGGCATGGAGTGGCTGGCCACCGCCTCCGCAGCCGCTGCCGCCCACGGTGCGGCGGCTTCGTAGGTGTCGAGCGCGAACGGGGCGATCCCACCGTCGGTGTGACAGCCGGCGCAGCGGTCCATGATGATGGGCGCGAGGTCTTGCCAGTAGGTAATCGCCGGCGTGGCTTCGGTGGTGGAGCTCTCGTCGACGCTGCCGCTGCTGTCGTCGGCAGCGTCGTCGTCGGAGTCGTCGCGATCGCGACATGCGGTGAAGAGGATCGAGGCGATCGTGCAGTGGATCACGAGCGGGAGGTAGGAACGCATGCCGCCTCCAACACCGCCGCGCATCAGATTCGTCACCGCACTTGCGCGCTGCCATGAAGCTCGTGCTCTTCGGTGCGAGCGGGATGGTCGCGCCGGGGCTCACGTTCGAACGCGGCAGCCACGGCAGCGACCAACCGACGTGGGACACGAGAGCGATCCGAATGCTCTCGCGTCGAGCGGCGCGTCGAAGGCAGGTCGCGGCGAAATGCCGCTCCTGCGACCGAATCGACCCGACCTCCCCGGCTAGGTCGGGCATGGTTGCCGCCCAGAGCGGCAGAACGGCCCGACCTGTCAGAAGCGCATGCCGGCGACGAAGCCCGGCCACACGCGGATGCGCATCTCGTCGAAGGTGCGTTGGTACGCGACCCAGCCGTAGCCGGGGCGGTCGACCTTGCCGGCGCGTGCGCGGGCTTCGTTGCCGATGAGCGGATCGAACGACGGATCGATCTGATCGACGAGCACGTTGAGCGTCGGACCGCCGAAGACGGCGATGTGCTCGGCGGCTTGCCAGCCCACCATCGTGCGCAGCTTGCCCATGCCACCGAGCGCGGAGCCTTGGCGGAGGCCCGAGGTGACGCCCCACGCGGAGAGATCGATGTCGATGAAGATGTCGTCGTTCACCGGGATGTGGCCGCCGAAGCCGCCGCCGAACTCCCAGGCCTTGCCGCGCTCGAAGTTCGTACCCACGTGCCCGCGCTTCGTGCCGAACGGATGCAGGCCCGCGCCGAAGAACGTGTACGTGTATTTCGCGGGCAAGCGCAGGCCGACGTTGAGCAGCGCGGTGTCGCTCGTGGACACCTCGAAGCGCACGCCGCCTTCCTTGGTGATCGGCAGGAGCGCGAACGAAGCGTCGGCACTCTTCGCCCAGTTGATGAGGCCGAACTGCGCGCCGCGGACGTTGCCCGCGACGTTGATGAGGCCGAGCTGCAGACCGGTGACTTTCGGTGCCCGGTTGAGCGCGCCGTGCTGCACGCCGCGGAGATCGCCGGCGTAGTTGTAGCCGTTCGCGAACTGCATGCCGCGGTGGGTACCGCGCGTGATGTTGGCACCGAGCGACGCGGCGATGCCTTGCATGTGCTCGTCGACGATGACGGCACCCATCGCGAGCGCCATGCCGTCGACGCGAGCCGCACGCGACCAACCGAACGAGACGCTGAAGGTGTTGCGCACCTTCTGGCCTTTGTGGCGGCCGTTGATCGACAAGCCCGGCACGAGCCCGATGTCGAAGGGGACGTGCTTGTACGCGCTCTTCGGGGGTTCGTTTTTCGAGGACGTCGTCGTTGTCGTAGTGGTCGTAGTGGTCGTCGTCGTGCCGTCGCTCGGCGCGGCAGCGGGAGCGGCCGCAGCAACGGAAGCGGCAGCGTCTGCGGGTGGCGTTGCAGCGGGCGGCGCAGCAGCGGGCGCGTCGGCGACCGGCGCAGCGGCGGGCGCGTCGGCGACCGGCGCAGCCGCGGGTGCAGCAGCAGCGGGTGCAGCAGCAGCGGGCGCAGCAGCAGCGGGCGCAGCAGCAGGCGGAGTCGCAGCGACCGGCGGAGTCGCAGCAACCGGTGCAGCTGCAGTGGGAGGCTCGAGCGCGAGCAGGACGAGAAGGCAGAGCTCGGTGGTCATCGCAACCGGTGCAACACCGGAGCGCGCCGACGTTGTCACTGCTTGCGCAGCGACAACGTCTTCTGCTCGTAGCCACGCGGCAACGCGAGCTCGCCCTTCGCTGCGGTCGGCGAGCTCGCGAGCGTGCGCGCAGCCGCCATCACGACGTCGACGTGCAGTCGCTGACCGGGCGTCGTCGTCACGAGGAAGAAGCGCTCGAAGCCCGGCGCGTCGTCGAGCTCGTAGGAATGATCGAGCGGGATCATTCCGCCGGTGCGCATCACCGCGGTCGCGTTCTCGTCGGCCGGGAAGTGCAGCGTCGCGACACCGCGACCGTCGATCGAGACGATCGCACCTTCTTCGCGATCGCCGGCACGGTACTGCACCTGCAACCGATCGCCGGTCTTCGCGACGTCGCCGTCGCCGAGCCGCTCGGTGCCGCGCTCCGCCAGCCGATCGATCACCATCGCCGGCTCGCCCTTGATCCGCAGCACCTCGGGCGGCTCGTCACCACCGACGCGGATCTCCTCCGCCGTCGGGCCGGGCCCGCGCGACACGTCGATGTGATCGGGCGTGAGTGGCCGCGAGATCCACCACGCGAGCCCGCCGGTCGTCGCCACCGCCAACATCGGAATCCACCAACGCGGCGCCGGCGATGCGGGCTTCGCTTCCGTGCGCGCGAGCCGTCGCTTCACCTCGGCGGCCACCATCGCGGGCGGAGCCGCCGCGAGGATCTCGGCATCCTCTTTCGCGAGCGCGGCGAGCTTCGCATCGGCATCGTCACCGAGCGCTGCACGCACGCGCTTCGCTTCGTCGGGCGCGAGCTCACCGAGCGCGAGGCGCTCGATCGCGAGATCGGAGACGCGTTCCTTCGTGCTCATGGCGGCGGTGCCTCCTGCGCGATGCTTGCGAGCGAAGCCTGCAGCTTCCGTAGCCGCTTGCGCACACCCGACACGCTCATGCCGACGATCTCGGCGGTCTCCTCGAGCGTGTGCCCGTCACACAGATGCAACACGGCGATCGTCGCCGACGATTCCGGCTCGCGACCGAGCACGCGATCGAGCAACGATCGCGCTTCGTGTTGGCCGAGCGCCGCGTCCGCATCGGCGATGCGTGCGATCAGATCGCCCGCGGGCTCGCTCGGCCGTCGGCGTTGCGACCGCAACTTGTTCAGACACACGTTGGTCGCGGTGCGGTACATCAGACTGGACACACCCGCGTCGACGAGCGACTGGTGACGGCGGCAGATCTCGACGAATACGTCGTGCATGGCATCGTTTGCCGCCTCGGGGTCTCCGAGGAGCTTCCGGCAACGCCGCAGGACCATGGGTCCGAAGCGGCGGTAGAGGTCTTCGACGTCGAGGGCCAAGGGTGGCTCGGTTGCGTCTCCGGGATACAACACCGGACGGGTTTCCGAGCGTCACTCGGAGATGCCGGCGGTTTCGGATTGTGCTCTGACGCACGCGGCAGGGGCCTCCCGGGGCGTCTGCGAAGAAACCTCGACGAATCGACCATCGACGGTGACAACGTGGACGGGCCGCGGTGTTGGACCCGGGCCCGCGCGGGCTGAAGATGCCGAGCTCCCTTCCGATGCGCCTGCTCGCGGCGGCGACCTGCCTGCTGGCATGGCTGTTCGCGATCGCACCCGCGCGCGCGCAGCCGGCCGACGACGAGCCGGCCACGCCCGCGGCCGCGGAGGTGCGGCGCTTCGCGTTGCTCGTCGGGGCGAACGACGGCGGTCGCGAGCGCGTGCGCCTGCACTACGCGAACAGCGATGCCGATGCGGTCGCCGACGTGCTGCGCAACATCGGCGGCGTGATGGCGAGCGATCTGATCCAGCTCCGCGATCCGACGCCCGAAGATCTCGATCAGGCGTTCGAAGACATGGCCGCGAAGCTACGCGCGGCTTCGTCGGGTGGCGCGCGCACGCAGCTGCTCTTCTACTACTCGGGTCACTCCGACGAGCGCGGCTTGCTGCTCGGGGGCGAGCGCGTGCTCTACGGTGCGTTGCGCAAGCAAGTGCAGGCGGTGCCCGCCGACGTGCGCATCGCGATTCTCGACTCGTGCGCGTCGGGTGCGTTCACGCGTGCGAAGGGCGGCACGAAGAAGCCGCCGTTTCTCGCCGGCAGCGCGAGCTCGGTCGAAGGGCATGCGTTCCTGACCTCGAGCTCGGCGAACGAAGCG
>DASZPU010000431.1:0-16141 GCA_035550195.1 Nannocystaceae bacterium
GGTGGTGCGACCGCCGTGACCGCGGCGGTGGTGACGTCGAACGACGACACGGGCTACGAGATGAGCGGTGCGGTCGACGACGACGCGAGCGTCGACGAAGGTGTCGCTGCGCACTTCGAAGATCCGGTGGTGCCGGTGGAAGCGAAGCCCGCTCCGGTGCCCACGAAGATCGATGCGAACGGCGAGCCGGTCGGCACGTTCACGAGCACGATCCTCGAGCCGGTGCCGGACGAAGATCCGTCGGCGATCCCCGGCCCCGACGTCGAAGGCTTCTAACGCAGGCGATCGAGCGCGGCTTCGAGCATCGTGTCGTGCCCCTGCGCGAGCGCAGCGGGATCGAAGGCGACCGGCACGTCGACCGGCACGCCCTGCGTCTCGTAGTCGATGCCGTCGTCGGCACGGTACTGCTCGCCGGAGAGCACGAGCCACCAGCCGTTGGGCAACACGCCGCCGAGTTGATCGGAGAAGTGGCCCGAGCTCGGCTCGCCCATGAGCGTGACGTTCGCGCGGCTGCGCATCGCGAGCACGAAGGTGTCGCCGGCGCTGAACGTGCCGCCGCTCGTCAGCAGGATCACCGGGCCTGCGTAGGCGCCGGGGCGCGCGGCGTCGACGAATGCGTCGAGCCACGGCGTGAAGTCGTCGTGGCCGGGGCCGTTGCGGCGACGATCGGCCCACGCGAGCGTGCGCTCGCCCGCGAACCACGCCGCGATCTCGAGCGACACGGTGTCCCAGCCACCTTCGTTCGCGCGCGCGTCGACGACGATGCCTTGCTTGTCGCGTAGATCGTCCATCACGCGCGCCATCGCTTCGCCGGCGGCGCGCACGTCGGCAGCTTCGTCGTCACCGTCGCCGGCGTACGATTCCATCGCGGTGATGCTGACGTAGCCGATGTCGCCGATCGAGCCCCAGCCGATCCAGTCCTGCGCGGCCCAGCGCAGATCGCCATCGACGTAGCGATCCTCGGCATCGTACTCGAGCTCGTAGAGCTGCTCGTAGAACGGATACTCGTGCACCCACGCATCTTCGTCGCGACGCAGCGAAGGGGCGGTGAGCTCGGTGTGGCCGTCGTCGAAGTTGCGCGCGAGCGCGATCATCACGTCGTAGAGCGCTTCGTCGGACATGCCGTCGTGGAGGTCGGCGCAGGCGGCCTCGCCGAGCGCTCGCCAGTCGCCGCCGGGCAGCCGCGTATCGAACGCGCCGTACCAGCGATCGAACGCGTACCAGTACGCGTTCATCACCGCGTGCGGCTCGCCCTCGCCGGGACAGATCGCGACGGGCGGCGGATCGGGGATCACGAAGTCGCGCGGCGGATCGTCGAAGTCGTCGCCTTCGTCCGGCGCGCACGCGATCGCCCCCAGCAGCACCAGCAGCTTCCGCATCGTTCGACGCTAGCAGCCCGTCGATGCCCGCGATCACGCGCGCGCGATCCCTCGCCGCACCGCGATCGGTGCGGACGCGGGAACCTTCGCGCGAGCGATACCAGCCGCGGGACCGCCGCCGTCCTGACGCGCGCGTGGCCATGCGGACAGGCCGGAACCGTCGCGGTTTTGGGCCGCGCACGCGCACGCGCTACGATGCTCGGCTGTGCCGAAGGGCATCGACGTGGTGGTCGTGGGCGAGGACGGCAGTGTCTTCGCCGAAAGCAACGACGCGCGCTATCGCCTGCGCAACAGCGCAGGTCGCTACCGCATCATGTCGGACACGCCGGGCCTGCTGGTGCTGCGGCGGCTGCTGCCGAGCGAAGACGGTGGCGAGGATCTCGAGGATCTCGAGCAGCTCCTCACCGCGGACGACGATGGCCCGGTCGCGGCCGGTCCGCGGGTCGTGTTCGCCGGCGAGATCCTCTCGCAGATGACGCTCTTCCAGATGCTGGAGATCGTCGCGGAGCGCGGCTTCGTCGGCGACATGCACGTGTTCTCGTCGGGCGGGCGACACTTCCTGCTCTCGATCGACAAGGGCACGCTCTTGCATGCGCACAGCAACGATCCCGCCGATCGACTCGGCGAGCTGATGGTGCGGCAAGGCGTCATCGATCGCGACTCGCTCGAGCTGATGCTCGGTGACGTCACCGGCAGTCAGCGGCTCGGTCGCGTCTGCGTCGAGCGGGGCGTGTTGCAGCTCGACCAGCTCTTCAGCTTGCTCGGTGCGCAGACCACCGGCATCTTCCTGCGCACGCTGACGGTGAGCGATGGCGCATACGTGTTCACGACGCACGATCCCAGCCAGCCGCCGCCCGATCACTCCGTGCACCTGCCGGTGCGCGCGCTGTTGATGGACGGCATCCGACGGCTCGACGAGATCGAGCTGTATCGCCGGCTCATCCCCGGCAACGACGTGCGGCTGCGCGCGCGCGATGGCATGAGCCGCGTGGGCCTCGACGCCGACGCGCTCGCACTGCTGCAGCACTGCGATGGCTCCCGCACGCTCGGCGAAGCGGCACGCGCCGCAGAGCTCGACGAGTTCGCGTCGACGCGCGCCGCGTACGTGTTGGTGAAGCGGCGCATCTGCGAGGTGATCTCGCGCGACAGCCTCGACGAAGTCGAGGTGCGGCGCATGACCACCGAGTTCAGCGCAATCCTCGGTGACGTGTTCGCGGCGGTCGATCGCGCCGGTGGGCTCGCCCAAGCGCAGACGATGCTGGGCGCGTGGCTCGACGGCTCGGGCTACACCAGCTATCTGGGCGATCGCGCGGCGACCGACGGCACGATCGATGCGGAGACGGTGCTGGCCGCGGTGCGAGCCGCACGCGAGGACGATCCGATCGCGACGCTCTTGCACGTCGCGCACGAGCTGGTCAGCTTCGCGCTCTTCTGCGCAGGCTCGGCTTTGACGCGTGAGCAAGAGATGGCGCTGTCGAAGACGGTCAACGCTCGGTTGGAGCGAATTCGCCGCTCGCCGACCTGACGCTCGCGCGGCGGCGCCGCATGCCCGTCGCGCACGAACCCCCAGCGGCGACGGTAGGAATCCGCGTTCGGTGCTCGCCCCGCTGCGCGGGGCCGCGCATCGTGACGAGAGCGTGCTACGTTTGGCGACGGCTTCGATCGACCCGACTCGATGGAGTCGTAGTGGTACGCGATCGCAGCAGCGTGATGATCGGCGAAGAGGCACAGCGCAGCACTGCCGAACCGGGGACGCCGGAGCGACTCGACGGCGGGGACGATCCGGTGTCGAGCAAGGACGCGAAGGTCGCTGCGGAAGCGCTCGCGCGCGACGAGTTCGAGGCGGCATGGGCTGCGCTCGGGCCCGAGGCATCGGCGGCGATCGCTGGCGAGGTCGCACGCGTGTCGGCGCAGCGTCACGACGCGGGCTCGGATGAAGCCGCGGCGCCACGCGAGCGCACCGCCGATGAAGGCTCGCACGAGCGCACGTCGCCGCAGAGCATCGAGGACGACGAGCGCACACCCTCGCGGCCGCGCGAGCTGTCGCCGCGTCCACGCGACGCGTCGCCGCGACCCGTGCGCGAGCCGGGTGCACCGCGTGCACGAGCGCCGCGCGTGCGCAGCTCGCCGCCACCACCACCTCCACCGGCGAAGCCGAGTGCTCCGCCACCGATCGCGACGAAGTCACCCGCGCCGCCGTCGATGCCGCACGAGAAGGATGGCGAGCCCGATCTGCTCGCGCTCAGCGAAGCGCACGCGCGCGTGGCTGCGCTCGCTGGGCCGCCGCCGCAAGAGCCACTGCCGCAGGTGATCCGTGTCGTCGAAGCGCCGCGCACGACGGAGCGCAAGCTGCTCGTCGCGCTCGTGGTGTTGCTCGTCGTGGTGAACGGCTACTTCCTCGTGAAGCAACAGCTGCGCACGGAGGATCCGATCGTCGATGCGCGGCCGGTCGCGGTCGCGAAGGCGCCGCTCGAAGTCCGCGAGGCCGCGGTCGCGCAGCCGCCGACGCCCGACGTGCCGCCGACTCCGGAAGCGATACCGACTGCGCCGGCGACTCCCGAAGCGGCACCGGCTCCCGAAGCGGCACCGCCTCCCGTCGTCGAAGCGCCGCCGAGCGTCGACGCGAAGCCGAGCGTCGAAGCGAAGCCGAGCGTCGAAGCGAAGCCCGTCGCAACGCCGGCGCCCGTCGAGGAGCCGATCGAAGAAGCTCCGCCGCCGCCGCGTCCCGCGAAGCCGAAGAAGCCGAAAGCGCCCAAGGGGTTGCCCGACAAGCCCGAGCCGCGCGGCACGTTGCCCGACAAGCCCGAGCCCGGTGGCGGTGCGTTGCCCGACAAGCCCGAGCCTGCGCCCGCTGCAGCGCCAGCGGAAGAAGCGAAGCCGAAGAAGCCCGAGCTGCTCGATCTCTAGCCGCGGTGTCTTTCGACACCGCGACTAGCGGTGCGTCGCGAGCCACTCGCCGATCGACCGCATCGACGACTCGCGCATCGCACCGCGCTCGCGCAACGAAGCGAGCGCAGCTTCGGCTTGTTGACGCGCACGCTTGCGATCGCGTCCGCCCTTCGCATCCCATAGCGACATCGCGAGCGCGAAGCGAGCCGCCGCGAGATCGTGGGGCTCGTTCACCGCATTCGCGAGCAGTGCCACCGCACGCTCGGCATGCGGCAGCGCTTCGTCGGGCTTGCCGAGCGCGTTGAGTGCATCCGCGACCGCCGCATGCGAGAGCCCGACCTTCGGGTTGTCGTCACCGAGCACACGCGTGCGGATCGCCAGCGACTGCTCGTGCAGCTTCAACGCTTCCTCGTTGCGGTCGACGTCGAGCAACGCCGACGCGTAGTTGAACGCATACAACGCGGTGGCGAGGTGGTTGTCGCCGAGCTTCGCCAGCGCGATCTCGTAGGCGCGCTGGAAGTTGCGCAGCGCGGCCTCGATTTCGCCCGCGCGCGCTTCGATGCTGGCCAACAGCGCGAGCGCGGCCGCGACCTCGGCGTTGTCCGAGCCGTACGCACGCTCGAGGATCTCGAGCTCGCGCAGCGCGTGCGTGCGGGCCTCGTCGAGGCGCCCGAGGCTCGACAGCGCGGTCGCGAGGTTGTGGTGCGACAGCGCGTTGGTGGGGTGGTTCTGGCCGAGCGCGGCCATGCGGATCTCCGCGGCGCGCTCGAACATCGGCACTGCCTCCGCAATGAGCCCGGCCTCGCCGAGCACGCTGCCGAGGTTGTCCAGCGACGCGGCGACATTGGGATGCGCAGTGCCGTACTCGAGCTCGCTCAGCTCGAGCGCGCGCTCGAAGGCCGCACGCGCACCGACGTAGTCCGCCTTCGCCGCGAGCAGCTGTCCGAGCGTGCTGTAGGGCGCGCCCATGCTGACGTGATCCGCACCGAACGCGGCCTCGCGAATGCGCAGCGACGCGCGCGCGTGCGTCTCGGCCGGACCGAGCTCGCCGTGACCGAGATCCGCGATCGCGATCGCGCGCTCGAGCTCCGCATCGAGCTCCGCGTCCGGACCCATGCGCTCGAGCGCGGCCTTGCCGTGCGCGTACCAACGATCGGGCTCGATCATCGGTCGCGATGCGTCGCCGGTGACCCACACGAGCCCGAGCGAGACCCGCACGAGGTTCTCGGTGCGCCCGCTGACGAGCGCGAACGAGAGCGCATCGTGATACGCCGCCTCGGCGGCCGCGAATTCGCCGAGCAGATCGGCACAGGTCGCGACCAGCAACGCCGCGTCGGCCACCGCGCCGCGATAGCCGGCCTCGCGTGCGCGCACCAACGCCGTCGACGCGAGGTCGCGCGCGGGACCGTAGCGCGATGCATCGCGCAGCACCTTCGCGCGCGCGAGCTCGCGATCGACCTGCTCGATCACGGTCGCGTCGACGTCGTCGCGCACGCCTTCACGCGAGTGCAACGCATCCAAGTCGCCGCACACCTCGAGCGACGGCAAAGCACCCGCGGCATCGACCGCACGCTCGAGCGTCTGCTTGTCGGCTTCGCCGAGCAGCTCGGTGAGCGCACGCAGTGCTTCACGCCTGCGATCGAGACAGGCCATCTGCATGGTGAGCACCGGCTCGGGCCGCGTGCCTTCGACCTGATCGCGACACGCCTGCGTCTGCTGCTCGAGCCACGCATTCGCGTACGCATCGAGTCGCTCGCGCACCGCGTGCTCGGCATCGGCGGCGTAGGGCAGCTCGGTGGCCGCGAACGCACTCGCGATCGCCTCGCGGCGCGCGTCGTCCCACACGTCGTCGAGCTTGTCGCGCACGTCTTCGCAGTACGCCGCGGCGGTGGGCTCTTCGGGCTGGAACGCCAGCGCACCGGCACCGATCGCGAGCGCGGGCAACGTGATTGTGAGCCCGCGTTTCCAGGTGTTGCGCCACGGATCGCGGCCGAGCTGCACGAGCAGCGCGTCCATGTGCGGCCAGCGATCCTCGGGCTTCACTGCGAGCCCGCGCAGCACCGCGCGTCGCAACCATCGCGGCACCTTCGACAGCGGCGGCGCGGGCTTGACCTTGCCGTCCGCGACGTTGGCCATCAGCTCGGAGAGCACGCGACCTGCGAACGGTCGCTCGCCGTAGAGCCCTTCGTACACCGCGACGCAGAAGCTGAACTGATCGGTGAGCGCATCGCTGCGCTCGCCGGCGAGCTGCTCGGGGCCCATGTACGCGGGCGTGCCCACCAACGCACCGGTCTGCGTGAGCGCCATGCCGAGCACGCGCACGCCCGGCATCGTGCTCACCACCGCGAAGTTGTCGGTCTTGCCCGCAGCCGGACGCGCGAGCCCGAAGTCCGTGACCAACACGCGCGTGACACCGCCGTTCGCATCGCGACCGATGAGCACGTTGTCGGGCTTGAAGTCGCGGTGCACGAGCCCTACCGCGTGCGCAGCCGCGAGCCCGCGTCCGGCGGCGAGCATCACCGCCATGATCTCGCGCCACGGTCGCTTGCGCTCGCGGAACCATGCGCCGAGCGTCATGCCTTCGACGAACTCCATCGCGACGAAGACCTGATCTTCGAACGTGCCGACGTCGTGCACGGTGATGACGTTGGCGTGCGAGAGCTTCGCCATCGCTTGGGCTTCGCGCAGCAGACGGTTGCGCTGCTCCGCCAGCTCCTTCGGCCCGGAGCCGCCCGGCGAGCCGCGCAGGAGCTTGATCGCCACCTTGCGATCGAGCTCGGGATCGTAGGCCGCGAACACGACACCCATGCCGCCCGCACCGACGCGCGCGAGGATCACGTAGCGCCCGATCTTCGCACCGTCGCGCAACGACGCGAGCAACGGATCGGTGGACGGCTCGTCGCGCAGCGTGATCGACGTGTCGAGCAACGTCGCGTTGGGCCCGAACGTGACGTCGGCGATCGGCCCGCTCGGTGGCTCGGGATCGAGTGGTTGTTGGAAGATGCGCGCGAGCTCGCCGACGACCTGCAAGCACGGCGGGCAATTGTCGAGGTGTCGCTCGATCGCGGCCCGTCGATCCTCCGGCACGTCACCGCGCACGTAGTCGACGATCTCGTTCTCTTCCGGACACTCCACCGCGAGTGCCGAACGTGCCACGGGCGCGCGCGTCCTGCCACCACTGTGGCTGTACCCAGCTGTCGTCGTCGCTCAGCGTGTCGCGAGCCAGGCCGCGACGCGCTCGCGCTCCTGCTCGTAGCGCCCGCCGACCTTCGCATACGCACGTTCCGCCGCGCGCGCATGTTCGAGCGCGGCGTCGCGATCGGTCGCGAAGAGAGCACGTGCGAGCCCGAAGCGAGTCGCCGCCGCGATGATCGGATCGGCCTGCGTGCGATCGCAGATCGTCATCGCCGCGCGCAAGGACGCGAGCGCTTCGTCGCCGCGCCCGAGCTCGAGCAGATCGAGCCCGCGATTCGCGACGGGATACGCCGCATACGGATGATCGGGATCGCTGCGCGCCCAGATGTCCGCGGCGGCCTCGTGCTGCACCAGCGCATCTTCGTAGCGCCCGAGATCGCGGTACACCTCGCCGAGGTTGTTCATCGCGAACGCGATGTCGGGATGATCGCCGCCCACGAGCTCGCGCTTCAGCTCGATCGCCTCTTCGAGCATGCGCCGCGCGTCCTGATCGCGCCCGAGTCGATGCATCACGAGCCCGAGGTTGCCGAGCGAGGCCGCGACGAGCGGATGGTGCGGCCCCACCGACTCGCGCACGACGGCATACGCACGACGGTGATACTCCGCGGCCGCGGGGTAGTGCCCGAGGTCGTACTCGATGTTGCCGAGGTTGATGATCGCCATCGCGACCGTCGGATGCTCGGGCCCGAGCAGCTCGACGAGCAGCTCGACGCCGCGCTCGACCTCCGCGCTCGCCTCCGGCAAGCGACCCTGACGCGCGTAGACATTGCCGAGGTTGTTGTGCGCATTCGCGAGCTCCTGCCGCTCGCCCGGCGAGCCGGGCTCGCCGACCAGCACCATGGTGTCGCGATAGATGCGCTCGGCGTCGTCGTACTCGCCCGCGCGGAACTCGACCGCGCCGATGTTGTTGAGCAGCTGCGCGCGCTCCTGCGGCGACAGCCGTGCACGCTCGACCATCGACTCGGCATGGCGCGCCCACGCGAGCCCTTCGTCGACGCGCGCGAGTCGATAGCCGACCGCACCGGTGAGCCGCGTCATCGCGATCGTCGCGAGTCGATCGAGCCCTTCGGCCTTCGCCGCCATCGCGGCTTCGACGAGCTCCTGCTCCGCGCTCGTGTCGTCGCCGGTGAGCTCGAGCAACGTTCCGAGCGCGAGCCGTGCTTCGGCGACCACCGGGCGATAGCCCAGGATCTGCGCACGCTCGAGCAAGTCGCGCGCGAGCTCGATGCCGTCGTTGAAGCGCCGTGCGTCTCGCAGCGCGCCGACGTGCGACAGGCCTTCCCGGATCTCCGAGGCCTCTTCGCGCTCGCTCGGCGTCGTCGGCATCGGCAGCTCGTCGGCGAGCGCAGCCGGATCGTCGCACACGGACAGCGCGGGCAGGCCATTGACGATCGCACCTGCGCGCTGCAACGAGTCGGCGTCCGTCGACGCGAGCACGTCGATCACCGCCGCGAACGCGGCCTCACGATGCTCGAGGCACGCACGCGCTGCGCCGACGTCGAGGCCGGCGCGCTGGGATCGACACACTTCCCCGCGCAGGTTCGCGTCGGTCTCGACGTAGGCCGCGAGCTCGGGCTCGATACGCGACCACGTGTCCTCCGCGTAGCCGAGCCCGGTGTCGAGCATGGCCGTGCGCACACGCGCGCGCGCGTGCTCGTCCCACTGCGACAGTGCGGTGGCGCATTCGCGCTCGCAGCCGTCGCCGGATTCACCGCGCGCGGACTGCCACGCGAGCACGCCCGCGACCAGGGCGCTGACGGCCGCGAGACTGAAGCGTGTGCGTCGGCGTTCGCGCGACGTCAACGCGGCGACGAGCGCTGCCATCGTGGGCCAGCGCGCCTTGGGCGAGAGCGCGAGCCCGCGCTGCAGCACGCGACGCAACCAGGCCGGTGCGCTGTTCACCGCGAGTAGATCGGAGCGCATCGCCGGCAGCGATCGATGCGTGTCGTCGGTCGCGTAGCGCGGACGCTCGCCGAACATCGCCTCCCACAGCGCGACGCAGAAGCTGTACTGATCGGAGCGCTCGTCGGCCGGCTCGCCGCGCAGCTGCTCGGGCGCCATGTATGCCGGCGTGCCGACGATCATGCCGCTCGCAGTGAGACGCGCGCCGAGGATCGACGAATGCTCCGGTCCGAGCACCGGCACGGGTCCACTGTCTTCACCACGACCGGCCGCGAGCCCGAAGTCGAGCACGCGCGGGCGACCATCTTCTCCGACGAGCACGTTGTCGGGCTTGAAGTCGCGGTGCACGATGCCGGCCGCGTGTGCAGCCGCGAGCCCCGACGCGGCGCCGAGGAACATGCCGAGCACCTCGCTCCACGGACGACGGCGCGCACGCAACCACTGCTTGAGCGTCTCGCCACGCACGAGCTCCATCGCGATGAAAGTGCGCTTGTCGATCGTGCCGGCGTCGTAGACCGCGACGACATTCGGATGCGAGAGTCGTGCGAGCGCCTGTGCTTCGCGAACGAGCCGCGGCCCCGCGTTGAGACCGCGCGCGCGCGGATGCAGGAGCTTGATCGCGACCGCGCGATCGAGCTCGGCATCGTAGGCCGCCAACACGACGCCCATGCCGCCGGCACCGATGCGCGAGAGCACGACGTAACGACCGATGCGCGCGGGCAGGGCGTTCGCCGCCATCGCGGTCGGCACCGCGTCGTCGGGCTCGTCATCCGCTCGCGTCGCGTCGAAGTCGGCCGTGACCTCGTCGTCGTCGACGACCGGACCCTCCACCTTTTCGGCCACCGGGTGAGGTTCGACCGTAGGTGCGCCGGCGACATTCACACGGCCCGCGGAGGGGTCCGTGTGCAGAATGATTCGCCGAAGGCGATCAGCGACTGCGACCGAAGGGCGCTGTCGCAATTTTCCCGCCTAGGCCCAGCGGCTGCGTTACCTTCGAGTCGGTGGCCGAGCCATCCGCGTTGAGAGATGCGTTCCTGGCGGCTCTGCCCGATGCGGCGCGACCCGGATTCGCGGCCGATTCGGATCTGGGCGCTCGGCTCGCCGCGTTGGTCGACGAGGCGATCACGGCGCTCGGTCGCTTCCCCGCGCCCGACGTGAATTTCGCGGCGCACGTGGGCGCGATCCTGCCGGCCGACGCGCAGATCGGTGCGCTCGACAAGCTGCGCGCCGCCGATCTGTATCTCGCATTCGGTTGCGCTGCGGGTGTCGACCTCGCGCTCGAAGCGTTCGAGTCGGAGTTCGGTCGCGACATCGATCTCGCGATCGCGCGATCGGGCAACGTGAACCTCGGCAAGGACGAGTTCCGTCAGCTCGTGCGCAACAAGCTGTTCGTCGCGACGCCGGGGCGGCGTCCGAAGATCGCCGACTACGCGGGGCGTGGTGATCTGCGCAGCTGGGTGCGCGTCACCGCGTTGCGCATGATCGTCGATCTCGTGCGGCAGCACGCCGGCGATCGCGAAGTGCCGCTCGAGGCCGAAGCGCTCGGTGCGATCCCGGCACCGGGTGACGATCCCGAGCTCGACTACATCCAACGCGTGTACAAGAGCGAGTTCCGCGATGCGCTCACGGCCGGCTTCAACCGGCTCACGCCGCGTGAAAGAAATCTGCTGCGCCATCAGGTGCTGCACGGGCTCAACATCGATCAGGTCGGCGCGCTGTATCGCGTGCACCGCACCACCGCGTTTCGCTGGATCGAGAAGGCGCGCAAGTCACTCCTGCAGCAGACGCGCGAGGCGTTGAAGCAGCAGCTGCATGTCGGCAGCGGCGAGTTCCTCAGCATCATGCGCGTGGTGCAGGGCGATCTCGACGTCAGCGTGCGCCGGCTGCTGGTCTCGGACATCGAAGCCGAGCCCCCCGAAGGGTGACTTTCGCAGGGGCTTCGCCCCTACGCTCTCATCCGCAGTCGCGGCGCAGCGCCGCGCCTTCCTCGGCAATTCTTCGACGCGTGATCGCGGGGACACTGGTCAGCGCAGCTCGACGTTCGACGTCGTTGCGCCCGCGCGCTCGGTGAGCTCGCGGTAGCACGCGAGCGTCGCTTCGCAGCGCGCGGCGATCTCGTTGCTGCCCCACACGATGCACACGACCTGCGTGGTCGCGTCGTTGGTCTTCGTGCGTTGGGCGTCCTTCACTGCGTTGGCGCACGGGCCTTCGGCGTCGTGCAGGCAGAGCAGCCCGGTGAGATCGATCGACTGACCGCTCGCGTTGAACACGTAGGTCGTCTTCTCGGGTGGGATCGCGACCGACAACGGTGGTTGCGCGCGATCGAGATCGACCACGCTGATCGGCAAGCCGCTGTGCAACGACGCCGCGTTGCACAGATCGACCGGCAGGTTGATGCTGCCGAGCGTGCCTTCGGTCGCCGCACCGAGCAGGTACTCCGACGCCGGCTTGCCGCGCCCCGACGGTTTGTAGCCGCCGTGCCGCAACAGCCTGCGCACGGCGCCGCGGATGGTCTCGTCGCTCGCGAGTCGCGGGCCGCCCTGCGCGCGCAGCTCGGCGTCGAGCCGCAGCATGTCGACGAGCCACGCGGGCGAGGGCAGGGCGCCGATCGGCGCGGGAAAACGCGCGACGAATGCCCCGAGCTGCAGCAGCGGATGCGGTGCGACGACGAGGTCCACGCGCCAGCGATAGCACGAAGCCGCGGGCATTGCCCCCGCCGCGCCGGCTCGGCAAGATGCGCAGCGCATGAGCGATTCGAACCGCGATTCCTTCGGCGCCCGCCAGACCCTCGCCGTCGGCGGCAAGAGCTACGAGATCTTCGCCCTCGACGCGCTCGCGCAAGGTGGCATCGGCGACGTGCACCACCTGCCGTTCTCGCTGCGTGTGCTCGTGGAGAACTTGCTGCGCAACGAAGACGGCGTCGCGGTGACGCAGGCCGATGTCGAAGCGACGGCGTCGTGGGATCCGAAGGCCGAGCCCGACTACGAGATCGGCTTCCATCCCGCGCGCGTGCTCTTGCAAGACTTCACCGGCGTGCCGGTGGTGGTCGATCTCGCGGCGATGCGCCAGGCGATCGCGAAGCTCGGCGGCAACCCGCAGAAGATCAATCCGCTCACGCCGGTCGATCTCGTCATCGATCACTCGGTGCAGGTCGATCACTTCGGCAGCCACGATGCGCTGTCGCTCAACACGCGGCTCGAGTACCAACGCAATCGCGAGCGCTACGCGTTCCTGCGCTGGGGACAGAACGCGCTGTCGAACTTCCGCGCGGTGCCGCCGGGCACCGGCATCTGCCACCAGGTCAACCTCGAGTATCTCGCGCGCACGGTGTGGACGAAGCAGCGTGGCAACGTCACGCAGGCGTTCCCCGACACGGTGGTCGGCACCGACTCGCACACCACGATGGTCAACGGGCTCGCGGTGCTCGGTTGGGGCGTCGGTGGCATCGAAGCCGAAGCCGCGATGCTCGGGCAGCCGATGTCGATGCTGATCCCGCAGGTGGTCGGCTTCAAGCTCACCGGCACGCTCGCCGAAGGTGCGACCGCGACGGATCTCGTGCTCACGGTGACGCAGATGCTGCGCAAGCACGGCGTGGTCGGCAAGTTCGTCGAGTTCTTCGGCAACGGGCTCGCGAGCCTGTCGCTGCCCGATCGCGCGACGATCGCCAACATGGCGCCCGAGTACGGCGCGACCTGTGGCTTCTTCCCGATCGACGACGAGACGCTGTCGTATCTGCGCTTCACCGGTCGGCCCGCGGACTCGGTCGCGCTCGTCGAGGCGTACGCGAAGGCGCAGGGCTTGTTCCGCACCGAGAAGACGCCGGATCCGAAGTTCACCAGCACGCTCGAGCTCGATCTCTCGACGGTGGAGTCTTCGCTCGCGGGGCCGAAGCGTCCGCAGGATCGCGTCGCGCTCGGTGGCGTCGCCGCGAACTTCCGCGAGACGCTCGCGAAGGAGCGCCCCGGTGCAGCCACGGCTGCGGTGCCGGTCGAAGAGGGCGACGTGAAGTACACGCTCGGCCACGGCGCGGTGGTGATCGCCGCGATCACGAGCTGCACGAACACCAGCAATCCGTCGGTGCTGATCGCCGCGGGTCTGGTCGCGAAGAACGCGGTCGAGAAGGGCCTCGTGCGTCGGCCGTGGGTGAAGACCTCGCTCGCGCCGGGCAGCAAGGTGGTCACCGAGTACCTGCGCAACGCCGACTTGTTGAAGTACCTCGAAGCGGTCGGCTTCGATCTCGTCGGCTACGGCTGCACGACCTGCATCGGCAACTCGGGGCCGCTGCCGCCGGCGGTCGCGGATGCGGTGACGAAGGGCGACCTCGTGGTGTCGGCGGTGCTCTCGGGCAATCGCAACTTCGAAGGTCGCGTGCATCCGCAGGTGCGCGCGAACTATCTCGCGTCGCCGCCGCTCGTGGTCGCGTACGCGCTCGCGGGCGACACCGGCATGGATCTCACGCGCGAGCCGCTCGGCAACGGCAAGGACGGCAAGCCGGTGTATCTGAAGGACGTGTGGCCGACGCCGCAGCAGGTGCGCGACACCGTGCGCAAGGTCGTCACGCAGGAGATGTTCGAGACGCAGTACGCGAGCGTGTTCGAGGGCGACGAGTCGTGGCGCGCGCTCGAGGTGCCGGCCGGCGAGCTGTTCGCGTGGGAGCCCGACTCGACCTACGTGCGGCATCCGCCGTACTTCGAGGGCATGACGATGACGCCGTCGCCGGTGGTCGACATCGTGGGCGCGCGTTGTCTCGCGAAGCTCGGCGACTCGATCACCACCGATCACATCTCGCCGGCGGGCAACATCTCGAAGACGTCACCGGCGGCGAAGTACCTCGTCGATCACGGCGTGCAGGCGATCGACTTCAACAGCTACGGTGCGCGGCGCGGCAACCACGAGGTGATGATCCGCGGCACGTTCGCGAACATCCGCTTGAAGAACGGGCTCGTGCCCGGTGTGGAAGGCAACGTCACGCGCCACTTCCCCGACGGCGCGCAGATGAGCATCTACGACGCGAGCGAGAAGTACATCGCGGAAGGTGTGCCGCTCGTCGTGCTCGCGGGCAGCGAGTACGGCACCGGCAGCTCACGCGACTGGGCCGCGAAGGGCACGATGCTGCTCGGCGTGAAGGCGGTCATCGCGAAGAGCTTCGAACGCATCCATCGCAGCAACCTCGTCGGCATGGGCGTGCTGCCGCTGGTCTTCGAAGACGGCCAAGACGCCGACACGTTGGGCCTCACCGGCGAAGAGGTCTACGAGATCCACGGCATCGCCGAAGGCCTCGTTCCGCGCAAGAAGCTGCAGGTCGTCGCAACGGGGGCCGGCGGCGTGAAGACCTTCACCGCGATCTGCCGCGTCGACACCCCGAACGAGGTCGAGTACGTGAAAAACGGCGGCATCCTGCAGTACGTGCTGCGACGCATGGCGTGATCACGCGCGACTGCGGCGCATGCGGTACGACAGATAGAGGAACGGCAGCGCGACCACGGTGCAGCCGATGCCGATCGCGTAGAATGGCCCCTGCGCGACGCTCACGTTGGTGGTGAGCGCGGCGTCGTTCGGCTCGCTCGGGTCGTAGTAGACCGGCACCTTCGCGCCGGGTGGGAAGCGCTGCTCGATGTCCATCTCCGGGAGATCGCCGAAGCCGAGCACGTGGCCGGTGTACGTTCGTCCGTCGACCACGTAGTCGTACGCGAGGTTGCGTTCCTGTCGCTGGTACCACTGGCCGCTCTTCGCGTCGCGGACCGGCACCGAGGTCATCGCGTTGCTCACGATGATGCCTTCGGTCGATGGCCACGACTTCGTGGCTTCGGCGCGATCCGACAACGCGGCGCCCACGAAGTACATGATGCCGCCGAACAACAAGCACACCGCGGCGAGTCCCGCGGGGATGAGGAACATGCGATCGGGTTGCGCCACTACCCCATGAATACCGCTTCTACGTTGTTGCCGTCGGGATCGATCAAGAACGCCGCGTAGTAGTCGGGCGCGTAGTCCTTGCGGATGCCGGGCTTGCCGTTGTCCTTGCCGCCGGCGTCCAAGCCCGCGGCGTGGAAGCGATCGACCGCCTTGCGATCCTTCGCCTGCACCGCCACGTGCGTGCCGCTCTGCTTCGCGCCGTCGGTCGCGTAGAGCCACAACACGGGCGCGCCTTCGGGCCCGAGCCCTGCGCTCGCGTCGTCGTGCGAAGCGAGCACGTGTCCGAGTGGTGCGAGCGCGGCTTTCCAGAAGCGCACGCTCGCGTCGAGATCCTTCACCTGCAAACCGATGTGATCGAACATTGGATGACCTCCGCGGGTCATCCTGACCGCGGAGCAGCGATCCGGTCTTGGAGAATCTTGCGGTGGTCTCGCGGGGCGCTGCGGAACTTCGCCGGCGACACACCCGCGGCGCGTCCGAACGTGCGCACGAAGTTCGACACGTCCGCGAAGCCGACCTCGTACGCGATCGCGGTGATCGAGCGCCCGCGATCCGCGAGCAGCGCGGCCGCACGGCGTAGTCGACAGCGCACGAGATACTGATGCGGCGTGACGCCGAGCACGGCGCCGAAGATGCGCAGGAAGTGAAATGGGCTGAGCCCCACTTCGGTCGCGATGCGCTCGAGCGCGACGTCTTCGTGCGCGTGGGCGTCGAGCCACAATGCCGCTGCGACGGCGCGGCGACGATCGCTGGGCTGCACGGGTTTCGGCGCCTTGCTGCGATCAGCGAGCGTGGCGAAGCGCGACGCGAACATGAGCGCCGCCTCGGCGATCGTGAGCTCGACGTCGCCGCGTGCAGCT
>DASZPU010000432.1:0-1842 GCA_035550195.1 Nannocystaceae bacterium
TCGTGCTCGTGCCCGCCGATGCCGGCAGCGAGATCGCCCTCGCGGTCGCGATGCCGCTCGTGCCCGGCGTGGTCGGGCTGACCTCGGCGTTCGCATCGGCGTTCGCCCACGTGATGCTGCGCCGCGCCACGGCACCGCGCGACGATCCGGCCGACGCGCCCGAGACCGTCGTGCTGCACTTCACGCTCGTCGTCACGATCGCGGGCACGCTCTGCGGGCTCGCGATGGGCGAGCTGCGCAGCCTGCCCGCGGGGCTCTCGCTCGGCGCCACCGCGTGGCGCATCGCCGCGATGGCGGCGCTCGGCCTCGTCGGACAATTGATGATGAGCCGCGCGTACGCGCGCGCCGAAGCGCCCGCGATCGCGATCGTGGCCTACGCCGGCATCCCGGTGGCTGCGCTCGTCGATGCGCTCGTGTGGCACACGACGCTCGGCTGGACCACTGCGCTCGGCGCTGCAGTGATGGTGCTGGCCGGTTGGCTGCTCGCGCGGGCGCGCGGCTGAACCAACGCGGCCACTGCCGCACTCCAGCACGTGCGCAATCCCTTCGGCTGTTTCACGCTCGCATTCGCGCTCGCCTCCGCGCCCCTCGCGTGCAGCGACGAACCCGACGACGACTTCGCGAACGAGGACGAGCTCGCTGCAGGCGGCGCGATCGGCAAGTACGACCAGCTCGAAGAGCCCGGCCTGTCCACGTCCGGCAACTACGCGGCGACGACCGCGTGGACGCCGGTGAACCAATGGGAGGACACCGACACGGCGGCCGCTCGCGAAGCGGGCATCGCGTGGTCGGCCGACAGCGGGCTCACGTGGGACGAGAAGTTCGCGGCGTGGCTCGCCGCGATGCCGCAGATCGAGACGGTCGACGGCTTCGGCACCACCTTCGAGATCATGACGCCGTGGGGCAAGCGATTGCCCGCGCCGAAGCTCGACTGTGCCGACACCGCGCTGTTGCTGCGCGCCACGTTCGCGGCCTGGTATCGCCTGCCCTTCTTCGTGGTCGCGTTCGATCGCGGTGAAGCGGTGTACTTCGGACACTTCGGCATCCGCACGAAGCACGGCGTGTGGAACGGCATGCCGGAGTTCGCGAAGCGCTACGCGGATCACTCGAACCTCTCGGCCGCACAGATCGCGGCGAGCTGGCCGAAGGACGCCAAGCTGCGCACGCTCGGTGTGCAGAGCGGCGACGATCAACCGATGATCGGCGAAGGCGCGCGCACCGGCACGTATCTCGACGAGCTGCACCTCAACAAGCGCGCCGGCCACTTCATCCGCCTCATGATGGTGTTCACCGGATCGGTCAATCTCGCCGACAGCCGCAACACCTTCAACCTCACCCCCGAGTCGCTGCGCGCCGGCGACGTGATGTTGTGGCGACACTCTCGCGATGGCGTCGGGCACACGATGGTGACCATGCGCGCGCGTCAGCTCGGCGACGGTCTGCTCGAGGCCGAGAGCGTGTTCGGCAATCTCCCGCCTGCACAGCCGTCGTGGACGGATCCCGCGGGCACCGAGCACAACTACAGCAACCCGCAAGGTGGCGGCAGCGACGGCTCGACCGACTTCGCGCCGTTCAACGGCGGGCTCAAGCGCTTCCGCGTCGCGAAGGCGCAGAGCGGCAAGTGGACCAACATGGTGATGCGCGACGACGAGTCGTCGTGGATCCCCGACACCGATCTCGAGCGCATGCGTGCGCGTCCGGATCAGCTCGACGATCTGCTGGGCGAGCTCACCCCCGAGCAGCATCGCGATCTGTTGCTCGGTGTGATCGAGACCAAGCGCGCGCACCTGCGCAACTTCCCGGCCTCGTGCAGCGCCCGCATCGCGCGCGAGGACGCGTTCG
>DASZPU010000433.1:0-10627 GCA_035550195.1 Nannocystaceae bacterium
TCGCCGCGCAACCGCGCGAGGATCGCTTGGTCGTACACGGCTTCGAACGCGAGCGCCTCTCCGAGCCGGTGGTGCGCGAGCTTGGCATCGGCGAGCTCGAGCAAGCGCGCGGCATCGACGATGCGCGCGGCGTCCAACGCATGGCGCCCGAGCGCGAGCAAGGCTTCCACCGCGGTCGATTCGTCGCCCACGCGTTCGGCGGATGCGAGCGCGGCGTGCAGCTGCGCGAGCCCGGGCTCGATGTCGCCGCGGCGCAGCTGCACGCGCCCGAGCACGAGCTCCGCGCGCGCACGCAGGCCCACTCGCCCTTCGCGCTCGGCCGATCGCCGCGCGGCTTCGGCGAGCGCGCTGGCCTCGTCGTAGTGGCTGGCCTCGAACATCGCATCGGCGCGCGCGAGCAGGCGTGCGATCTCGCCGAGCTCGTCGTCGGGCGCGCTCGTCGGCGCATCCGTGCACGCGGACAACGGCGGCAGCGCGTCGACGGCATCGACCGCGGAATCGATCGCTTCGTCGTCGGCGGTGCGCAAGAGCGCGACGAGCTCGGCGACCTGCGCGAGGTCGCGATCGAGGCACAGCGATATGCGATTCATCGCCTCGACGCCGATGCGCGCGTGCACGAGCGCCGACTCGCAGACCTCGCGGCGCGCGGCGTCCCACTCGTTCACGTACGCATCGAGCGCTCGCGTCACCGCGCGCGCGCTCGCCTGCGCGTGCGGGCGCTGCGACGCTGCGAAGCTCGCATCGAGCTCGGCGCGGGCGCTGTCGTTCCACACCGCCTCGCGTAGCTGGGCGAAGTCGCGGCACGGCGGCACCGCGTCGGGTCGCAGCGCGAGCGCGGCGACGAACGCCCCACCGAGCGACACCGCGATCGCGACGCCCAACCTGCGACGACGGCGGCGCGAGACCTCCGCGAGCGCGTCGAGCAACGCCGCCATGTCGGCGAACCGCTGCTCGGGTCGCGGCGAGAGCCCGCGTCGCAGCGCGCGGACGATCGCCTGCGGTACGCGCGACGACGACGGCGGTGGCACGAGCTCGAGCGCGAGCTTCGCGGATGCGAGCGCGTCGGCGTCGTCGCCCGCGAACGGACGCACGCCGAACAGCGCCTCCCACAGCGCGACGCAGAACGCGTACTGATCGCTGCGCGCGTCGGCGGCCGTGCCCGCGTGCTGCTCGGGGGCCATGTACGCGGGCGTGCCGAGCACACCACCCACGCGGGTGAGCGTAGCGGCTCGCGCGGGCGCATCGCGATCGGGACGCTGCGGCGTGTCGGCCCAGCCGTGCGCGCGCACCAGCCCGAAGTCGAGCACGCGCGCGCGCCCGAGCGCATCGGCGCCGTGCGCATCGCGGGCGATCAGCACGTTGCCGGGCTTGAAGTCGCGATGCACGAGCCCGGCACGATGCGCAGCGGCGAGCCCACGGCCGGCCGCGAGATACACCGCGAGCACGTCCGACCAGTGTCGCGGACGCGCGCGCACCCACGCGTCGAGGTCTTCACCGTCGATGTACTCCATCACGACGAACACACCGCGCGGCAGCACGCCGTCGAGTGATTGCTCGAGCTCGTAGGTGCCGACGTCGTGCACCGCGACCACGTTGGGATGCGCGAGCCGTGCGATCGCCTGGGCCTCGCGCACGAGTCGCGCGCGCGCGAGCTCGGCATCGTCGGCCGCGATCGTGCGCGCTTGCAGCAGCTTGATCGCGACGCGACGATCGAGGCTGGGATCGTAGGCTGCGAATACGACCCCGAGCCCGCCGGCGCCGATGCGCTCGAGCAACACGTAGCGCGACAGCAGGACCGGGCGCGGCGCCTGATCGAACAGGCCGCGCTTCACCCCGGCGAGCGCGCGCAGCTCCGCGAGATCGGTCGCGGGCCGCCCGCGCGCCATGAGCTGCGCGATCGCAGGATCGTCGGCATCGCTCTGCGAGCTGTCGGTCACGACGCTCGCACGAGCATACGCGCTCCGAGCGAGCACGACTGCTCGCGCGAGGAAGAGCGCCGGAGGGCGCGACCAAAAGAACTAACCGCAGTCGTTCGGTGCGTTCGGCGTGCCGGCGTGGCCGATGCCGTAGATCGAGCTCGCGGTGCACCAGTCGACGCCGGAGTCGTTGGTGCCTTGATCGAGGTGGCGCACCTCGATGCTGCGCGCCGGCACCGACGGTGGCCACGGCGCGATCACATCGTATTGCACGCGATCGAGCAGCATGCCGTCGCAGACGATCGCGATCGTGTCGCCGGCGCGCATCATTCGGAACTCGCGCGGCAGGAAGAACGCGGGCTCCAGCCCGAGATCGCTGCGCTCGCCCGCGCCGAGCGTGGCGTAGCCGTGCGCCGGGAACGGCACCGGTTGGTCGATCACGAACTTCTCGTCGGGATCCTCGCCGGCCACCGTGCAGCCCTGCAGATTGCGATCGGCGTCCTCGTAGTTGTAGAGCTCGAACCACTGGCCGACGTTGCCGCCCCGCGGTCGCAGCGGGCTCGTGAAGATCTCCGTGATCACGACGCCCGACGGATGACAGCCGTCGCCGAAGCGCACGCACGTGCTCGAGCACGAACAGTCTTCGGTCATCGTGCTGCCGTCGCACTGCTCGCCGGGATCGACGACGTCGTTGCCGCACAGATCGCAGCCGACCGTGTCGAGCTCGCAACGGTTGTTGCAGCGCAACCATCCGCCCGCGAACCCGAGGTCTTCGCAGGCCAGACCGCCGGTGTCGCCGTCGCACTCCTCACCGGGATCGACGTAGCCGTCTCCGCACGACGGCAGCGGCTGACCCGGGGGACCGACGCTCTCGTTCGGATCGCGCGTGCCGTCGTCGCTCGACGATGCCGCGAGCTCGTCCGACGTGCTGCTGTCCTCGGCGACCAGGGCGTCGTCCCCGCCGTCGCTGCTGCTCGTCGCCTCGCCCTGCACGCGCTCCTGCGTCGCGCACGCGCACACCAACGCCATCACCCACCATGCGCTTCGCATTTCGCTCCTCCAGCTCGCTATGCCCTCCCCTTGGCGACGACGCGGCTGCGAATGACGGCCGAGCGGTCACACGCGCGTGGACCCGCTGTGCGACCGCTTGCTACGATGCCGTACGACCCGGATGCGTCGCTTCGCTCCCTTGCTCGCCGCGCTCGTGCTCGGCTGCGAAACGGCCACGCCCGCGAGCGACGAGGAGAGCTCGAGCGGCCCGGTCGAGTGCGGGATGACGAGCTGCAGCGATCAGCTGTTGGTGTCGCTGGTCGCCGAAGCGCAGGTGCTCGGCGGCGGCAGCTATGCGGTGGGGTGGTCGAACGACGGGGTCGACGACGATTGCAGCTTCACGATCACCGGCGATGCGAAAGCGTGCGGCGGTGATCCTCCGTGTGCGCTCGGCAACGACTGCGCCGCCGACTTCGGCTTCGCGTCCGTGCCGCAGTTCGTGTCGCTGGCGATCGAAGGCGCGCCGCATCTCTTCGAGATCACCGTGCTGCGCGACGGCGAGGTGTTGCTCGAAGACGGCTTCGCACCGCAGTACGAGGACTACTACCCCAACGGCGAGGACTGCCCGCCGACCTGCGCGCGCGGCTCGGCGAGCATCGATCTGCCGTGAGCGTTCGACGACTCGTCGCGATCGGTGTGACGTTCGCGGTGCTCGCGTTCCTGTGGGCACCGCCGCCACCGGCTCCGACGATCCAGATCCCGCACCTCGACAAGTACCTGCACCTCGGGCTCTTCTTCGCCGTCGCGGCGTCGTGGCGATTCGCGCGGATGCCCGCGCGCCGCGTGCTCGCCTTCGGCATCCTGCTCGGCATCGTCACCGAGGTGGTACAGGGCGCGTTGCCGTGGCCGCGCACGCCCGACGTGCTCGACGTGGTCGCCGACACGATCGGCATCGCGATCGCACTCGGGCTCGCGCGCTTGTTCGAGCCACCACGCTGAAGTGGTTCGGCCGAGGCGCGACCGGAGGCGCTGCTAGCCGCCGCAGACTTGTGCGAGGCCTTGGCCGTTGCAGGGATCGCCCATCGTGATCTCGTTGCAATCGGCGCTGCTCATGCACGCGTAGAACTCTTCGAGCGCCGATGCGCACTGCATGCCGAACATGCTGCCGTAGGCGAGATCGCTCGCGCAGTAGTCGATGAGCTGGCCGTACTGCGCCATCGGTTGGCAGTCGGCGTAGTGCTGCGCGAACTGGTAGCAGACCTCGGGGATCATGCCGCCGCCCGATCCGTAGCTGCCGCCGTAGCTGCCGCCGTAGCTGCCGCCGTAGCTGCTGCCGTAGCTCTCGCCGTAGGTCGGGTCCATCGTCGGATTCGTCACCGACGCGTTGGTCGGATCGGTCATCGATGCGTTGGTCGGATCGGTCGTGGCCGTCGTGCTCGCGGTCGTCGGATCACCGCTGCCGTCGGCCGGGCCCTGCGTCGTGATCGACGATCCGCCGGTGTCGTCGTCACCACCGGTGTCGTCGTCGCCACCGCTGTCGCTCTGCGTCGCGCTGCCGACCGTCGTCACGGGCCACGTCGTGCTCGCGCCGCTGTCGTCGAGGCCGACCGAACAGCCCGCGATCGGCACCGCACTCAGGGAAAACAACAACGCGAGATCGTATCGTCGAGGATCGCCCACCACGAGGGACGTGGATCGGCCCCGCCGCGAGGTTCCGCGAGCGGCTAATCGCCCGCGAGGGCGGCGATCTGCGGCGCAGCCATGCGGAAGATGTGCCAGCCGTCGACCGCGCGCGCGCCGAGCGACTCGTAGAAGCGGATCGCGCTCTCGTTCCAGTCGAGCACCGCCCACTCGAGGCGACCGCAGTGCAGCGCACGCGCGCGCTGGGCGAGCTCGACCAACAACGCGCGACCGATGCCGTCGCCGCGATGCTCGGGCATCACGAACAGATCTTCGAGCCAGATCCCGCGGCGCGACAAGAACGTCGAGAAGTTGTGGAACCAGATCGCGATGCCGACGACCGCGCCATCTTTCGTGGCGACGAGCGCATGCGCGACGCGATCGGGACCGAACAGCTCGCGCTCGACGTCGGGCAGCGTCGCTTCGCACTGATGCGCGAGCCGCTCGTACTCGGCGAGCGCACGCACGAGCCTCAGGATGTCCGAGCCATCACCCGGCTCGGCGTCGCGAACTACGATCTGCATTTGCGGAACGGGAGGGATTCGAACCCTCGGTAGAGGTTTAAGCCCCTACGCAGGTTTAGCAAACCTGTGCCTTCAGCCACTCGGCCACCGTTCCAGGCGCATCGGGCGGGCCCCATGTCTCCGGGGCCGCGCACTTGCCGTGCTGCGGAGCCGGGAAGCTAGCCTGCCGCGCCCGTGCGATCAAGGGGCGCGCGTCGGAAGCGGCGCGCGAGCACGATTTGCCCGCTCTGCGCGGGCGCGGCATGCTGGGTGGGCGATGGCCGATCGCTGGCGCGCGCTGTCGACCGAGCTCGCGCTCGCGGTGTTCGGGATGTTCGCCGGGATCGTCGTGCTCTCGGTGTTGCGCGGCATCGGGCTGTGGCCGTCGAGCTCCGTACAGGGGATCGGGCTGGTCAGCGGCCCCGCGATCACCGGCATCGCGGCGGCGACGTACTGGTTCGGCTCGCGCTACGCGGTCGTCGAGTCGCGCGCGACGCTGCCGAAATCGCCGCTGTCGCGCGCGGTGATGATCACGCTCGCAGCGATCGCGCTCGCGATCGGCGGGAGCATCGTGCTCGGCGAGCTGCTCGAGCTGCTCGGTGTACCGGTGGCCGAGCAAGGCAGCATCCTCGAGATCGTGCGCACGTGGCATCGCGGTGAAGACGAGGGCTCGATCGTGTTGCTCGGCGCGTCGGCATGCGTGCTCGCACCGCTCGCCGAAGAGTCGCTCTTCCGCGGTCTGCTCTTCGCACGCCTGCGCGTGACGAACGGCCCCGTGCTCGCATACGGTGTGTCGGCGCTGGCGTTCGCGCTGATCCACGCGAACCCGGCGGGGCTGGTCATCTACGGCTGGCTCGGCCTCTGCTTCGCGTTCGCGCTGGAGCGCACCGGCCGACTGTGGCCCGCCGTGGCGGTACACATGGCGAACAACATGTTCGCCTTCGCAGCGCTGCTACTGGAAGAACCACCGGTATAGTCGCTCGCGGTGCGTCCATTGCCGTCGGTCGACAGTCTGCGCTGCTTCGTGGCAGCCGCGCAGCAATTGAACTTCCGGCGCGCGGCGGCCGAGGTCGCGCTCACACCCGCGGCGCTGAGCCAACGCATCAAGCAGCTCGAAGATCAGCTCGGCTGTGTGCTCTTCGATCGCTCGTCGCGTCACGTCGCGCTCACACCCGCGGGCACGGCGTTGCTCGAGCGCGCGCGTCCGGCCCTCGAAGCGTTGCGTGCGTGTGCCGACGTCGCGGACTCGGGGCCGTCGCGCTTGCGGCTCACCATCGGCACGCGCTTCGAGCTGGGCATGTCCTATCTCTTGCCCGCGATCCTCGAGCTGCGCACGACCAAGCCGCACTGGCGCATCGAGCCGGTGTTCGGTTCGGGCCCGGAGATCCTCGAGCGCCTCGAGCGTGGCGCGGTCGATGCGATCGTCACGAGCGCGCCCGTGGCCGACGCGCTGTGGGAATCGATCGTGCTGCATCCGGAGGCCTACGAGCTGGTCGGCGCACCGGCGCTGATCGAGCGCACGCCTCTGCGCGCGCCGGAGGATTCCGCCGCGCACGTGCTGCTCGACGTCGACGGCGATCTGCCGCTCGCTCGCTACGCGCTCTCGGTGTGCTCGGGGCTGTCGTTCGGCGACGTGTGGCGCGTCGGCACCGGTGCCGCCGTGCTGGCGCTCGCGCGCGCAGGCCAAGGCGTCGCGGTGCTGCCGACGTACATGGTCGACGCCGATCTGCGCGAGGGTCGACTCGTGCGGCTCTTGCCCGAGCTCGCGCTGCTCGGCGACACGTTCCGCTTGATCCATCGCCGCGAGTCGCCGCTCACCGGCGCGCTCGCGGAGTTCGCCGAAGTGCTGCGCGCGCGCCCGCTGCAATAGCTCACGCCGCGCGGCGCCACGGCACGCGCTTGTCGAGCCATGCGTGCGCGGGCGCGACGTCGATCCCGAAGCGGACGAGCCCGGGGAACACGATCTCTTCGAGCGCTTCGATCACCACCGCGACGCGCCGACGACGGGGCAATCCGCCGAGGCCCGCGAGCGACTCGTCTTCGTGCGGATCGGGGGTCGCGAAGACCTCTTCGTGCAGCGTGTCGGCGAGCATGCCGGGGAGCTGCGCCGCGACGAAGCCGAGATCGATCGCACCGTGCTCGGCGGCGAGGTGGGCCCAACCGAGCCGACTGTGTTGGATCTCGTCGCGGAGGATCTCGCCGATCGTCTCGTCCACCGCTTCGTCCTGCGCGGCCGTGCGCATCTCGAGCAACAGCGCGACGCTGAGCGACTCGGTGACGCAGCCCATCGCGATCGCTTCGTACAGCGTCTGCCGGCGCTCGTCCCCGGCGGCGACGCGCAACGGCGGCGCGACGCGGATGCGCTTGGGCGGTGGCGTCGCGCCGAAGCGCTGCGCGAGCGTGGCGCAGCGATCGTAGTGGCGCAGCTCGTCGGCCGCCGCCTTGCGCGCGAGCTCGACGACGTTGGGGTGGGCATCGTTGCGCGCGAGCGCGTCGGCGATGCGTGCGAAGCGGGCGGATGCATCGAGCTCCGCACCGGCGCGAAAGCACCACAGCGCACCGGCGTGCGCGCGTACGCGGGGATCGATCATGGCGTGCACGCCTCCGTGAACCCGGAGCAGCAGCCTTCGTCGGTGTTCACGCAATCGGGCGCCCAGCAGCACGGGCAGCCGCACTGATCGGTGGCCTCGGGCGGATCGGAGCACTCGAGCGGTGTGCCGTCGTCGCTCGACGCTGCACCATCGTCGCTCGAGCTCGTGCCGCCTTCGTCGGTGGAGACGGGGCCGTCGTCGGTCGCGGGCGCGTCGTCACTCGCATCGTCGCTCGCATCGTCGCTCGCCGGCGCGTCGTCGCTCGCATCGTCGCTTCCGCTCGCGCTCTCGCTTCCACTCGCGCTCGCGCTGCCACTCGCGCTCGCGCTCTCGCTTCCACTCGCGCTCGCGCTGCCCTCCTCGGCGCTGCTCGCCTCACCACCGCTGTCCCCGTCGTCCTCCTCTTCGCACGCAGCGACGAGCAGCGATCCCTGCACCACGAGCACGTTCATCAACCTAGCCATGCGCATACGAGCAACGATGCGACCCGGCCCGAAGCGGCGGAATCAGTCTTTGCGAAACGCGACCGTTCACGAGCGCCGAACGTTCGCGAATGCCGAGCAGGACCGTTCAGAACATCGTGATGGCGATACTCCAGCAAGCGCCCTCACGCTCTCGATCATGCCACGCACCCACCACCGCCTCTTCCACGTGCTCGTCGTCCTCGGCGCCGCCGCGACCGCAGCCGCCGCCTGCGATCGCGACGCGACCAAGTCCCCCGAGCCGACACCGCGCGAGCCCGCACCGCGCACGGCGAGCGAGCCCGCCGGCGATCGCACGGCCGACGCGCGCACCGATCGCAGCGCCGACGCAAACGCGCGCGACGACGCGGCATGCACGTGCGAGGGCGAAGGCCCGCAGTGCACGGCCGACGGCGTGATGTGCTGCTGGGCGCACGGCGACTGCTGCCCGACCTGCTGCGCGTGAAACCGCCGCCAGCCCCCCGCAGACCCCGCTTCACCCCGGACCGACCGCGCGCTTGCAGGCCCCGCGACCCTCTGTTAGGTTGCGCGCCGCTTCGACCGAGATCGAAGCGCAACGCATCCGTAGCTCAGCTGGATAGAGCGTCGGTCTACGGAACCGAAAGTCGGAGGTTCGAATCCTTCCGGATGCGCTGCCCGCTGTAGTACGTTCGAAGCAGTCGTGCTGCGCCCGAGCATCCCTTGCGCGATCGCGCTCGGATTCATCGCTGCGGGCCCGTCGTGCGGCGAGAAGTTCTTCGAGTGCAACGACGATGTGCAGTGCCGCATCGATGCGCTCCAAGGTGAGTGCCACAGCGGGTACTGCAGCTACCCCGACGAGGAGTGCCCGTCGGGCCTGCGCTTCCACGCGTCTGCGCCCGACGGCATCGCGAACGCGTGCGTGATGCCCGGTGCCGACGGCACGGCGAGCGAGTCGGGCGGCGGTGTGTGTGGCGACGGCATCGTCACCGACGACGAAGACTGCGACGACGCCAACGAGAAAGACGGCGACGGCTGCAACCGCGACTGCAACGTCTCGGGCGAGCAGGTCTGGGAGCAGATCGTCGCAGGTGATGGCGACGCTCGCGGCCGCCGTCTCGCGCTCGGCTCCAGCGACGAGATCGTGGTCGTGGGTGCGGCCGGCGTCGCGAGCAACGGCGCGAACATCTTCGTCGGCAAGTACAGCGAAGACGGCGAGTCGCTGTGGTCGCAGCAGCCCGGCACGTCGAGCGACGACGAAGCGTGGGCGGTGCAGATCAGCGACAACGACGTGATCGTCGTCGGCGGCTACGTCTCGAACGCCGGCACGGGGCGCGACTTCTGGCTCGCGTCGTACGACGCCGACGGCGACGAGCGTTGGCAGTACGACCTCGATGCCGCCACGCTCGATCCCGATGCGATCGCGCCGAGCGACGACGAGGTCCGTGGCCTGCTGTTCTCGCCGCCGCGCGGCATCGTCGCGGTCGGCAAGAGCACGTACGGTGGCAGCGATCAGCGCTTCGCCGCGCGCGGCACCATCGATGCGATGGGCATCGAGCTCACCTCGTGGCAGCTCGACGACGGCGAAGAGCCGGCGGAAAACGATGCGCTCTCGGATGTCGCGTTGATCGGGCAGTCGTTCGTGGTCGCCGGCCGGCGCACGAACGAGGCCGGCGGCGCGCAGGAGCCCTGGCTGGGCTGGTTCGACGGCAACGGCATGCAGACGATGGAAGCGACCGTCGATCCGCCCGCCGAGTACGCCGGCGACGACGCCGAGCTGCTGCAGATCTGGCCCACTGCCGACGCGATCTACTTCGCCGCGTCGGTCGGTGGGTTCGGCAGCGCGGTCGATGGGTACTACGGCGCAGTGACGCTCGGCGGCCTGCCCGACTGGTCGCGCACGCACGACGACGCCCAAGCCGACATCGCGCATGCGATCACGTTGGACACCGAAGGCAACGTCATCATCGTCGGCGAGACCGGCGGCGACACGATGTGGATCATCAAGCTCGCACCGGACCTGTCCGAGCTGTGGTCGGACACGCACGACGGCGTCGCGTACGACGTCGTCGCCGACAGCCAGAATCAGATCATCGTGACGGGCGCGGTCGCAGGCGAGGGCCTCGACCTGTTCGTCAGAAAGTACAGACCGTAGCCTTCGCACGCCGCTCGCGTGCACGCAGCACGCCGTAGCGGATCGCGCCCGCGATGATCATCGCAGCGCCGATGCTGGCGAGGCTCACGGCGACGCGCGTCTCGAGCCGCGCCTTGTCGCTGAGATCGAGGAAGTCGCCGTGCACGGTGGCCTTGGTCGCGCGACTGTCGTGCACGCCGGCGAGCGCTCCGATCGCGACGCCGGTCGCAAAGAGCGGCACACCGACGCCGACCAACACGCCACCGGCGGGATCGCGATACCACGGCCGCTTCGGCTTGGTGGGCTGACCCGGCGTCGGCTTCGTGGTCGGCACCGGCGGCGGCGGAGCGACGACCGGCTTGGGCTTGCCGGC
>DASZPU010000434.1:0-4041 GCA_035550195.1 Nannocystaceae bacterium
CGCCCGCGTGATCGGTGTCTGCGAGCGCCGCGCGGATGAGCTGCTCGTGGCCCGCACACGTCGCGGTGAGCAGCTCGGGCGGCAGCGCCTGGCCCTCCCGCGCGCGCAACATCGTCGCGAGCTGGATGGGATAGTTGAGCCAGAGCAGCATCGGCTCGAGCCACGAGACGAGGAAGCTCGGCCCCGTGATGGTGAGGATCGGCTCGCGCTCGTAGACCCACGCACCACGCGGGATCGCTTCGATCTTCACCGCGCTCACGTCTGCGAGCGCGCGCTCCATCGCATCGGTGAGCCCATAGCCGTGCGTGCGCGTGAACGCGACCTCGTCCGCAGTCGCGCGCAAGCCTTCGAGCAACGCTCGCACCGAGCGCTCGAGATCCAACGGCACGTGTTGGAATCCGCCGTGGCGGAAGGAGAGATAGAAGGTCTCGGTGCGCAGCGGGAAGCCGGCCTGCGCCATCGAGAATTTGTACGCGTCGGTGGACAGCGGCGAGACAGCGGTCACGGTTCGTCTAACTAGTTCTATGACCACAATTGGCGGCGGTTGCACCTCCGATCGCGAGGCGCTCGAATCAACGTTCTATCGCCACCAAACGGCGAAGGGGCGCTCCCCCCGTCGGGAAGCGCCCCTGTCGCGCGCGCCGAACCGCGGATCTTACTGCGGGATCACGCAGACGCCGACGTTCTCGTATCCGGGAGGCGCCTGGCCGGCCTCGTAGAACGCGGTGCACTCCTGGCCCGCGCCCATGCACACCGGCATCGGATCGCTGATGTCGCAGTACTCGCTGCAGCAACCGATCGAGCCCATGCAACCCGGCACCGCCGCCGCGTCGGCGCAGAAGAGGCCCGGATCGCAGACGTTCAAGTACTCGCACGGATCGCCGTAGAGGCCCATCTCACCCGATGCGTCGGGCGAGCAGAAGAAGCCGTTCGGCTCGGGGTAGCACGCCTCGGTCTCGCTGCAGTCCTGCAGAAGCGGATCGCAGAACGGCAAGCAGAGGATGAGCACGCCTTCGTTGGTGATCGAGCAACCGGTGCCCGGGTTCGGGCACACCGGGTTCGCTTCGCTGCCTTCGCAGAAGCCGACGCACGTGCCCATGTTGGTCTCGGGGTCGACGTTCCAGCACATCGATGCGAGATCGCAGTCGTCGATGCCCGACACGCCGCTGCCTTCGACGGTGCATGCATCACCGGGCTGACCGGGATTCGGATCGAGCGGGCTGCAGCGCGTCGCGTTCCACGAGTTGCCGCCGGCGTTGTCCCACGGCATGCACTTCTCGCCCTCGGGACAGTCTTGCGCCCAGATGTCGCACTCGTTGCTGACGTTGCCGCCGTCGGGATTCTGGATGAACGAGATCGTGTCGGCGCTGCCGCTGTCGCCGGTGCCCGACTCTTCCGCCGGACCCGTCATGCTCGCGTTGGTGGTCGCGACGCTCGGGTCGTTGCCTGACTCGCTCTCGCCTGCGCTGGTTTCACCATCTTCGTCGTTCGTCGCATTGCTGCTCGGCGAAGTCGTGGGGTTGGTGTCCTCGTCGTTCTTGGGTGCACCGCACGCGGTGAGCACGAGGCCCAACGACGCGGTCGCGACGAGCAAGCGGGTGGAAGCGGTCGGCAGCGTTCGCATGTAGTCGACTGTACTACGCGCTTTTCGCGCGTACAGCCAAATCGAACAACTCACCTAGAACGGCGCCCAAGCCCGTTCGGAACGTGGGTTATCGCGGGCGATGTGCCGGGCGGCGGCGACGGAAGAGGAGCACCGCGAGCACGCCGAGCGCCCCGGCGGGTCGCTCGCTCGCGCAGCCGCATCCTTCTTCTGCATCGTCGTCGGCCGCCGCGCCGGAGCTGCTGCCGCCGTCCTCCGACGTCGCGTTCGTGGTGCTCGTCGTCGTCGTGGCCGGCGCGTCGCTCGTGCTCTCGTCGTTCGCACCCGTGCTCTCGTCGGATGCGCCGCCGCTCGTGTCGCTCGCCGACGGCATCAGATCCTCTTGCGACGTCGCCTCGATCACACCGTCGTAGAAGAACACTTCGTCGACCGTGAGCTGATCGTCGCGGATCATCCCGATGTGCAGGAAGTTCGGCGCTGCGACGTCGCCGACGGTGAACATCGTCGCGACCGAGGTCGCGGGCACGACCTGCTCGCCGTCGTACCACAGCTCGACGAGGCCCTCGCTCGCGTCGCCCGACCACACCACGTGCAGCACGAAGTCGTGCCACACGCCGGGCTCGAACGTGCTCTCCCACTGCACCTGCTCGCCGCCCACGAACGTCGCGAAGTTGATCGCGTTGCCGGCGTAGAGGCGGAAGCTCAGCGCCGCGGTCGAGATCATCGTGGCTTCCCAGTACGTGAACGCGTGCCAGCTCGCACCGAGCGGTGCGTAGGCGTCCTGCATCACGCTCCACGCGTACCAGCGCTCCGAGCCTTCGAAGCTCGCACGCGGCGGGTGGTAGCCGAGCTCGACGCGGTTGAGATCGCCGATGCCGAGATCGCCGGGCCGGATCTCGACGCGCGCCGCGTACATGCCTTCGCGCACCGGATCTTCGACGATGCTGACGCGATCGGCGACGGGCCCGACCTGCTCGTTCCACTGGCTCACGTCACCGCTCTCGAAGTCGCCGCGCCACACGATGTCGGCGTGCGCGGTGCAAGGCAGGAGGGCGAGGCCGAACGCGACGCAACGAAAGCTCATGGCGCGGATGCTAGCCGATCGCCGCGCGCGCGCGACAGATCGGGTCGCGCTCGCCCTGCGGCCAGTGCAGGAGCGCGACCGTGCGCGCACCGGTGTCGATCGACACGCACTCGCGGCGCCCCCCGCTGCACGTGCCCGTGTTCGCGTAGAGCACGTCGCCGAGCTCGTGCAGCTCGGCCGCGTGCGTGTGTCCCATGATCACGACCTGCGCGTGCGCGCGCGTGCCGAGCTCTGCGGCTCCGCGTGCGTAGGGCCCATCGCGGCCACCGAAGCGCGCGTGCTTGATCGCCACGTCGTGAGCCTCGAGCCAGCGCGCGAGCGCGAGCAACGGTGTGCGTCGCAATGCACCCGTGGTCCACGTGCCGAGATCCGCGAGCCACTGCGCACCGCGTGCGACCGGATCGAATTGATGCCCGTGCGTGAAGAGTAGATCGACGCCGTCGGCCGCGAGTCGGAGCTCGGTCGGCGTCGCGAGCTCGCGCTTCGCGATCGCATCGTGGTTGCCGTGCACGTAGTGATAGCGATCGTCGGTGAAGCGCTGCGCGAGCACGCCCGCGCGCTGCCTCGCCGCGTGCAGCTGCGATGCGCGCCGACGCGCGCCTGGAACGATCGTGTGATCGGTCTGGAACACGTCGCCGAGCAGCACGATGCGATCGTGGTCGCGCTCGAGCCGGTCGAGCCACGCGGCGAAGTCGCTGATCGCGTGTCCGAAGCCGTCGCGGCCGGCCGGCGCGCCGATGTGCAGATCGGAGATCGCTGCGACCCGCACGGCGAAACCCGTCATCGCGCAGGAGAATCGCCGCGTCCATGAGCCGGCGCACACGGGTCCAGGTGCAACCAGTCGAACCGAGGTGCGTCCTCGGAGCACCGAAGGTGTGCACCCCCTGGCTCCCATGAAGACGTCCCGATTCATCGCCGTGCTCGCGCTCCTCGGTGGCTGCGCAGGCGGCGAGATGTCGCGCTTCGGCGACGCCGACGGCGTGTTCAGCACGGGCGAGAGCAGTGGTGGCGGCGACGAGAGCCCCACGACGGATCCGACCGCGACCGACGACGGCGCCGAGGGCGATCCGACAACGGCACCCGCGACCGACGACGGCGCGGACGCGTCGACCACCGATCCCACCGCGGCCGACTCTGCCGCGGACGACGACAGCTCGTCGGACGACGGCAGCGTCGAAGAGAGCAGCAGCAGCGGCAGCGCCGAAGTCACCACCGATCCGAGCACGAGCAGCGAGAGCAGCGACGGTGGCGACACCGCGATGCCCGTCGACGTCGACCTCTCGGGGTGGACGATCGTGCAGACCGATTCTGCGCGCGAGATCGAGTTGCCGGCGGGCACCATCGTTCCGCTCGG
>DASZPU010000435.1:0-5938 GCA_035550195.1 Nannocystaceae bacterium
TGAAGCGCCCGCGCACGCGTCGGTGGAGCGCATCCGCTGCCGCTGTAGATCATCGACGGGCGGCACGCCGGTGTGTCGTGCTATGCTCGGTGGCAGATGGGGCTCGAGGACGTTCGTCGTAGATTGCCGGTGGTCAAGTCGTTGCCGAAGAGCCGCGGACGCAAGCATCTGCTGCGCGAGCGTGCACCCGGTGAAGTGCCGACGCCCGCGCTCGCGGTCTGGGAATTCACGCTCGCGTGCGATCAGAAGTGTCTGCACTGCGGCCCGCGAGCCGGCTCGCCGCGCGAGGACGAGCTCACCACCGACGAAGCACTGCAGCTCGTCGACGAGATGGCCGAAGCCGGCGTCGGCGAGGTCGTGCTCATCGGCGGTGAAGCGTATCTGCGCAACGACTTCATCCTCGTGATCCGTCGCATCCGCGAGCGCGGCATGACGGCGACGATGACGACCGGCGGCTACAACATCACGCAGGCGCGCGCCGAAGCGATGGTGGAGGCCGGCATCCAGAGCTGCTCGGTGTCGATCGACGGTCTGCGCGAGAGCCACGACTACGTGCGCACCCGGCCGGAGAGCTGGGATCGTGCATTCAAGGCGCTGCGCTTCCTCAAGCAGGCCGGCTCGGCGATCGCCACCAACACGCAGATCAACGCGCGCACGCGCCACGAGCTGCCGGCGCTGCTCGAGCTCATCGCCGCCGAAGGCGTGCACGCATGGCAGCTGCAGATCACGATGCCGCACGGCAACGCGGCCGATCATCCAGAGCTGCTCGTGCAGCCCTACGAGTTCGTCGAGCTGTTCGAGCAGCTCGACAAGATCGAAGATCGCTGTCGTGAGCTCGACGTCACGATCTGGCCGGGCAACAACCTCGGCTACTTCGGTCCGTTCGAGCACAAGCTGCGTCGACACCAACGCGGTGAAGGTCACTTCTCCGGCTGCAACGCCGGCGTCACCGTGATGGGCATCGAGAGCAACGGCGCGATCAAGAGCTGCCCGTCGGTCGGTGGGCCCACCAACATCGGTGGGCTGTGGCGCGAGCACGGCCTGCAAGCGCTGTGGGAGCGCGCGCCCGAGATCACCTACGTCCGCGATCGCAGCATCGACGATCTGTGGGGCTACTGCCGCGAGTGCTACTACGGCCCCACGTGCATGTCGGGTTGCACCGCTGCGAGCGAGCCGCTGCTCGGACGCCCCGGCAACAATCCGTTCTGTCATCACCGCGCGCTGGAGATGGATCGCATGGGCATGCGCGAGCGCGTCGAGCTCGTGCAAGCCGCACCGGGGCTGCCGTTCGACAACGGCCTCTTCCGCGTCATCCGCGAGCACAAGGATCCCGACCTTCGTGCGCGCACCGGCCCCGTGCAGATCGACGACCCGCGCACGTCACGGCTCGTGGATCCGCTCGGCCCGGGACGGCCGCTCGCCGAAGTCACCGACCTGTAGAGCTGCTGCTGTCGCTCGAGCCGCTCGAGTCGCTGCTGCCGCTCGACGTACCGCTCGTGTCGACGCCGGTCGTGCTCGACTCGGCGATGCTCGTCTCGGGGTCGCTGATCGAGCTGTCGTCGATGCTCGGATCGCCGTAGGCCGCGACGCTCACCCCGTTGTCGTCGTTGGTGGTGCTCGTGCCCGTGCCGGTCGATGTCTCCGTGCCGGTCGTGTCCGAGCCGGTCATCGTGCTCGACACCTGCGTGGTGGCGTTGTCGTCGGTGGCGTCGTCATCACCGCCGCAGCTCATCATCGCGAGCCCGAGCAACAGGCCCGCGAGTCGCGGCATCGGGGCCGCGTCGTCGCGCAACACGCAGTGGCAGAACGGACATGTGCTCGCATCGCTGCGAACATGACGTCGGCACGCATGACAGGGATGCATGCCGATCATCGTATCAGACGCCCCCGCTCGGAGAGCTCGAGCGCGACGTGGCTTCGCCACGGCGGACAGCGAGCACGATCGCTCGCGCCAGCAAGAGCGCCGGAGGGCGCGACCAAGACTAATTCCGCGGCGCTGCGCCACCGTAGTCGGCGCTCTCGGCCGAGCCGGTGTCGGACGACGACGAGCCGGTGTCGGTGCCGGTCGATCCCGAGCTGTCGCTCGAGCTCGAGGTGTCGCCGGACGTCGAGCTGGACTCGGCTTCCGTGATCGACGAGTCCTCCGGTCCGGGGCCGGCGCTGCCGTAGTCGGCGACCTCGGCCGACTCTTCTTCGTTCGACGTCGACGAGGTGCCCGTGGGCTCCGTCGTCGTTTGCGTCGTGTTGCTCGTCGACACCGTCGTGCCCGCCGACGTCTCCTGCGTCGCACCGGTCTCCGACGCGGTGTCGTCACCACAACCCGCGAGCGCAATGCCGAGCAGCACGCCCGCGAATCCACCGAGCGCGGCAGTACCGTTCTTCTGCGGCGCGGCGCAGAACGGGCACACCGCCGCTTCCACCATCACATGCCTACGACAACGATGACAAGGATACATCGCTCTCGAAGCTAGCACGTTTCTGTCAGCGCGGGCAATCAGGCCACGGCGTGGGGCAGGGGCTGCCCCGCGAGCCCCGCGAGCAGGTTCTCGCACGCGAGCTGGGCCATCGCGCGACGCGTGCCGACGGTGGCCGAACCGATGTGCGGCAGCACCAGCACGCTCGGCAATGCGTAGAGCGGATCGCTCGCGGGCAGCGGCTCCGGGTCGGTGACGTCGAGCGCCGCACCACCGAGATGTCCGCGCACGAGCGCGTCGAGCAGCGCGTCGCGATCGACGATGGGCCCGCGCGCGGTGTTGACGAGCAACGCACCCGGACGCATGCGCGCGAGCGCGTCGCGATCGATCAGCCCGCGCGTCGCTTCGCCGAGCGGCACGTGCACGCTGACGATGTCGCTGCTCGCGAGCAGCTCGGGCAGCTCCATGCGCGTCGCACCGGCATGATCGACGCCGCTCGAGCGCCGTGTGTACGCGACCTTCATGCCGAATCCGAGCGCGCGTCGGCACACTGCGCGTGCGATCTTTCCGAAGCCGACCAGGCCGAGCCGCGCGCCCGCGAGATCGCGACCGAGCCAACCGGTCGGTGACCACGTGCGCCATCGTCCATCGCGCGCATCGGCGGCCGCCTCGACGACGCGCCGCGACCACGCGAGCACGAGCGCCATCGTGAGATCCGCGGTGGCCTCGGTGAGCACGCCGGGCGTGTTGCCGACCGCGATGCCGCGGCTACGACACGCGGCGAGGTCGATGTTGTCGACGCCGACCGCCATGTTGCTCACCACGCGCAGCTTCGGCGCGCGTGCGAGCACCTCGCGATCGACGGGCTCGGTGAGCATCGCGAAAATGCCTTCGGCCTCGGGCAGCGCGGCCCAGGTCTCGTCGCACCAGCCCCCACGATCCGCGGGGCCGATCACCGCCTCGCAGCGATGTGCGAGCGCATCGAGCCACCCGTCGGGGAGCGCACGCGTGACGACGACCTTGGGCAGGCTCACGCCGACTCCGCGCCGATCCGCGCGCCACTCATGCCCGTAAGCATAGCAACCGCGAGCGGCGACCCGCTACCATCCCCGACCCATGGCGCAGGTCCACAATCGTTCGCCACGATTCCACCGCAACATGTCGCGGCTGGAGGCGATCGCGATGGTGGGATTCGCGGTCGCGGCGGTGTGGGTGATGGCGCGCGTCGGATACGGGCTCGTCGCGCTGGCGCCGGCGAGCCTCTGGTTGCTCGCGCTCGTTCCGATCGGCATGGCGATGGCCGCGCTCGCGACCGCGGCGGTGCACTACTTCGCCGACAACTTCTACGACGAGAACACGCCGCTCGTCGGACCCGCGTTCGTGTTCCGCTTTCGTCAGCACCACGAGCAACCGGGCCTGATCTGCACGCTCACCTTCCGCGAGATGAACGCGCCCGGCTTGATGCTCACCACGCCGTTCATGATCGCGCTGGTGTTCGTGCCCATCGCGACGACCCCGTGGGGGCTCGGGCTCGGCGTGCTCGGCGTCGCGTTCCTCGTGTCGGCGGCGCTCACCAACCAGATCCACCGTTGGGCGCACGCGCCGAAGAACCATCCCATCGTGCGGTGGTTGCAACGCAGCGGCATCATTCTCTCGCCCGAGCACCACGCGGCGCATCACCGTGCGCCGCACGACGTGCGCTTCGGGATCACCAACGGTTGGCTCGACGGGTTGCTCGATCGCACCGGTGCGTGGCATCGCCTCACCGAGCTGCTCGTCGCGATCGGAGCCCGGCAAGCGCCCGAGTCGGTGATGGGGCGATCGCGACGACCTCACGGGTCTTCGGTGAACGTGTCGCAGTCGGCCAGCTTGCCGCGCTCGAGCCCGCGCGTGAACCACTTCTGACGCTGCGCCGCCGAGCCGTGCGTCCACGTCTCGGGCTCGACGTGGCCCTTTGCGCGGCGCTGTAGCGTGTCGTCACCGACGGCGGCCGCCGCTGCGAGACCTTCTTCGATGTCGCCCTTCTCGAGCAGCTGTTGGTTCGCCGTCGAGTGCGCCCATACGCCCGCATAGCAATCGGCCTGCAGCTCTTGGCGGATCGACACCGCGTTCTTGTCGGCACCGCGTTGCGTCGCCACGCGCCCGCGCTCGAAGACGCCGGTGAGGTGCTGCACGTGGTGCCCGATCTCGTGCGCGATCACGTAGGCCTGCGCGAAGTCACCGGGCGCGCCGAGCTTCTGATCCAGCACGCGATAAAACGACAGGTCGATGTACACCTTCTCGTCGGCGCTGCAGTAGAACGGGCCGACGCCGCTGTCGGCGAAGCCACAGCCGGTCTGCACGCCTTCGCGGAAGAGCACGAGGTGCGCCTCGCGATACGGCGTGCCGGTCTCTTGCGGGAGCTGCTGCTTCCACACCGCTTGTGCGTCGTCGAGCACGAACGAGACGAACTCGACGAGCTCGCGCTCGCGATCCTGATCGGCGGGGATCGGTTCGCCACCACCGTCGCCGCCGCCGAGCAGACCGCTCACGTCGATGCCGGTGAAGCGCCCGATCAGCACGACCACGATGGTGCCGACCAGGCCCAGACCGCCGAGCGCTGCGCCCCGCGATCCGCCGCGACGATCCTCGACGAACCCGCTGCTATGGCCGCGATCCCACTTCATGCGTGCTCAGCATAGCAAGCGTGCGCGGTCACGGAGCCGCGGGCGTCGTCGCGGGGTCGTGCGTGGGCGCGGCCTCGGGCTCGAGCGTGCTCTGGGCGTCGCCGAGCAGGCGTCGGCTGGGACGCAGCTTCTCTTGCGCGCTGCGGCCTGCGCGACCGAAGCGAACGTCGGCCCGCACGGCGGCAGCCTCGAGTCGCGCGCGATGGGCCTCGAGCTCGGCCAGCGTGCGGCGTTGCGCGGGCTGCTTCGGCTGTGCGTCGACGATCTCGTCGGCCGCTTCGATCTCGGCGGTCGTGGCTTCGAGGTCTTCGGACTCCAGCGCGTCGGCATCGTCGTCTTCGCGACACGCGACGAACGAGAGCACGACGAGCAGAGCGAATCGGGGGTATCGCATGTGGCGCCGAACACTGCAGTCGCCATGCCGTTCGCGGAATTCGGGTCGCGATGGCGCGCTGCGGGCTCGCACGCCGCGCCGCACCGTGATCGTCGCGCACGGTGGGCGCACACGCACGTCAGCGCGCGACGACGACGACGAGATCGCAGACGTTCGTGCCGGTGGGGCCGGTGACGACGAGATCACCGAGGCGTGCGAGCAGAGCCGCGGTGTCGGAGCGAGCGAACGCCGCGTCGAGGTCGATCGCGCGTGCAGCCGTGGTCGTGTCGACCACCGCTCCGGCCGCGCCGCTCGATCCGTCGTCGCCGTCGGTCGCGAATGCGACGAGTGCGACGCGGTCGTGACCTGCGAGCACGGGCGCGGCCGCGAGCGCGCTCGCCCTCGACGCGGTGGAGAGAGTCGACGTCAGGCTCATCGACCGCAGCTTCAACACCAGCGTCCGCGCCAAGGCCTACACGGAGTGC
>DASZPU010000436.1:0-9187 GCA_035550195.1 Nannocystaceae bacterium
GTGCGCGAGGATCTGCGCCGTCTCGCGCATCTCGACCATGAAGGTGCTCTCGCCGCGGCCGAGATCGTCGGCCGCACCGACGCGCGTGAACACGCGATCGGTGAGCCCCACCGTCGCGCGCGTGGCCGGCACCCAGCTGCCCATGTGCGCGAGGATCGTGACGAGCGCAGCTTGGCGGATGACCGTGCTCTTGCCGCCCATGTTCGGGCCGGTGAGCACCCACAGCCGCGCATCGGCACCGCCCGCACCCGCGCGCACGCGGGTGTCGTTGGGCACGAAGCGCCCGACCTCGAGCATGCGCTCGACCACCGGATGGCGACCGCCTTCGATGTCGAGCACCGGCTCCTCGACGATCTCGGGGCGCGCGTAGTCGTGGCGCTCCGCGAGCTCGGCCAAGCCTGCGAGCACGTCCAGTGCGGCGATGCGCTCGCCCAGCGCGACGAGCCGCTCGGCCTGTGCGCTCACCCGAGTGCGCAGCGCGGCGTAGAGCTGTTGCTCGCGCTCGAGCGCCTTCTCGTGGGCCGCGAGCACCTTCGACTCGTGGCCGGCGAGCTCCTCGGTGACGTAGCGTTCCGCGCCCGCCACGGTCTGCTTGCGCACCCAGTCGGCCGGCACCTTCGCGAGGTGGGCGCGCGGCACCTCGATGAAGTAGCCGAACACGCGGTTGTGCTGGACCTTGAGGTTGGGGATGCCGATGCGCTCGCGCTCGCGCGTCTCGATCGCCGCGAGCGCTTCGCGACCGCCGTCGCGGAGCTCGCGTTGCGCATCGAGCTGATCATCTGCACCGCGCGCGATGACGCCGCCTTCGCGCAGGTGCGCGGGCGGATCGGGCACGAGCACCTGCGCGAGATCGTCGTGGACGTCGCGCAAGCGATCGTCGCCGAGGTCGAGACCGGTCGGCACCTTGCGATCGGTGCGGCGCTTCGCCAGCTCGCCGAGTCGCGCGACGAGCTCGGGTAGTGCTGCAAGCGATGCGCGCAACGCCGCGAGCTCGCGAGGGTTTGCGGTGCCCAGTCGCGCGCGCGCGGTGAGCCGGATGATGTCGCGCACTTCCTTGAGTTGGTTCTGCAGCGCGGTGCGAACGCGCGGCTCGGAGACCAGCGCACCGATCGCTTCTTGGCGCGCGGCGATGACTTGGCGATCGCGCGTGGGTGCGCCGAGCCACGCGCGCAGCGATCGCGCCCCCATCGCGGTGCGCGTGGCATCGATCGCCCACAGGAGACTCCCGCGGCGCTCGCCGTCGCGCATCGTGCGGAAGACCTCGAGGTTGCGCAGCGAGGTCTCGTCGAGCACGAGATGCGCGGCGGGCTCGTGACGGCGCAGGCGATGCACGAGCAGGGTCTGGCCGGGCTGCGTCGCTTCGGCATAGACGAGCACGGCTGCGGCTGCGCGCACGCTCGCCGGCTCGAGCTGGTTGGTCCCGCCTTCACTCGCGAGCGCCTCGACGCGGCGCAGGTTCGCGGCGTCGGTCTCGGGCAGCGGCTCGAGCCGAGGTGCGGTGCCGGCCGCGATCGTGAGCTCGCGGATCCACGCATGCGCCGATGGGTCGGCCAGGATCTCGCGCGGTGCGAGTCGGCTCAGCTCCGCGCGCACGAGATCCGCACTGCTCGCACGCACGACCACGAAGTCGGAGGTGGAGAGGTCGTAGCACGCGAGGCTGCACGTGCCGGGCAGCTCGCCGTCGCCGACGACCGCCGCGAGATAGTTGGGCTCGCCGCCGCGCAGGTGCTCTTCGTCGAGCAACGCACCGGGCGTCGCGACGCGCACGACTTCGCGGCGCACGATCTTGTTGCCCGGGCCCTTGCGCTTGCGCGCGTCCTCGGGGCTCTCCATCTGCTCGCAGATCGCGACCTTGAAGCCGCGCTCGACCAGCGTGCGCAGATACCCACCGAGCGCGTGGAACGGCACGCCGCACATCGGCACCGGATCCTCGACCTGCTTGTCGCGGGTGGTGAGCGCGATGTCGAGGATCGGCGCAACGGTGACGGCGTCCTCGAAGAACAGCTCGTAGAAGTCCCCCATGCGAAACATGAGGATCGCGTCGGGATGCTGCGCCTTGATCTCGAGGAACTGGCGCATCACCGGCGTGTCGGCCGAGTTGTGCGGCGCGGGCATGCGCGGCGGTTCTACCGTTAACGCGAAAGCGGCGGGGTCCCTCGGGGATCCCGCCGCTCGTGTTCGCGATTCTCGGGGCTTTAGAGCCGCACGACGTAGGCGATCATCTTTTCGTTCTTCTCGAAGTCGGTCTTCGCGGCGAGGCCGTCTTCCCAGTTGTCGAACTCGCCCATGCGGACGCGGTGCCAGATGCGGCCCTTGATCTCGTGCGCTTCGACGCGCACGTCGTGGCCATTCGCGCGCAGCGGAGCGGCGAAGGCCTCGGCCTCCTCGGGCTTCGCGAACGCCTTCATCTGCAGCGTGAAGCGACGACCATCGGCGACCGCAGGCGCAGCGGTCTTGCCCGACGCCATGACGCTCTTGTCCGCGCTCGGCTTCTCGCCGGGCTTGCCGGCCTTCGCAGCTTTCGCAGCGGCCTTCTTCTCACCGGGCTTCGCCGGCTCGGGATCTTCGGCAGCGCTGCCCTCGGCGTCGGCCTCGGGCATCGCGACGGGCTCCGCGATCGGAGCGTCCTGCGGCTCGGGGTTGCGCAGCGCAGCGGCGTAGCTCGTGGGCTCCGCCTCTGTGTCGAGCACCGCGAGCCCTTGACCGGGCTGCGACTCGACCTCCGCGACGGAGTCGAAGTCGACGCGACGGCCGACCATCACTCCGAGCGCGAACACGAAGCAGCCGACCACCGATAGCCCGAAGAACAGGAAGAAGATCTGTCGGTTGTCGAGACTCAGCTCGACCTTGTCTTTCCACTTGTGCATCTCTCGCATGACGACCTCGTAGCGTGGTGCGAGACGACGCTTGTCCGAATCCCGCGATGCACGCAAGAAAGTGGAGAAGCGGTTGTTCTTCCTTGGGCGGGGGGCGAGTCACTCGAGTCGATCGCAAGCTCGAGGAATTCGCCGAAGAGGTCGACGCCAAAGGCGGCGAGCTTTTCGAGCGAACCGCCGCACGGCGGCGGCGGCGACTCTTGTCGCCGTGGGGTAGCGAGGGATCGAGTCGAGCCGCAGCGGCTCGACTCGATCCAACGAGCGTAGGGGCGGCAGCCCCTGCGAAAACCAACCCTGAGCGCGTGCACGACCACCGCGCCCTCGATCGCGCTACTGCACGATCCGCAGATGCGCCGCGGGATCACGCAGAGGCGGCAGCGTCTTCTTCTCCGGCTCCGCGCCCGCGGGGTTCGTGCCCCTGCGAACGATCTCGCTGGTCGAGGGATAGCTGACTTCCTTCGCCTCTTCGCGGAGCAGCTCGCCGGCTTGGTAGATCTTGCGCGTGCGCTTGACCTTGAAGCCGCGCATGCCGCGTTGAGAAACGACTTGCGCTCCGGTGCGCAAGTTCGCGTCATCTCGGAAGATTGTTCGGTGCGGTGTCGCCTCGACGAGCTCGCGCTCGAAGGCGATCTGGTACGGCCGTCGTGCACCGAGGATCTCCGCGTGCACCTTGCCCTGACGCGCGACCATGTAGAGCACGACCGGGAAGTCGTACGGGTTGCGCAGCCGCAGATCGGTGTCGGGCCACACGACCGTCGCGTCGAGGGCCATGTCGACGTAGCTGCTCGGTCGACTGTGGGGATGGTGCGTGACGATCTCGAGCCCGCCGAAGAACGCGGCGCCGTAGAGCGTCGAGCTCACCTGACAGATGCCGCCGCCGAGCACGTCGACCAGCTCGCCCGCGGTGATGCCACCGCCGTACCGGAAGCCGTTCTCCTGTGTGCGCGGCCCGACGCGATCGTTGAACGAGAAGGTCTCGCCGGGCAAGAGCACCATGCCGCTGACCTTCGTCGCGCCCACCTTCAGGTTGAAGCTGCGATCGGCTTCCTTGGCCTCGAGCGAGTACGGCGTGTCGAACGAGCCGAGCATCGTGCCGATGTCGAGATCGGCGTACTCCGCCAGCGGATCGTCGGCGACCGGCGGCTTGTGTGCGACCGGTAGATCGATCGCGGTGCTGCCCGATGCGAGCCCGATCGCGACGGCCGAGAGCGCATCGTGGGCGAGCAACGCGGTCCCGCGCTGTGCCGGCTCGACGCGTCGGCGCTCGAGATCGAGGCGCGTCGGCAACGACGGACGCTCCACCGCGGGTGCGAGCGCGAGCAGCTCGGTGAGCGCGCGCGACTCGTCGAAGCGCCACGTGATCGGTACATCGATGCCGGAGCGCTGCGCCTGCACGCGCGTCGCGAGATCGGACAGCGGTGCCCCGCTGCGGCCGATCGCACGCACGTCGGCGATCGCGTGCTCCGGCTCGGGCACGGCTCCGAGCGCGCGTGCGGAGCTGGTGGTCTCGGCATCGGCCGCGCGCAAGACCAGCGGACGTTCGAGCGCCGCTTGGACGGCGGCCGTCGCAACCGCCTGCAGCGACGCGTCGTCGAGCCCGCCGACCGCATACCCGCCGAGCTTCACGCCCGCGACCGGGGTGGTCTGCGCGAGGCTGGTGCGATAGGCGGCGTGCACCTCGACGAGGCCGACCGCGAGCGCGCCCATCATCGCGAGCGCTTCGAGGCGCGCGGCCGCGCGATGCAGCCGCGACGGCGTGCTCGTGCGCACCGCAGCAGCAGGCGCACACGGCTCCGCGGGATCCCCGGCGGCCGGGGGCGCGTGGGGAGGCAACGCGATCTCGATCATCGCCGCCGGCACCCTAGGGGCGCGCGGGCCCGTGCGGCAAGAAAACGGCGAGACCGCGCTCGGGAACTCCGGGCCTGCCCAGGCGTCCCCTTCCACGTTATGAAGGTTTCCGTGTCCGAGTCCGAGCCGTCCCCCACGGTGCAGGTGAGCACCTCGCGACGCGGGCCGACGTGGGCGAGGCTGTTCTCGCTCGTCGTCATCTTCAACGCGCTCGGCATCGCGGTGTCGGTGTGGGTCGCGCGCCTCGTGCGGATGATCCCCGAGACCGACTCGGGCGAGCAGTGGCTGCGCGCCGCGTACTACGGTGCGATCGCGCTGGCGGCGATCTTCGACGCGCTGCTGCTCGACGAGCTGCTCTTCAACGGTGCGTTCCGCCGCACGCACCTCGCGGGCCGCGTACCCGGTGTGCTCAAGCGCGACGAGGACGTCGACATCGTCGCGGTGTCGATGCAGCGCTCGCTGTTGTCGTTCCCGTTCTTGCTGATCGGCTCGGGCCTGGTCAGCAACATCTTCTTCAACATCGTCGACCGCGACTTCGACGGCTACTACAAGAACATCGGCGTGTATCTCGGGCCGCTGCATCGCGGCACACCCGAGCAGCAGATCGAGGCGGTGAAGCAGCTGTCGATCCGGCGCTCGCCCGAGATCGTGCCGCAGCTGCGTTGGCGCATGGCCGAGGGCGGACCGGCGGCGCCGTGGGCCGCATGGGCGCTGGGGCGGCATCGCGATCTGCCCAGCGTGAACGCGCTCATCTCTCCGCTCGTCGCGGCGGTGCGCACCGGTGATCCGCCGCTGCGTCGCGAGGCCGCGGTCGCGCTGGGCCGGCTGCAGCAGCGCTCGATGGTGTCGGCGGTGCAGGCGGAGCTGAAGGACGATCTCGCGGCGTGGGAGAAAGACGGCACGCCCATCGATCTGCGCCTGCTCTACGCGCTCGGTGCGATGCAGGTGACGAGCTCCGCCGACATCCTCGCGCAGGTGGTGCAGCGCGGCGATCCGATGGCGCAGCGCATCGCCGCGTGGGCGGTCGCGCAGCATCGTGATCAACGCGACGGTCGGAAGATGGTGCGCATCCTCGAGGAGCGCCTGCCGACGGCGGATGTCGAGCTGCGCTGCGCCATCGTGCACGCGCTCGGGATCTTCGCGCACGAGGGCAGCAACCTCGCGTTGGTGCGCGCCTACGATGACTCGACGCCGACCGAGCGCGACACGTTGTGCGGCCGCGTCACCGTGATGATGAGCCCCGACCGCAACGAGGACGGCGAGGAGATGTTCATGCCCGACGACGCGCTCGCGCTGAAGATCCTCGCGAGCATGGGCCAGCTGCGGGCGACCAACCCGGAGATCCGCGCGGTGGTCGAGCCGTGGCTCGAGAAGCGCATCGTCGATCCGAATGTCACGCTGTTCGTCCAAGAAGGCGCGCGCGCACTGCTCACCGGCATCCGCGAAGCCCGCGACGACAGCAAGAAGCCGACGGTCGAAGAGGCCTTCGATATGTAGGGACTGCGTCCCTACGGCACTCGCTCGAGTCGAGGCGATGCGGCTCGACTCGAACGGCGCCTACCCTCGGCCGCAAGAGCGGCCGCCGCCGCCGTGCGGCGGTTGCTCGTGCGAGCTGGCCGCCTATGGCGTCCACCTCCCACGGCAATTCTCCGGGTCGCGTTCGCGCGGCGGTGGTTCGCGCCGCACCTGAGACCTGCGATAATCCCCCCTCCCGTGGAGCAGCTCCTGCCTGGCACCGAAGTCCCGGCCGACGAGCTGCAGCTCGCCGGTGCGGCGCGCCCGGTGAAGATCCGCATCGAGCGTGCGATCGGCGAGGTGCCGCACGGCGACACGTATCACGCGACCGTCGGTGGATTGCCGGTGCTGGTCACGTATGTCGACCCGGCCCTCGCAGCGCAGCTCGACGCGCGCGCGCAGCTGCTGCGCAACGTGCAGCGGGCCGCGAGCATCGAGCATCGCAGCCTGCTCGCGCAGCACGGCGCCGTCACCTGGGATCAGCGACTCCTGCTCGTGCAGGGCAACCCCGGAGGGCAGAGCGCGCGCCAGCTCATCGTCGATCGCGCGGCGAAGGGCCGCACCGTCGATCCCGAGACGGCGCAGACGATCATCGGGCACGTCTGCAACGCGCTCACGTCGTTGCACGGCGCGATGGTGCACGGCTACGTGAACGCCGACGCGGTGTGGATCTCCACCAGCGGTCGCGTCGCGCTCGGCGATCCCGGTGTCGGTCCGTTGCTCGCACGCATGCCACGGTTCGAGCGGCTGCGCGCCGCGGGTCGCCTCGCGAGCGTGACGCCCGAGCAGCTGCTCGCGCCGCCGCGACTCGAGAGCGGCACCGACGTGTTCGGCGTCGCGACGCTGCTCATCGAGCTGCTCACCGGCCGTGCGCTGCGCGAAGCCGGCACGCCGCTCGAAGAGGTCGGCATCTACGGACCGCCCGATCTCTCGCTGTGTCTCGAGCGCGCCACCGCGCCCGACGTCGGTGCACGACCGCCCGACGTGCTCACCTTCAAGGCGGAGCTCGCCGAAGCGATGGGCCCCGGCGCCCGCGTCGATCTGCGCGCACCCGGCAGCCCGTTGCCCGCCGGCATGGTGATGCCGAGCCTCTCGGGTGGACCCCCACCACCGCCGCCGCCGATGGCGAGCATGGTGCCGCCCGCACCACCGCCGCCGCCGCACGTCATGCCCAGCACAATGACGCCGGCGCACGGATCGATCCCACCGGCGAGCATGATGCCGCAGGGCATGGTCGCGCCGCCGGGCATGCAGGCGGTGCTCGTGCCGCAAGGCATGGTCGTGCTCGGCGTCGTGCCCGGCGGCACGGTGCCCGGAGCCGCGCCCGTGCCTCCGCCACCGCCCGGTCGCGTCGCGCCGCAGATCGCACCCGATGCGCTGCGCGGGCTCGAGCGCGCGACGCGACGCATCGCCGAAGCCAGCGCAGATGCGAGCGCGCTCGAGCTCACCGAGGATGTCGCCGAGAGCTCGACACGTCTCGCCGCCGAAGCCGAGCTCGGTCCGAGCCCGAGTGCGAGCGCGTCGTTGCGGCTCGATCTGCCCTCGGCCGACGCCGCAGCGGAGCGGCTCGCCACCGTCGACGGTGAGTCCGCTGCGCCGGCGCGCAGCGATCGCGCCAGCGGCAGCGGCAGCTACTTCGGATCGATCGGCGACTCGACGGTCGACACCGCGATCGCCGGCTCCGAGCGCGAGCACGTTCCGGGGGCACGCCGCGGCACCGTCGCGATCGACGACGACGACGTCGAGCACGCCAGCCGTTCGTATCGCCTGATCCGCGACGGCCAGGATTTCGGCGAGCTCACGCTCGCGGAGCTGCGCCAGCAGATCGCGAGCGGTCGCGTCTCGCCCAACGACACGTTGGTGCACCCGCTGACACAGCGCCGGCTCAAGGTCGGCGACGTACCCGAGCTCCGCCGCGAGATCACCAGCACGCGTCCGGGAGCGCCCGTCGCGACGCCACCGAGCCCGATCGCCCAGCGCCCGATGATGTTGCAGACGAGCTCCGGCGTCGGCGGCACGCTCTTGTGGGTCGCGGTGGCCATCGCCGTGTTCGGCGGGATCGGGGCGTGGCTGTGGATGCGCGCGCAGGGCTGATCGTCGCGCTCGTGCTCGCGATCGGATGCGCCCACGATGCGCGCGAGCTCGGCGAGGCTGCGCTCGCGCGTGGTGACGATCGCGAGGCGACGCGGCAGTTCGAGCGCGCGCTCGATCGCGGTGCCGACGATGCGATGTTGTGGCGCGACCTGGCGCGTGCACGCCAGCGCGGCGGCGATCTCGAGGGCGCTCACGCGGCGATCGTCGAGGCCGCACGACGCTCGCCCAGCGATCCCAGCATCGTGCTCGTGCGCGCTCAAGTACGCTTCGCACGCGACGATCGCGAAGGCGCGGCCTCCGATGCGAAGTGGTTGCTCGGCCGACTCGACGACGCCGGCGATCTCGAGCGTCTCGCGGTGCTGTTCGTGCGGCTGGGCTCGGCCGACCTGGCGCTCGCGGCCGCACGACGTGCGATCGATCGCAGCGGCGACTCGGCCGACGCGTACGGCAACTTCGCAGTGCTCGCGGTCGAGCTGCGCCGCTTCGACGACGCCGGCAAGGCGCTGCGCGAAGGTCGGGCTCGACACCCGCGCGACGTCGATCTGCGCGAGACCGAGGCCGCGTTCCTGTTGTCGCGCGGTGACCTCGCGAAGGCGCGCGCTGCCTACCGCGATCTGTTGCCGCTGCACGCACGTCCTGGGCTCGTGCATCTCGCACTCGCGCTCATCGAGCACGAGCTCGGCGATCACGAGGCGGCGTTGGGGGATGCGCGCGCGGCCGTCGAGCTCGAGGGCAAGGATCGCGCGGACGTGCACTACACGCTCGCGGTGATCCTCATCCAGCTCGGTCGCGACGACGAGGCGCGGCGCACGGTGAATCGTTCGGTGCGACGCTTTCCGGATCACGAGGGTTTG
>DASZPU010000437.1:0-3371 GCA_035550195.1 Nannocystaceae bacterium
CGCAGCTCCGCGAGCTCGGTGCGCGCAGCCGCGACGGCACCCGAGCGGTCGAGCACCATCGCTCGGATGTAGCGCGTGATGACGCGATCCTCGAGCGGTGCATCGATCGATGCGCGATGCGCCCGCGCCATCGCGCGATCGAGATCGCCACGCAACAGCGCAATGACGGCGCCCATCCGTGCGATGCGCCAGCCTTCGACCTCCGCGGCCGCGGCCGCCTTCGCGAGCGCGACCTCGCTTTCTTGCGCGCGACCGAGCGTGACGAACGCATACGCGCGCAGGAATCTCGTCTCGCGCGGCGGAGCCTCGCGTCGACGCGCACATTCGGCGAGCGCGCGATCGAGCCAACCCAGCGCTCGCTCGATGCGCTCTTGGTGATCCTTCACGACCGCTCCGATGCTCGCATCGGGCTCGAGCAACGCACCGATGTCGCCCGCCGATGCGAGCTCGAGCTGCGCCGCGTACACGATCACGTCGGGCACCGCGGGACATCGCTGCGCACGCTCGATCCACACCGACGGCTCTTCGGTGCCCGGGTCCGCACGCGGAGCCGTGCCGCCGCGCAACGCCGCCGCTTGCCGACCGAGGTCCTCGCACGCCGCCCATCCCCGCGCGCCCGCCTTCGCCCACGGCGTCGGCGGCGGTGCCGGAGCGGGCTGCCACGAGGGCCCAGCCGCGAGCAAGAGGGCGAGCGTGAGCGACACCTTCGACGTCAGTATGACACGGCCACGCGTTGGCCAGGAACTTGACCTGCGCATGCGCGGCACGCCAAAGCTTCCTCGTGATGGCCCAGCTCCAGCGCTTGCTCGCCTTCGTCGCGCGCCACCGTGCGGTCGTGTTCGGGCTCGTCGCACGCGCGGTGTTCTGGGGCGCGCTCGTCCTTTGGTGCGCCACCGCGATCGCGCTCGTCGGCGGCGGCCCGCTCGACGTCGACGCGATGCTCGCGCGCTTCGTCTTCGGCGCGGCCGCGTGCGCGACGATCACCGTCGCCGCCGCAGCCGCACGGGTGCGCTGGATGACGGCGCTGGTCGGCGCGCTGCACGGCCTCGGCGGCCTCGGCCTCTGGCTCATCGCGTGAGCCTGCGGCAACCTTCGGATCGGTGCGCCGTGCATCACTCGCCGCCCTGATCACGATCGCGTGCGCGAGCACGTCGACGCAGCAGGCGGACGAAGAGTCCAGCGGCGGACCGATCGATCTCCCCGCGCCGGATTTCCTCGAGCCCGCCGGCGCAGAGCTGCACCTCGAGGTCACGCGCGACGTCGACGTCGATCTCGATGTCAGCGGCGTCGAGCAAGGCCGCACCGTGCTCGCGATCGACGGCAAGATCGTGGGCACGTTGCTCGGCTCTTCGCTGGGCGAGCTGTCGAGCGCGCGCTTGCTCCTCTACATGCGCGGCGGGATGGTGCCGGGTCAGCACACGATCCAGCTCTCGACCTTCGATGATGTCGAGACCGAAGGGTCCGAGGTGGTGCAGGTGTTCCTCGAGCCGGTCGCGGCGCCGACGATCGCGTGGGAAGCATCGGGCGATGCGCTCGCCGACGGCGATGCGCTCCTGCCCGAAGGCGACGTGCTCGGGCTCGTCGACGTGTCGCTCGATCCGCCGCAGCTGCACATGTGGCCCACCGACGCGCGTGGCTGGGATCGCACGCGCACGCGCACGCTCGCGCTGCCGGGGCTGCGCACGCGCGAAGGCGAAGGCTCGGCGGCCGTGTCCGCGCGGCGGGCCGGCGATCGCGTGCGCGTCGCGTGGCGCGACGGTGTGCCCGGCGCGGCGATCATGGCCGTCGACGTCGCGTGGGAATCCGGAGACGACGGCGATCCGATCGCCGCGCTCGTCCCCGATGCGTCATGGCTCGGCGCGCGCGAGTGGGTCGACGTCGTGCGCCCGGTGCTCGCGGGCGACGTGTTGCTCGCCGAGCTGATGGCGCCCGGCGATGCGGAGCAGCCACGCCCCGGCGATCGCGTGGTGGCGAGCGTCGTGCTCGCGAGCGACACGCCCGGCACACCGCAGCTCGTGCAGCTCGGGGTCGTCGACATCGATCGCATCGCGCGGGTGGTCGATCCCTTGATCGCGGCCACCGGGTCCAGCGACACGCTGCTCGTGCGCCGCGATCGTCGTGAGCCGATCGTGCTCGACGTGCAACGCTCGTCGCACACGATCCGACGCCGCAGCTCGGCGACCGTCGCTCGCAACGAACGTTGGACCGCGCTCGTCGGTGTGCCGGTCGCGACCGCGGCGGCATTCGGCTCGCGCATCGTCGCCGGCCTCACCAACGGCGGCGAGACGCTCACGATCGGGCTCGTGTCCGATCGCGGCGTGAACGAGCCAGCGCTCGTCGAGCTGGCGCTCGCGCCCGCGGCCGTCGGCGATCCGGCGCTCGCCTGGGTCGATGGCGTGCCGATCGTCCTGGTGCCACGCGGCGACGCCGACGCGCTCGCGGTGCCGATCACTTCGGCGACGCCGAGCGCACAGCCGCTCGCCGGCCTCGCGTGCGATGCGATCGTCGGCCCCGCGCATGCGCTCGCGACCGACGAGCAACGCGGCGAGGTCGCGTGCTTGCGTGCGCGTGCGCTGGGGCTGGTGGTCTTGCGTTTGGAGTGAGGTACTCTTGGCGCGGCTTGGCGCGCAGACGGCTCAAGAAGATCGCGATCGTCGTCGTGGGTGCGCTCGCGATCCTGCTCGGCGTCGGCGCGTGGCTGCTGCGCGTCGAGGACATCCCCGACGAGCTGCCGCCGATCCAGGGCGACCCCGCTGCGATCGCGATCCCGCCGGCGGGCGGCGAGCCGCCGCTCGAGCTCGCGAAGCTCGGCGGCAAGACGGCCTTCTTCGTCGTCGTCGGTCCGCAGACCGGTGAATCGAAGGAAGGCGAGGCGCTCAATCGTGCGCTCAACCGCTGGGAGTTCCCGAAGGAAACCGTCGGCTACATCATCGGCGACGCCGAAGGCTTCGGCATGTTCCAAGACCGCATCGCGAAGATCATGAAGCACTTCGCGTCGGAGATGCGCTACCCGCTGTACGTCGACTTCGAAGGCAGCTTCACCAACACCTTCGCGCTGCCCAAGGGGCACCACGGCTTCGTGGTGATGGGGCCCGACGGCACCGTGCTCGATCGCCGCAGTGGCGGTGCCGAGGGCGAAGACCTCACGGCGATCCGCGAGCTGCTCGGTGCGCGCGAGCCCGAGGTCGGTCCGCCCGCACCCGAGTTCGCGGTCGGCGATCTCGATCGCGCGAGCTGCAGCAGCGGCACGCCGTGCGCGTTGGTCTTCCTCGGCCACGACGTCGCGCGCGAGGACGTGCCCGGCGTGCCGGACGGCTTCGACGGTGAGGACGAGGAGCGCTTCGCGAAGATGCGCGACCCCTCGATTCGCA
>DASZPU010000438.1:0-6126 GCA_035550195.1 Nannocystaceae bacterium
CTGCGCGACGTGGCAACCGGCAACGAGCGCGAGGTCGTGTGCGACGATCCCAAGCTGCAGTTCACCTGGTCCGATCTGCGCTTCTCGCCCGACGAGAGCGAAGTGATCTTCGCGGCCAACGTGAAGGGCGATCGCAACAAGACGCAGCTCGTGCGCGTCGACCTGAAGGCGGCCAAGCCGAAGGTCGTGCCGATCACCGACGTGAAGGCGCGGCGCAGCGAGCTCGAAGCGCTCGAGGGTTGGGTCGGCGACGAGCTGTTCTACGTCGCGAACGACGACGGCTTCACCAACCTCTACGCGTGGTCGCGCGCCACCAAGCGCACGCGCAAGCTCACCGCGTTCACCGAGGACATCGCCTCCGCGCACGTGGTCGACCAAGGTGTCGTCGCCGTGCATCGCACGCCGGCCGGCTCGACGCTCGTGCTCGTCGATGCCGCGGGGAAGGTCGTCGCCGAGCAGAAGATGCCCGGCACTGCCGACGTGCGCGACGGTCACGGTGCGCGCGCGCTCGTCGTGCAAGCCGCGCCCGACATCGTGTTCGAAGGGCTCGAGGTCGACACCAGCGGCGGCAAGCTCCAGCCGCAACGCGTGGCCGCGCTCGACGAGTCGCTCGAGCAGAGCATCGTCGCGTGCAAGGCCACCGCGGTGAAGATCCCCACCTTCGACAAGGATCCCAAGACCGGCAAGGCGCGGGAGCTGCACGCGTTCGTGCTCGAGCCCAAGCAGCCGCTCGCCGACGCGAAGCAGAAGCTCGCGATGATCACCGCGTTCTACGGCGGCGAGAATGCCTACAGCCAGTTCGATCAAGTGATGTGTGCCGCGGGCTTCACCGTGGTCTCACCGAGCGTGCGCGGCAGCTCCGGCTTCGGTCGCGACTTCCATGCGCTCAACGACAAGGATCTCGGCGGCGACGAGATCGTCGATCTCTTCTGGGTCGCGCGTTGGCTCGAGCGCAAGACCGGCCTCGGTGCGCGGCGCATCGGCGTCTATGGAGGTAGCCACGGCGGCTACGCGACGATGCGCGCGCTCACCTTCCCGCCGGGCACGAACGGACGCAACGAGCTCTACCCGTTCGGCTTCGGGCTCGCGCACGCGGGCTTCTCCGACATCCAGAGCTTCCACGACGCGAGCAACATCCCGGATTGGGTCGTGCTCGAGAGCGGCGATCCGAGCAAGCCGGCCGAGCGCACGCGCATGAAGGATCGCAGCCCGCTCTCGCACGCGAATCGCTTGCAGATGCCGCTCCTCTTGACGCACGGCAGCAACGACTGGCGCGTGCCCGTGACCGAGAGTCGACAGTTCGCCGACAAGGCGAAATCGCTGGGGCTGCCGGTCACGTACGTCGAGTTCGAGGGCCAAGGCCATCACATCGAAGGCCTCGCGCTGCAGGTCAAGCTGTTCCAGACGCGGTTCGACTTCCTCATGGCGGTCGCGAAGGCCGCGACCGCCGACGAGAGCTGAGCCGGGCGCGCGCGAAAAAACCTGCGTCACACCGTCGTACGGCGCTCGTCGACACTCGGGGGCTCGCGCGCGGCGGTCGTTCGCGATGCGTGCCTCGGGAGGTCGCGTCCGAGATGAGTCGTACGATCTTGCTCTCGTCGTTTGCGTGCATCGGTCTGCTCGCCAGCGTGGTGATCGCCGCGCCTGCGACCCCGGCCACTGCGGGTAGCGTGTGTCCGACGCCCAACGAGTCGAAGTGTCTCGCGCCGGGCTATGTCGACACGGCCTGTGGCAAGACACACAAGGACGTGTGCGCGCCCATCATCCAACAGAAGCTCGCGGACGATCCCGGTCGCGCGAAGGCGCCGAGTGCCAAGGTGTTGAAGGTCGGAAAGACCGACATCCCCGGTGATCTCGTCGACGGGCGCAAGCGCAGCGAGTACGCGAAGCCGAAGAAGGGGCGCGCGCTCACGCTCGCGGGCAAGAGCGTGCTCGCGCGCTCGGGGCTCACGCGTGCGCCGGGGCTCGGCAAGAAGGCCGCCGACGCGGCGAAGCACCATCGCAAGCCGAAGTGGGACGACAACGGCGAGCGCATCCAGTCGTGCGCCGAGTACGGCTACGAGAAGAGCTACGACGGCATGCGTTACACCGATGCCGTGGCCGCATGTGCCGGCGATCGCGTGTGCGAGTTCGAGGTCGCGTATCTGAAGAGCACGCCGGGCATCGCGGGTCGCGTGCTGAAGCGCAGGGACGGCAAGAAGATCCCGCTGCAGATCGCAGTCGACTCGACCAACGCGATCCCGAAAAACGACATGTTCATGTTGCTCGAGGGCAAGTGGACCGGCTTCGCGTACGCAGGCGACCCGTGGCTCGACGGCAAGAAGCGCGCGGACGGAGCGCGCGAGCTCCCGCGCACCGCGGAGATGGACAAGCTCGACAAGCTGATGAAGGACGGCCACGAGTGGTACTCGTTCGGCTGCACCGGCGCGAGCTGTGGCGGTCGCAAGCTCGCGGACGAGTGGGCCTTCCACAAACACCTGCACGATCGCAACGCCACGCTCTCGGCGGCCGAATTCCACGAGTACGATCGCCGCAAGCGCGAGTTCCGTCGGCTCTACGACGAGTGGCGTGCGTCGGCGGGGATCGGCGCGCGGATCCTGAAGGAGCCGGGCGAACGCGCGAAGGCGAAGAAGCTGCTCGGCAAGCTGAAGCCCATCGACATCGTGTCCAACGATCCGATGGAGCGCTACGACATCGTGCAGGAGCAGATGCAGCTGCACATCGACGCCAACAAGAGCTTCGGTGATGCCGCGTCGGTGAACGCGTTGCGCGGCAAGGTGATGGGCGCGCACTCGCGTGCACCGACGCGTGCGGCTGCAGGCGTGTTCGCGGCGCCTGCGAAGCCGATGCCCACGAGCGGCGCAAAGGCGGGCGTGCGCAAGCCCGGTGGCATGGCCGCAGCGCTGCGTTGCCATCCGTCGCACTGGGGCGAGCCCTCGGACAATCCCGAGGACGCGGCGACGTGGGGCGCGGTGATGGACGTGTTCGGCATGGGTCCGGCGAGCTGTCGCCTCGCGGACTTCCTCAAGGAGGAGATGCGACGCATGGATCGCGGCCAGAAGAGCTGCCTCGATCTGAAGTCGAACGACTGCGACTGGTCGCCGAAGATGTTCCACGATCGCTTCGTCGCGAGCTTCCCCTACGCCCAGCTGCAACAGCGCGACGAGCAGCAGTGCTACGCGTGGACCGGCGACACCATCGACGTGCCGAATCTCGCGGCTGCCGAGAAGTACATCGCGGACATGCAGAAGACCATCGCCGACGCGATGGTGAAGCTGAGGCCGTACAAGGACAAGCCGATCAAGGTGCACGGCAAGACGCGCTGGCGCATGGGCACGCAGTACGTCGACGCCGAGTCCACCGGCGACAAAGACTTCTTCGCGGCGGGCTACGACTACGACGTGGGTTGGCACGTGCAGCCCACCGATCTCGCGACCGACAAGATCTGCGACCTGTCCGGTGGCGCGCACGCGAACTTCGGCGTCGACGCATGGATCTTCGGCAGCGAGATCGACGTGATCCAGGGCTTCGTACGCGGTCGCGCGAACGAGAACGACGACGGCAAGAATCGCATCAGCACGCAGCTCCAGGTGCTCGGCATCTCGGTGCCGGACGTCACGAAGAACGAGGCGTTCGACCAGGTGTGGGCGCCCGAGCCCTGGTACGAGAGCGTCGACGTACCGTCGGGTTGGAAGCCGTCGTTCACGTTCATGGCCGGACCGATTCCGATCAGCGTCGCGGGCTGGGGCGCGCTGCAGTTCGGCGCCGAGCTCGATGCGAGCGCGAAGCTGGCCGCGAAACAGAACGACTGCAAGCCGCAGAACGTGAAGTTCGCGCTCACCGGCAAGTTCGAGCCCAGCATCGGCGTGTGGGGCTACGCGGAGGTCGGCGTCGGCATCACCGGCATCTTGAGCGCGGGCATCCGTGGTGCGCTCGAGATCGTGAGCGTCGGTCTGCCCGTGCGCGCGGCGCTGAAGATGATGGAGATGAACATCGACGGCAACAAGCAGCCTGCGCTCGACTTCACCGCGAGCGTCGGGCTCTCGCTGTCGACGTTGTCGGGCTACATCGCGCTCTACATCGAGGTGCTCTTCTTCAGCGACGAGTGGGAGATCTTCCGCTGGAATGGCGTGTCGGACACGATCCAGCTCATGGATCCGAAGCTCGAGGCCGAGCTGCCGCTTCTGGGGTGGCCGCAATGAAGAAGTGGATCCTCGCGCTCGCGCTCTGCGGTTGCGGCGTCGAAGCTCCGCCGCAGCCGCAGCCCCGAGCCGTCGCCGATCGCTTCGTCGTCGGCGACGTGCTGCGCTACCGCTTCGAGTGGCGCGTCGAAGCGGCCACCGACGAGAGCAACGCGCTGCCCGATGCCGACGCGCTCGTCGCAGGCGTCGACTTCGCCGGCGAGCTCGAGCTGCGCGTGCACGACGGCGGGCTGCTCGGGGTGAAGCTGGTCGCGCTCGATCGCCACGCGATCACGATGATGGGCCTCGACACGCTGCCCGACGCGAGCGCGCTCATCGGTCGCGAGAGCTTCGTCGAGCTCGATGCCGAAGGCAACGCGCGCGCGCTCTGGTTCGATCGCGATGCGCCGTCGGTGCTGCGCCACGTCGTGCCGGGATTGCTCGCGCAGATCGATCTGCACGTGCCCGCGGCCGCGCACGCGCAGGTCCCCGCGGGTGCCGGGCTCGCCGACGTCGAGTACGCGTGGGCCGGTTCTGCACGCATCGTGCGAACGCTGCGGGGCTACGCGCGCTTCGACGCGCATCCCAGCGCGAGCGCGCCCGACGTCGATGGTCGCGTCGAGATCGCGCTCGACGACGCCGGCGTGCCGCTGCGCATCGACGGCAGCGAAGAGGTGTGGACGCGCGGCGACGAGCGCGACGGTTTCCACTCCGCGACCTCGTTCGCGCTCGCACGCATCGCGACCACGCACGCAGAAGCGACCGCTGCACCTGCGCTCGACCAGCTCGTGCGCGTCGATCCGCGTGCGCGCCCCGACGACGAGGACACCCGCCGCGCGATGGCCCAGCGCTTCGCGGGCGAGCTGTCCGCGCTGGACGTCGCGATGGCGATCCATGCTGCAGCCGGAGGCATGCCGCCCGCGCCAGAGCTGCTCGTGCAGGAGACCGGACGATTGCGTGGCTGGCCCGAGCTCGCCGACGAGCTCGCACCGCTCTTCGCCACCTACGACGATCCCGCCGCGCGCACGCTCGTGCTGGACATGCTCGCATCGGGCGGCACGCCCGAAGCACAGGCGGTGATGCGCGAGCTGCTGGACGATCCCCAGCTGCGCGCACAGCCGCACTACGGCTCGTGGCTGCAGCGCTTCTCGTTCGTGTGGCGCCCGCAGCCCGCCACGATCGCGTTCTTGCTCGCGACCCACGATCGTGCGATCGCCGAGCAAGACGACGCCAACCGTCGTGCGGTGCTGTATCCGCTCGGCACCGTCGCGTCGCGCATCGCTGCGATCGATCCGGTCGCGTCCGCGATGTTGTCTGCCCGCATCGACGACGCGCTCACCCACGCGATCGCCGACGAGGATCGTGTCGCCGCGATCGCCGGGCTCGGCAACGCCGCCGCACGCACGCACGAGGGCAGCGTGCTCGCACACGCGACGAGCGCGTCACCCGACGTGCGCGCCGCAGTCGCGATCGCGCTGCGGCACAGCGACAGCACGGCGTCGACTGCTGCGCTCGTACAGCTCGTCGACGATCGCGATCCGCTGGTGGCCGCGGCCGCATTGTCCGTGCTCGATCACCGCCGCACCGGCCCCGACGACGGCGTGCGGCTGGCCGGAATCGCATTCGCGGGCAGCTTCACGCCCGAGCTCGCGGGCCGACTCACGAGCGCGCTCGGCCGCCATCGCGACGACGACCCGTGGGTCCGCGCCGCGCTCGTCGCCATGCGCACGCGCACCAGCGATCCACGCGAGCGCGCGCGCATCGACGCGATCGTGGCCGACGCAGGCTGAAGGGCGAGCGAGCGCCGCCGGCAGTGTTTGCGCGGCCTTCGCGGCGCCGACACGCCGGCGTGTGCTACCGTCCACGCCTAGCCGATGATGGTCTCGACGCTGGTCGCCCTGCTCGACGACAAGGCGCGCTACCCGACGGTGCCGCCCGAGTTCGC
>DASZPU010000439.1:0-25196 GCA_035550195.1 Nannocystaceae bacterium
TGCTCGGGTGATCGGTGCCCTCGCAACCCCACTGGAAGTTGTCGAGGAACACGTAGCTGTCGAGGATCGAGTCCGACAGATCGAAGATCGCGAACACCACCGTGATCTCCTCGCCCGGCGTCACGGGTGCAGTGGTCGACAACCACTTCGTGCCGGCGTGTCGCGCCATGCACGTGCCCTCGAACTCCGGTCGTCCACCGCCATCGTCCTTGAAGTCGAGGAAGCCGGCGTTGAGCGAGATCGGATTGCCGGCCTCGTCGAACGAGATGTTGCCCGTCCAGCTCTCCGACTCCAGCCAGCCGACGTACATGTCGTTGAACTCGCTGTTGTAATAGAACGGATACTCGACCGAGAAGAACGCGAAGTCGTACGCGATCGAGTTGTTGGTGGGTGGCACCGTGCCGACGATGCGCAGCTCGGTGTAGTCGTTGGCCGAGCCGCCCTGCGTGAACTGGCCGTTGATCGTGTTCGAGCAGTCGCCGGTGCCGAGCAACGCGTCGTCGGTCGTGCAATCGCCGGTGACGTTGTTGGTACGCACGGGGGCCGGCAACATCTGCCCGGGATCGTAGGCACCGAGATCGTCGTTGCAGTTGGTGGGGTTGACGTCGAGGTCGCCGCCCGGCGTGGGCAGATCGAGATCCGCCACGAAGCCGCTGCCGAGCACCGCGAACTTCGTGCCTTCGCGCGGCGCCCACTGCATCGTCGAACCGAAGCCGCTGCGCAGACCGATCGCCGCCGGGTTGCCGTCGACGGTGCCCGTCACCGGCGACTCGCCCGCGCAGTTGAGCCCGATCGCGTTCGTGATGTCCGTGGTGGAGTCGTCGCACGGGGTGTGCTCCATCACCGTGCACTCGTCGCACACCTGGCCCTCTTGGCAGTCGACCTGCCCACCGGTGCCGCCGATGTCGAGCTTCTCTTCGCCATCGTCGGCCTCTTCGCCGGGATCGATGCCGCTCTCGCCGGCGCTCGTCAGCGACGCCGTGATCGAGATGCTCGCTTCACCGCCGGTGTCTTCGGGTTCGCGATCGGCAGTGCACGCCAGGGCGACGAGTAGGCTCGAAGGGAAAAGGACGCACAGCCTCATCACAGCCAAGCTATCAGGGCGCCTCTTGCCGTCCAAGGGGCGAGCGGCAGGGTTCGCAACGTCCACGCGCGTGAGTGTCATCGCTCTGCATCCGCTGCCGTCGTGCAGCGCTCGGAAGACGTTCAGTTACACGTCTCCATGGACGGGTTCCCACTGATCGCACACGTCGCGTAGTACGGCGTACGCGAGCGGCAATCTCGTCGCTCGGGCAAGCCGCCCGACGATGGGCGAGTCGCCCATCGCGAAGTCGTGGTATGGGCGAGGACATGATCCACGACGACGAATCCGCGCCTGGCGACGCTCCGGCACCGCCGGCGGCGCCGCTGATGCCGACGTTGGCCGAGCTGGGCCCGCGCTTCGAAGCGTTCGTCGCGGGCTTGGATCGACCGATCGTGTTCTTCGACATCGAGGCCACCGGTGCCGATCCGATCGCCGATCGCATCGTCGAGATCTCGGCGGTGCGCGTGAGCGCGGGCGGAGTCGAGCCGGCACGCACGTGGCGTATCGACCCGGGCGTGAAGATCCCCAGCGAAGCTTCCGACATCCACGGCATCTACAACCGCGATCTCGAGGGCGCCCCGCGCTTCGCCGATGTCGCGCAGGAGCTCGCCGAGGTGTTCACCGGCGCCGATCTGGCCGGCTTCAGCATCACGCGCTTCGACGTGCGCATCCTGCAGGCCGAGTTCGTACGCGCCGGTCGCATGGTCGACTTCTCGCGCACGCGCATCGTCGACGCGCAGGTCATCTATCACCAACGCGAGCCCCGCAACCTCGCGGCCGCGCTGCGCTTCTATCGCGACCGCGATCTCCACGACGCCCACGGTGCCCAGGCCGACACGGTCGCATCGCTCGAGGTGCTCGCGGGTCAGCTCGCGCGCTACGACGATCTCGAGCTCGGCATCGACGCACTGCACGCGATCTCGAGCCTGCACAACGACGCGTACTGCGACCACGCGCGTCGCTTCGCGTGGCGCGACCGCGAGCCCGTCTTCAACTTCGGACGGCTGCGCGGCAAGAGCCTGCGCTGGGTCGCCGGCGATCCCAACGAGCGCAACTACCTGCGCTGGTTCATCGACGGCAACTTCGACGAGGATGCGAAGGACATCGTGCGCGAAGCGATGCGTGGTCGCATCCGTTGTCGCCCCGAGCTCGGCGCTAGGAGCTGATGAAGCGCAGCGACGGCTTGTCGAGCATCACGGTGGTGCCGGGCGGCACGGAGTGCGTGAGCCACACGTTGCCGCCGATCACCGAGCCCGCGCCGATGACCGTCTCGCCGCCGAGGATCGTCGCGCCCGCGTAGATCGTGACGCCGTCTTCGAGGGTCGGATGGCGCTTCTTGCCGTGCCCCGTGTCGCGATCGGAGACCGAGAGCGCACCGAGCGTGACGCCCTGGTAGAGCTTCACGTGATCGCCGATCTTCGCGGTCTCGCCGATCACGACGCCGGTGCCGTGATCGATGAAGAAGCAGCGTCCGATGCTCGCACCGGGATGGATGTCGATGCCGGTGGTGCGGTGCACGAGCTCGGACATCATGCGCGGGATGAGCGGCACGTTGCGGCGATGCAGGCAGCTCGCGATGCGATGCACGACGATCGCCTCGATGCCCGGGTAGCTCATGATGATCTCGGACGCGCTCGCGGCCGCAGGATCGCCCGCGAGCGCGGCCTGCACGTCGCCGTCGAGCACCTCGCGGATCGCCGGGATCTCTTGGATGACGTCGATCGCGAGCTGGTTCGCACGCTCGGCCAACGTCGCGCCGCCGTTCGCACCCTCGGACGCGAACGCCCGCGCCGTCACGCGCTCGAGCCCACGCAGCGCCCGCGCGCAACGCTCACCGACGAAGTAGCGGCACGTCAGCGCGTCGACCTCTTCCTCGACGAAATAGCCGGGGAAGACGATCGAGACCAGATCGGCCAACAACGTCTGCACCAACGCGCGCGAGGGGAGGTTCGCGCCGTCGAGGTGGTTGATGTTGCCGTGCAGCGCGTACGAGTCGACGATGTCGTCGATGGCACGTGCGAGCACGCGTTGATCGGGCGCGTCGGCCATGGTGGGGGCGAACCATAGCACCGCGATCTCGCTTCGGTTATCCTGGCCGCATCGCGACCGACCCTCTGATGCTGCTCGTACGCGAGCTGTTGCTCGCGCGCACCGAAGGCCTCGAGCCCCGGCAGCTCGCCGCGTTCATCTCCGGATGGACGAGCGCGTTGGAGCTGATGGCGCGCACCGACCTCACGCTTCCAGCTGCGGAGGCCGGTGTGCGAGACGCCGTTCGCGAAGTCGTCCAGCGCATCGAGCACGCTCAGCGCAACGTGCTCGAGACCGACGACCCCGCGTGAGCGGCGTCGGCCTCCGCGCTACGATGCGTCGTGGGCCGTGACCGGCGCGGCGTCGGCGGCGCGGCCTTCACGCTCGTCGTCGGCGGGCACGTCGATGCGGTGCTTGATCATCCGCCGCTTCAGCGCGTGACGGGTGATACCGAGAAGCTGCGCGGCTTCGACGATGCTGCCGCCCTTTTCGAGGGCTTGCAGACAGAGGAGACGCTCGGCTTTGCGGAGGTTGAGGTCTTCCAGGAGAATCGCCATGGGCCCATCGTACGTGAAATCGAGCTGGTGGAAAAGCCTTTTCTTGTAAGAATAACTACGTGAGCAACATCAGCAGTATGGGCGAAAAAGCCCACACGCAGGTAGTGCTTGGGAGCGAACTCGTCCGTGCTGTCACGGAATGTGCAGTACCGCGCCGATTCACCATGACCAAGCGGCCAGACTGAACGCGTTTCGGTGCAGTCATAGCGAGGGCGGCTACCTCGGGAGCGCGAAGACGCGACTCTTCGGGCGAGTTCGCACGAATAGTGGATCGACCAACAACGTGTCCCATCTTGGGCTCGGTGCTGATCCGCGATCGGTCGCGGGATCCCCCCGCGACGACGCCGCGCGGCGGTGGGCCGAGGTGGTTGGAACGGCCGTCCGGCGCCGGGTCTGTCGCGTGGGCGCGCTGCGATCGCGCCTCGGACGGCCTGGATTTCTTCGGCCCTGGGGCCGCGCAAACGTACCATGCAGCGAGCAGTGCCCGATCACGGTCGAGCGGCCGCGAAAGCCGTCATGCGCGTGCTCATCGTCGACGACGAGGTGAACGTGCGCTTCGCGATCGAGCGAGCGCTTCGCAAGGTCGGGATGGAGACCGGCTCCGCGACGACGGTGCGGCACGCCATCGATCGCCTGCGCAACGAGGCGTACGACGCAGTGGTCACCGATCTGCGATTGCCCGGTGGTGACGGCACGCAGCTCGTGCAGTGGATCGGCAGCTACTCGCCGTCGACGCGCGTCGTGATCGCGTCGGCGCAGATCCCCGACGAAGTACGCGCGACGTACGGACGCTCGGATGGCATCCGCGTCGTCGACAAGCCCATCGATTCCGACGCGCTCGTCGTGTTGCTCGAGGAGTTCGGTCCGCGTCGCGGCTTCTACGGCAACGCGATCGAGGTCGAGCTCTTCGACTACGTGCAGATGATCGCGCTCTCGGGCCGCGACAAGCTCATCGAGGTGCAGACCAGCGGTGGCAAGGGCCTCATCTGGTTCGAGCACGGTGACGTCGTGCATTGCGAGTTCGACCAGTTCCGCGGCGAGCTCGCGTTCTACAAGATGCTCGCGCTCAACCGCGGCACCTTCAAAGAAGCCTTCTTCAGCAAGCCGCCGCGCCGCACCGTGACGCGCTCGAGCACGCACATGCTGATCGAAGCGGCGCGTCAGGCCGACGAAGGCATCCTCGGCGAGGTCGACGTCGGCGCACCCGGTCACATCCGCGACGAGGGCTCGATGAGCGCGCTCGCGTACACTCCACCGACGCTCGCGCAGACGGTCGCCGAGCCGAGCAGCGACGATCTCGAGGGCGCGTTCGAGGAGTTCGAAGATCTCGAGGTCGAGGACGACGCGGCCACCAACGAGACCGCCGTGCCGACTCCGCACGTGCCCGAGCCCGCGCCGGCGCACCACGGCTTCGACGAGCCCACCCATCGTTTCCCGCGCGGGCGCACGCAGCCGCGCGTCACGGCTGCGCCACCGATCGTCGGCGGTGCACCGCTGCCCAGCTCGGCGCTCGCGATCCTCGACTCCGAGTCGTCGTCGCCGTCCGCCGAAGACTCCGCCGCGATGAGCACCGCGGCCGGTCACGCGATCTTCGACGATCCCGACACGCGCAGCGTGATGCTCGATCAGTTCTGGCAGTTCGAAGGCATCAACGGCGTGGCGATCATCTCGAGCACCGGCAAGGTGCTCGCCGAAGACATGCGGGCCAACAGCTCGCTGGTCACGCTCGCGGGCTTCTACATGCGCGGTGCGGCTCGCATCGCACGCACGCTCGGCTTCAACGTCTTCGATGGTGTCGTCGCGCGCTCCGTGAACGGACAACAGATGGTGATGGTCAGCATGGGCGCCGCGTCGGCGGTGCTCTCGGTGGCGCCGGGGGCCGACCCCGAGGCGGTGCGTGACGCCGTCATGGGGGTGGAGTGAGCGACGGTACGCGCGAGCAGCTGCTCGATCTGCTCGAGGAGCTCGGCGCCATCCAAGGCGTTCGCGGTGCGCTCATCGCCACCGCCGATGGTGCGATGGCTGCGGGTGCGCGCAGCGGCTTGCCCTCGGCGGTCGCGAACGACGTCGCGAAGACGGTGCGCCGCATGACCGTCGCGAGCGAGACGGTCGGCGTGCCGCTCAAGGAGCTGCTCATCAACTTCGGGCCCGCGCGCATGATGGTGATCCCGTTGACCGAGGACGCCACCGTGGTCGCGTTGCTCGAGCGCGACACCGCGGTGTCGCCGGTGCGCAGCCTCATCGACGTGCAGGTCGACGCGCTGCGCGATCTCTTGGCCGCGCACTCGGGCGCGGTGTTCGACGCACCGATGTCCGAGGAGACCGAGGACGAGATCTCGCGCATCATGTCCGGCGATCTCGCGCCGGTGCTCGCACGCATCCGCGATCAGTTCGCCGAGCAGTTCATGCGCACCGGCCACGATGCGATGCGGGCCGACACCGTGATGCGCGAGCAGCTGCGCGAGTGGCTGCTGTGCTGCAACCCCTCCGCGTACACGCTGCCGCTGTTGGCCGACGGCCTCGGCCAGCTACTCGACGAGTTCCCGGTGGAGCGCGGCGTGTTCATGGAATCGGTGCACAACACGATCCGTGTCGCGCAAGGCGACGACGGCGACACCGACAAAGCGATGATGTAGCGTTCGCGCTGCATGCGTCGCGCGTCGCTCGTCCTCCTCACCGTCCTCGCTGCCTGCCCCAAGAAGTCGACGACGGATCCGCGGCCGCCGACCGACGGCAAGGTCGACGACACCGCGAAGCCCGACGACGCGAAGCCCGTCGCGAAGCGCAAGCTCGACGCCGACACGCCGAGCACGACGGTCGCCGGCAACGGCTTCATCGCGCCGGCGGGCTGGACGATCGCGGTGGATGGGCGCGCGACGATCCTCGAGTCACCCGAGGGCGACTCGAAGGTCGCGTTCTTCGACGTGCAAGCGAAGGACGCCGAGGCGGCGGTGAAGGACGCGTGGGCCGCGTTCGATCCCAAGATGAAGTGGAAGCTGCTCGTGAAGAACGAGTCGCCGGATCACGACGGCTGGAGTCGCATCACCAGCTTCGCCTACGAGGTGCCGCCGAATCTCGCGCGCTCGATCGGCGCGCAAGCACTCTTCGCCAACGGCACCTGGACGGTCGTGCTGATCGACGTCGCCGATGCGACTGCGGAGCGGCGCGGCAGCCAGCTCGGCGTGCTCTTCGGGCGGCTGTTGCCGAAGGGCGGCGCGGTCGAGTCGTTCGCGGGCAAGCAGGCCCACCCGCTCGACGAGGCGCGCATCGCAGTGCTGTCGAAGTTCATCACCGATGCGCAGGCGTTGCTCGAGGTCGAGGGCGTCGGCCTGGGCTTGATCGACGACGGCAAGGTCGTGTTCGCCGGTGGCTTCGGCGTGCGTGCGCTCGGCAAGCCCGCGAAAGTCGATGCCGACACGCGCTTCATCGTGGCCTCGAACACGAAGGCGCTCACGACGTTGATGCTGGCGAAGCTCGTCGACGAAAAGGCGCTGGGCTGGGACACGGTCGCGAAGGAGCTGCTGCCGACGTTCGCGCTCGGTGACGCCGCGACGACCGGGCGCGTGCAGGTGAAGCATCTCATCTGCGCGTGCACGGGCATGCCGCGCCAGGATCTCGAGTGGCTGCTCGAGTACGGCGCGCTCACGCCCGAGCGCGCGATGCAGGCGCTCGCGGGCATGCAGCCCACCACGGGCTTCGGCGAGCTGTTCCAGTACTCGAACGTGATGGCCGCGGCGGCGGGCTTCATCGGTGGCCACGTCGCGTATCCGAAGCTCGAGCTCGGCAAGGCCTACGACAAGGCGATGAAGACGCGCGTCTTCGATCCGCTCGGCATGAAGTCCACCACGTTCGATTTCAAGAAGGCGATGACCGGCAACTTCGCGATGCCGCACAGCTTCGACGTCGATCTGAAGCCGGCGATCGGTGGCAAGGAGATCGACGCGTCGGTGATCCCGGTGCGGCCCGCCGGCGGAGCGTGGAGCACGGTCGACGACATGCTCGCGTACGTGCAGATGGAGCTCGCCGAGGGCGCGCTGCCCGACGGCACGCGCTACATCTCGAAGGAATCGCTGCTCGCTCGCCGTGCGCCGCAGGTCGCGGTGAGCAACGACACCACCTACGGCATGGGGCTGATGGTGAACACGCGGCACGGGATCGAAGTGATCAGCCACGGTGGCGACATCCCCGGCTTCCACAGCGACATGATGTGGATCCCGTCGGCAGGCGTGGGCGCGGTGATCCTCACCAACAGCGATCGCGGCGCGACGATCCGCAGCCTGTTCAAGCGCAAGCTGCTCGAGGTGCTCTACGACGGCAAGCCCGAGGCCGACGCCGCGCTCGCGCAGGGCGAGAAGAACTTCAAGGAAGCGTACGCAGTGCAGCGCGCGCAGCTCGTCGTGCCCGCGGATGCAGCGGTGGCGGACGCGCTCGCGAAGAAGTACGTCAACGATGCGCTGGGATCGATCGCGGTGATCCGCAAGGGCACGAGCGTCGTGCTCGACTTCGGCGAGTGGAAGTCCGAGGTCGCGAGCCGCAAGAACCCCGACGGCACCATCTCGCTCTTGACGATCGCGCCCGGCGTCGTGGGCTTCGAGCTCGTCATCGGCACCGGCAGCGACAAGACGCTGGTGCTGCGAGACGCGCAGCACGAATACGTCTTCACCGCGGCCTGAGACGGCCTACGAGCCGCCCGCTTGACGCGTGGGGAGGGATCGCGTACGAACGTGCCCCCACGAGCGCCCAGGTAGCTCAGTTGGTAGAGCAGCGGACTGAAAATCCGCGTGTCGCTGGTTCGATTCCGGCCCTGGGCACCGAGTAGCGGACGTGGCCTCCGCGGCAGCTTGTCTGCTGCACGGTTGGTAGCGGGCCTTCCTTGGTGGCGTTCCGCGCGATCCATCCCTCCGATGGACGCCTGCTGTACCGTCGCGAGGTGAGCTACCGGAGGTTCTGGATCGCGTCGAGCATCGCGATCGCGGGCGCGTGCGGGGCGAAGCGCGGAGCGAGTACGAGCCTGCCCGAGCACGCTGCAGCGGAGGCACCGGTCGCCGACTCGCCGATCGCAGTGACGTTCGCGAGCGCTAGCGCGGTGGCGAGCTGCACGATCACGGTACGCGCGGACGCGACGCTTGCCGACGATCGAGGCTCGCACACGATGGTCGCGACCGCCGAGAGCAGTCTCGCATTGCAGCTTGCGAGTACTGGCGAGCTCGGGCTGGGATTGTCGAAACTGAGCACGCGCATGACGTTCGATGGACGAGAGACGAGCGCGTTCACGATCGATGGCGACGGTATCGAGACGCGGCACCTGCAGACGATCGAGCACAAGCGCGTCGCGGACGATCCGGCGACACGTCGCTCCGTGGAGTTCGCGCTCGGGGCTCCACACCTCTTCCTACGCTTCGATGAACGTGCGCGCGTGAGCGATCGTCGCGTGGCCGTCCCCGCAGGCTTCGAGCAACTCGCCGAGCTCACCGACCAGTGGAATACCTGGCTCTTTTCCATGCCCGTGCTTCCGGCTGACGCGACTCGTGCGGGCGGCTGCTGGACCGGCACGCGACCGCTCGCAGTCGCGGCCACGGTGAAGCCACCGCCGGAGATCGAGCTGCGCTACTGCCTCGCGTCGATCGACGACGCGAGGCTCGTGGTCACCGCACAGGGCTCGGGCGGTGGTCGCCATGCGTGGGATCGGGGGACTGCCGACGTGAGCTGGAGGATCACGGGCAAAGCGACGCTTGCTCGCGAAGGCGCCCGGCTCACGACGAGCGCGATGCGAGGTGAGGTCGAGGTGGACTTCGTGGACGGACCACCAGTCACATGGCACTTCGAGAGCGAGGTCTCCTGCGCGCCGCCGCAGTAACGTTTCGTGCGCTGACGCAGAAGCTGCGGCGGCTCGCGGCCGCGCGGTCGCTACGCTGATGAGGTCACGCGAGGCGACTCGTCATGAAACTCTCCGACATCCCATACACGCCCGAGCCCGAACCGAGCGCGCCCGCACCGGGACTGCCGGCACCGCCCGATGCGCCGGAGCTGTTCCCGATCCCCGATGCGCCGTCGCCGGCGATGGAGCCCGATCAGTTCCCCGATCCCGATCTCGCCGAGTGATCCCGTCCCGACCGCAAGACTTGCGCGAGCGCTCGCGCACCCGGACGTTACGACGAAGGCGGGACACACGATGCACCGCCTCATGCAGCTCGCTTCGCTCGCGCTTCTCGTGCTCACCGCGGTGTTCGTCGCGGTGGCGCTACCGAACGGCGGCGGGCCCTACGACGGTCGCATCGTGTGGGGCGTCGCGCTCGCAGTCGCGTGGGTGTGCGGCGTCTCGCTGCGACGACATGCGCGCCTCTTCGCCTCGGCCACGCGGTGAGCATGAGCCGACAACGCGATGCCAGCGCGCACGTGGTCGGGATAGCTGCTCACTCGCGACGAGTGGTTCGTGCCGGCGCCGGCTCCTCGCGTTGCTTCGCGAGCCACTCCTTCGCGATCTCGACCTTGTCGGGCCGCTTCAACGCCTCGTAGCCCACCAACGCCCGCTCGGCCAACGCGATCGCACGTGCTCGATCTCCGCCGGTCTCCACCAGCAGCTGCGCGAGCAAGAACTCCGCGTTGGCCTCGCCGACCTGTGTGCCTTCCTTGGCCTCGAGGATCGCGACGGCGCGTTCCATCAGCGGGAGCGCGCGGGCCGGATCGCCGCGATCTCGATGAATGGCGGCGATGAAGCGCAGCGTCGTGCCGACATCGGGATGGTTCGGACCGAGCACGTTCTCGTCGATCGCCAGCGCGCGCTCGTGTAGCGCCAGCGCTTCCGTCGTGCGCCCACGCTCGTGATACACGTTCGCGATCGAGGAGAGGCTCTTCGCGACGTTGGGATGACGAGGTCCCAGCGCCTTCTCCTCGATCTCCAACGCACGCTCGAAGAGCACCAACGCGGCGTCGATGCTGTCCGCGATCCAGTAGGAGTTGCCGAGGTTCGACAAGGCGGTGGCGACCTCGCGGTGCTCGGGTCCGTAGGCCTGCTCGATCCAGGGCAGCGACTGCTCGATGCGCGCGCGTGCGCTCGCATGCTGGCCGAGCGCCATCTCGAGGTTCGCGAGGTTGCCCCATGCGGCTGCGAGCATCGGATGCCCGAGGCCGAGTGCTTGCTCGAGCTGTGCCACGGCCGCGGCGACCTGCTCGTGCGCACGCGCGACGTCGCCCTCGTAGAACGCGAGCACGCCGATCATGGCGCGCGCCCGACCCGTGTGGGGATGATCGTCGCCGAACGCCTCCACCGTGATCGCGAGCGAGCGCTGGTACAGCGCCTTTGCGCGATCGTACTCACCGACGGAGATGTGCGCGTCCGCGAGCACGGTGAGGCTCCGAGCGATCCGCGGGTTGTCGGGCCCGAGCACGCGCTCCGCGATCGCGAGTGACCGTTCTGCGGCGCCCTTGCCCGCGAGTCCATCGCCGGTGACGTTCTCCAGCACGGAGAGGTGCTCGAGCCGTCCCGCGGTGAGCAGACTGTCGGGCTGCCCGGCGTGGATCTCGGCGAGCTCGCCGAGTTGGTTCCACAGTTTCGCCTCGTCGTAGCGGCCGAGACCGAATCCGACGACCGACAGCTGCATCGTCGCGGCGCGTGCGGCCACGTCCCAGGCGCCGACCCGCGCAGATTCCACGTACGCGTCGTATGCGAGCAGCGACGCGTCTTGCTCACGACCGAACCCCTGCAACACCTCCGCGTGTTGGACTGCGAGCTCCGCGGTCAGCGGCGCCCAACCGATCGCGCGCGCGCGATCGTCGAGCCGATCAATCACCGCGAGCGCGTCGTCGGTTCGACCTGCGCCCTTCAGGACCTCCGCGCGCACGAGCTCGGCCCGCACTGCGCGGACCTCTTCGCGCGCATCCGCAGGTGGTTGCGGCCGGCTCGCGAGTTGGTCCGCGCGCACGCAGGAGTCCACGTCGGGCAAGCGGAGCGCGGCCGTCACCGCAGTGCGCACCGTATCCGGAGCGCGTCCGTCGAGCTCGCTCAGCAACACGGCGAGCGCATCGTGGCGATCGCCCAGACACGCACGCGCGCGCGCGTACAGCTCGGGGTCGAGCTCGGCGTCGACGGTACTGGCCATGCACGCGTCGTGACCGGCACGGCGGAGATCCTCGGCGTACGCATCGAGGTGCGGCGGCAGCTTCTCGGCCGTCGTCGCGGCGTAGCTCACTCCGCTCGTCATGATCGCGTCGTGCACGGAGGCGCGCGCGTCCTCCCACGTCGCAGCCAGCTCGTCGCCCGATGCTGCGCACGCCGCGACCGCGCGACGATGCTCGAGCGCGCGCGCGCCTGCGACGACGAGGCCGATCGCCGCCGCCGCGGCGAGCACTTGCAACGCTCGACGCCTGCGCATGCGCGCGGGCCCGTGCTCGAGCGCATCGACGAGCGCGTCCATGCTCGGCCAGCGCAACGCGGGAGCGGGATCCAGTCCGCGTCGCAGTGCGCGTGCGAGCCACCCCGGCACGCCGCGTGCGCGCGAGTGCGGCACGCTGGCGCTGCGCATCGCAGCGATCATCGCCGCCTCGTCGTGGCCCGCGAACGGATGTGCACCGAACAGCGCGGTCCACAGGCTCACGCAGAAGGAGTACTGATCGCTGCGCGCCGTCGCCGGCTGCGAGTCCCACTGCTCGAGCGCCATGAACAGCGGCGTGCCGCCACGGCTCACCACCGTGCGCCCGGGCGTCACGCTGGTGTCGGTGAGGCTGTCGCCGGAGCGCTGTGCGATCGCCAGACCGAAGTCGAGCACGCGCACGCGCCCGGCGCGATCGATCATGACGTTGCTCGGCTTGAAATCGCCGTGCACCACACCGGCACGATGCGCGGCCGCGAGCCCGTGGCCGGCTTGCACGAACGCGCGGAGGATCTCGCGCGCGCGCGGTCGTGGCGATCGACCGAGCCAACGCTCGAGCGTCTCGCCGTCGATGTGTTCCATCGCGACGAAGATGCGGCCCTCGTGCGTGCCGACCTCGTGCACCCCGACGATGTTGGGATGCGAGAGTCGTGCGAGCGTCTGCGCTTCGGCGAGTAGGCGCGTCTGCGAGGGCGAGGTCGAGCCCGACGCGCTCGGCGAGACCAGCTTGATCGCGACCTGCCGACCGAGCTCGGGGTCGGCCGCGACGAAGACGACGCCCATGCCGCCGGCACCGGCCGTGCTCAGCACTTCGAAGCGTCCGATCTTCACCGCGCGCGCGGGCTCACCGAACAGGCGCTCGTGCACCTGCGCCTGCACGAGATCCATCTCGATCATCGCGGGCGATCGCTCGCCGATCGAGTCGTCCGATGCTCCCACGCCGCTCATCCTATGCCGCGTCGGTCGCGTGCCGGCGCTCATTCTGTGGAAGACCCCGATCGTGGTCGATCGATCACCGGGTGCGGCGGAATTAGTCCCACGGCGATCGCGTTCGACTCGCGCCGGTGTTAGGCTCGGTGGGTGGTGCGTAGCGACGGCGAGTTGTTGTCCGCGTGGCGCGACGGCGACAAGCCTGCGGGCCAGGAGCTGTACGCGCGCTATTTCCCCGTCGTCTACCGGTTCCTCAGCAACAAGGTCGGTCAGGACCTCGCCGACTTGGTGCAGCGCACCTTCCTGGCGTGCACCCGGCACCGCGAGCGCCTGCGCGACGCGAGCAGCTTCCGCTCGTTTCTCCTGGTGGTCGCGCGCAACGAGCTGGCCGACTATCTGCGCGATCGCTATCACTCCGGCACGACGCTCGACGTCGAGACGGTCCCGCTCGCGGATCTCGATCCGAGCCCGAGCCAGCTGATCGGCCGGCGTGACGAGCATCGGCTGCTGTTGCTCGCGCTGCGGCGGATCCCGATCGAGCTACAGCATCTGGTCGAGCTGCACTACTTCGAGCGGCTGAGCGGGCCCGAGCTGGCCGAGGCGCTGGAGATTCCCGAGGGCACCGTGCGCAGTCGGCTGCGGCGAGCGCTCGCGCTCGTGCGCGCAGAGATCGAGCGGCTGGCGCGGTCGCCGGAGCTCGTCGAGTCCACGATGGGTTCGCTCGACGCGTGGGCGGCGGAGATTCGCGAGATCTCGGACGCGGAGCTCGAGCAAGCGCGCGCGGGCGGATGATGCGATCGCTTCGTGCGCGCTACAGCGTGAGCGTGCCGTCGCCGTAGAGCAGGAAGTTGGCCCAGTCGGGTTGGTTGTCGCGGTGCAGCAGCGCGCGCGCGTCGCGGACGGCGTCGCCGAGCTGGCGACCCGCGAGCAATCCTTCGTACAAGCAGGTCGAGAATTGCTGCGCGGCCGCGTCGGCGACCACGAAGAACGTGCCGATGAACGATCGCACGCCGCGGCGCAGCACGCCTTCGGCGAACGACCAGCGAGCGGCACGCGGATCCTGGTCGGTGTCGTCGGGGCCGCGTACACGCGCCGATTCGCAGGCGCCGAGCACGATCAGTCGCGGCACCCGAGCATCGACGAGATCGCTGGCGCAGAGCGCTTCGTCGGCGAGCTTCAAGCCGCTCTGCTCGCGCGCGTCGGGATCGAAGAACGCGTGGCCGGCGTAGTGGAACATGTCCCAGCGCTCGCTCGCGAGCGCTTCCCGGACGCGTGCGAGCGTCGCGTCGCGGCCGGCGATCTGCACGAGCTCGACGTCCGGACGACGCTTCAGCAACGCGACGATCGCCGCAGCCTCGTCGCGCGCACCCTCGAGATCGCCGGTGGGATCCGAGACCAGCAGGAATCGTCGACGCGCGGCGCGTCGCTGCGCGGGCGCGGGCGTCGGCTCGGCGTCGCTCAGCTTCATGCGACGCGACATCGCGACCGTGATCGCAGGCGTCCACGTCGGATCGCCGAGCGCTTCCCAGGGCAAGCCCGACGCGATCTCGTCGAGCACGATCGAGAGCGCAGCGCCGGTGTGTGCACGCAGCTCGTCTTGCACCTTCACGGGCAGCAAGCGCTGCAGCAACGTGCGGCCGTGCGCGGCGACCTCGTCCATCTCGCCGAAGCGCGAGCGCAGCTGCGTCCAAGTCTGCAGATCGATCGGATCGCTCGGTCCACACGGCACGGTCGCGCCGAGATCGTCGTGGTAGAGGCTCGCTTCGATTCGCCCGGCCGTGGTGCCGTCGGGCGCGAGCGCGCTGAGATAGAGGACCGCGCGCTTCGGCGGCAGCGGCGGCAGCGGGCCCTCGCGGATGTCCTCGAAGCCGGGTGGCAACGCGGCGCGTAGCTCCGCGATGCGTACCGCATCGATCTCGCAGAACGTCACGCGCGCGGGTGCGCCTGCGCTCGCGAAGCCCTCCAACATCGCGCGCACCGAGGTCGCGACCTCGATGCCGAGCGTCGTACCGAACGGCGGGCACGCGATCGACGAGATGCCGAGCCGGCCGCACTCGTCACCGATGCGCGCGGTGAGCCGCGTGATCGCGGCCGGATCGAGCGGCGATGCGGCCGCGGGCAGATCGAGTGTGGCGACCACGACGTGGCGACCGGCGAGCGCGTTGCTGCCCACCGCGATCACCTCGACGCCACGCGCAGGCACGACGCGACGCAAGCGGCCGCCACAGCGGGCGTCGAGCGCCGCCGATGCACCCACCGGCTCCATGCCCGGAGAGATCGTCACCGCGTAGGCGTCGACGCCGGTGATCGACGCGATGTCACCGTAGTAGCAGCGCAGCGCGAGCGCCTGTTCGCTGCGGTCGCGCTCGCGCACGCGCGCCAGCCCGGCGAAGACGAGATGGGTGATCTCGGTGATGTCGGTGCTCGCGAACAGCGTGCGATTCTCGGCTTCGCTGAGCCCGTTCGGCCAGCTCGCCGTATCGCCCGCGACGAACGCGTTCCACTTGTCGAGCACTGCCTGCGCGAGGTCGTCCATGCGCAGTGGGCCCTTTGCGCCGACGAGCACGAGATCGGGATCCGCAGCGACGCTCGTGCGCGCGCGCTCCGAGTCCTCGACGAGTCGTTCGAACTCGGGATGGCCGACGTAGGTGGCGTGGGTCAGCGCTTCGCCGACCGTCGCACGCTCCAACATCCGCGCGATGTCGCCGGCACACTCGCCGAAGCCGCCGATCACGTAGAGCGCACGACCGGCCTGCACGGTGCGGAACGCCTCCTCGAGCACGCCCGGCCAAGGTGCGCGGTAACCCGCAGGACCATCGACGGCGCGCGGCCGCGACTTGCCGCCGAGCAGCACTCGCGCGTTTGCGTCACGCGACGCTCTGCGCCGCATCGCGTGGTGCCACAGCGTGATGCGCATACCGACATCGGCGATCGCATCGCTGCCCTCGGGCGCAGCGACCTCGATCGGCTCGTAGACGACCGCGCCATCGCCCGCGCCAGCGTCGCTGCCTTGGTAGCACAGCAGCTGCGGGCGCCCGCCGAGGCCGAGTCGGCGGTGCGCGATCATCAAGTCGGAGATCTTCTCGGAGAAGCCGCCGCGACGAAGCGGGCCGCCGTAGGCGATGCGCGCACCGCTGTGGATCGTGGACAGCACGATCGCATCGAGTGTGTCGCGCAAGTGTGTCGTCGTGATGCCGCGGCCGACCTCGACGTTCTCGATTGTCGGCAATCGACTCTCGTCGGACAGCGAGAACGCGAGTGTGACGTCGGCGAGCGGCGGCGCGGTGTCGCGGTCCATCAGCACGCGCCCGTACAGCGTGTTGGGCGTCGCGACACGCACGTCGGGTCGACTCGCGCGCAGCACGTCACGCTCGGCCTCGGGCATCGGCGGGTCGGGATACACGACGAGGCCGCGCTCGCCGCTGCCGAGGTCGAGTAGCTCGGGGCGGCGCGAGAGCAGCAAGCTGTCGGTCGGTAGACCGGCGAGCTCGAGGGCCGCGCGCGCGAACGCGAGAAAGTGATGATGGTGCAGCCACGCTTGGATGCAGCGCCCGATCACTTCCCACTCGCGGCCGGGCTGCCAGTGCACGGTGCGATGATTGCCGCCGTAGATCGATGCGCGCGACTCTCCGACGCTCGTGCACAACACGGTGACGATCGGCACGCGCTGTGTCTTCGCGACGAGTAGCTCCTCGGTGCACCACGGGCTCTCGGAGTAGGAATCGGTGCGGACCACGAGCAGTACGCCGGCACGCGAGTGCGCGCGCAGCCGTTCGCGCAGCCAACGTCCGGGCTGCAGCGTGTTCTCGTCGAGCTCGGGACGAATGCGCGTCTCGGCGGCGATGCGATCGCGCAGCTGCAGCGCGAGGTTGGCGGTGTCGGCGAGATCGGCCTTCGCGTGGCTGATGAAGATCTCCGGCGTGGATGCGGGCTCGTCGGGCCCGAAGCGCACGCGGCCGACCGCGATGCCGACGTCGCAGCCGAGCTTCCATGCGCGATCGGCCGCGGACGCGAGCGGGTCCGGCCCCGTCGAGATCGCGGCGAGCTGGTCGAGGCCGTCGACGCTCAGCGAGGGATACCAGCGCTCGTCGAGCACGATCGGCAGCACCGTGGTGCCTCCGCTCGACGCGGCCCTCGCCACCACGCGCGTGAGCGCAGCGCGGAAAGCCGGGTCAGCGTAGCCGTCGCGCGCGAGGATCGGCACGATCACGCGCGCGACGACCGATGGCTCGGTGCCCGCTGCGAGCGCGGCATCGAGCTCGACGAGATCGCGACCGATCTCGGTGGGAATCCCGACGCCGGGTCGTAACACCGGATCGTCGGTCGGTGATCGGCTGAGGAATCCGTAGATCGCGAGCGCAACGTCCCGGACCGCGTCGGTGTCGCGCGGTGACCAGCAGAGGTGCAGCTGCAGCGGCCGGCGGAACATGACGCTAGGCCGCGACCAATCGCTCCTCCGGAGCGACCATCGCGATGCCGCGATCGGTGAGCTCACGATCGACGGCGTCGATGACCGTGTCGGTCACCTTCTTCGCGTTCGCCTTCAACCACGCGATCGCGCGGTTCCACCGCGAGATGCGTCCCTTCAACCATCGCTTGCGTCGTTCGGTGCGTGCCCGCGCGAGTCGACGTTCGAAGTCCTCGACCTTGCCTTCCATATAGTGCTGCAACCACAGGGCTCCGCGCGCGCTCAAGCGGCGCACGAGCCATCGCCCGATCCTGAGCGCGACGTCCACGAGGGTGGAGACGATCTTGTTCATGGCGAAAGAGTGCCACGGCGGTCCCTGGCCAGCTGGCCAGCCGCTCATGAGGATGCGCAAGCGGTCTCCCAGCTGCGAAATCTCGGATTGCGACGGATCGTTTCTCGCCGTTGCGTCACAATGTCGATGCGCCCAGGAAGGCGAGGACAGGACGGTCGCGATGAACGTCGTCAATGATCTGAGGGACACCAAGCGGCCGAAGGGCTCGCGCGGCGAGGTGAAGCGCAAGCGTGCGGTGGCGAAGATCGTAGGGATCACGCTGCACCAGACCGCGACCGCGGATTTTCCCCCGACCCACAAAGGGCTGCCGAGGCTGCCGGCCCACGCCCTCGTGCACCGCGATGGCTCGATCTCGCTGCTGCATCATCCGACCAACGTGGTCTGGCACGGCAATGCGCTGAACAACGGCACGATCGGGATCGAGGTGGCGTGCCGTGCGGCGGGCACCGAGGGCGACCTGCGCACGCTGTGGGTCAGCAAGAAGGAGAAGGCGGCGGGCAAGAAGCCCGAGCAGCTCGTGCGCGAATCGACGGACGCGCAGCTCGCTGCGCTCGACGAGCTGATTCGCCACTACATCGGCGAGATCTCGACGCAAGGCGGCAGCATCCGCGGGTTGTGGGCGCACCGGCAGGGACACTCGAGCCGCACGAGCGATCCGGGCTCGCGGATCTGGTCGGTGGCGGAGCGCTTGCGCGTCGCGCTCGGGCTGGTGGACGTGCGCGACAAGGTGCTCGGCAGCGGCAAGACGATCGGAAAGTCGATTCCGCCGACTTGGCGCATCGATGCCGTCCCCGGACTCGAGGCCGCGCCCGCCATGCGCCGCAAGAAGGCCGCGCAGCTGCAGCCGGCGAAGAAGAAGGCTGCGAAGAAGAAGACGGCGAAGAAGGCTGCGAAGAAGAAGCCGACCAAGTCGCGCTGATCACTGCGTCGCGCCGGCCTCGTCGCGCAGCAGCGCGTAGACGTGGAAGTCGTGGGGCTGACCGCGACATCTGCGATAGCTGCGGAGGCAGCCTTCGCGGACGAAGCCGGTGCGCGCGAGCAACCGCTGCGAGCGGAGGTTGTCGGCGCGCACGAATGCTTGCACGCGGTCGACGTGGCCCTCGCGGAAGATCCACGCGAGCGCAGCGGTCACCGCCTTGTGCATGAGGCCGGTGCCCCAGTGCGCCGGCGCGAGATCGTAGGCGAGCTCGGCCCAGCGATGGGGTTGCGACCACTCGTTGAAGCCGCAGGTGCCGATGATGCGATCGTCGTGTGCGCGCGCGAGGCCCCACTTCGACGGCTCGCCCGCGGCCCAGCGCGCGAGCGAGCGCGCGATGATCGTGTCGACGAACGCGGTGGTGATCTCCGGATAGCTGGTGAGCTCGGTGACGACCGGCGCAGAGAGGTAGTCGAAGAGCGCGTCGGCGTCGTCGGCCCGCAGCGGTCGCAGGCGTGCGCCGTCGAGCTCGATCGTCGGTGGTGTCGTCATCCGCACGGCGCCGGCACGGGGCACGACAGCACGCTCGTGAACGCACCACCGTAGAGCGAGGGGCTGCTGCCTTCGTAGAGGATGTACGTGTAGCTGCCGTCGGTGGTGGGTGCCGAGATGTCCGCGACCGTCAGCGTCGCGGCGCGCACCATGACGTCGTCGCCGTCGTCGTCGAACGTGCCGCTGCCGTTCGATGCCATCGCCGAGAAGCGGTACGTGTCGAGCAGCGCAGGCTCGGCGAACACGAGCTCGAGCTGCGGATCGACGCCGTCGGGCGGCGCTGCGCAGTCGACCGTCGTGCCGATCGGATAGCTGCGCAAGCTGACCAGCACGCCGTCGTCGGGGCCGCACGTCTGCGCGACGATCAACACACCGGCGGGACCGGCCGCGAGCGGCGGATAGCTGTCGGAGGGCACGCACCAACCACCCCTCGTGCAGTCGTTGGCGAAGTCGCAGTTGCACGTCATCGTGACCGGATCGTCCGTGCACTCGCCCAGGCTCGAGCTGCAGATGTCGAAAACGGTGGGGATGAAGCAGCGCTGCTCGCCACAGTCCATGTCGCGCGTGCACGCGGGGCGGATGCAGCCCTGGTCGTCGAACACGCTCATCGGATCGCCGCACATCTCGCACGGCGAGTAGGTCGCGCAGTTGCCCGGCGCACCGCCACAGCGCGGCGGCGCACCGGTCGAGCTCTCGTCCGCCGCGCTCGAGCTGCTGCTCGACTCGGCGTCCGCGGACGCCTGCGATCCGCAACCCAACAACCACGACACCAAGACGACATGGCGAGCATTCATCGGCGCGCGCGATCTTGCCACACTCGATCGCGCGCCGGTCAAGGCTCGAGCATGCGCAGCCAGCGTTCGCGCACCTCGGGCGTGCTGCCGGTGCCGTGCAGCCACTTCAGCTTCGCGTCGCCGCTGTGCGCATCGGTCTCGGCCGGCGTCATCGCGACCGGCGCGTAGAGGCTCACCTTCGGCCCACGCCCGAGATCGAGCTGGCCGCCCCATCCGATCATGTACGCGCCCATGCGCAGGCGCCCGCGCTCGAACGGCATCGCGACGCGGTGCTCGGGGCCGATCGGTGACGCATCGGATGGACGCACGTGGATGATCGTCGCGAGCTGCGAGAGGAAGGCCGCAAGCGCCGGTGCGTGGGTCGAGAGCAGGAACAACATCTCGATGCGACGATCATCGTGCTCGTCGCTGCCGCGGGGCTGAGGCACGCGCGCGATGCCGCAGGTCACCAGCAAGAACAGGCCGTCGTCGCGCTGCAGCACCAATACCTCGTGGTACGGCACGCGATCGCGGGCGGCGAAGGAGATCGACGCGACGTAGCGACCCGACGGTGCCAGCGCAGTCAACATCAGCTCGCGATAGATCGGGAACGCGATCGTCGTGCCGTCGCGATCGCTGCGCTCCCAGTACGCCGCGAGCGGCCACGCCGACTGCGGCTCGAGGCGCAAGCGCTGCTCGCCCTGCATCACGACGTACTCGAGCACCGGGGTGCGGTCGAGCTCGGCGTTGAGCTCGTCGAGCGGACCCGAATCGACCTGCACGGCCACCGGCACCGCCAAGCGATCACCGGGACGCAGCCACGCCGCGCGATGCACGAGCTGATGACACGCGAACTGGATCGCCTCGTGCCCGCGCATGTAGGCCTCGCTGGGATCGAGGCCGGGGCGATCGAGCGTGACCTCGAGGTCCGGCAGCCACATCGCGTCCATGCCGTACGAACGCAGCGTGTGCGCGTCGCTGCCGAGATCGAGCCAGGGCAGGAACGCGCGGTGTCCGGGCTCGTCGCAGCGCGAGGTCGTGCGCAGCCATTCCGCCGGTGTGCGCACGACCTCGCCGGCGCGATGGAGGAGGATCGCATCCGCGAGCCCGCGCGCGATCATGCGACGTGCGATCTGCGTGATGAGCAGCAGCGTGCCGTCGTCGCGCCAGAGATCGGGCGTGGGTGAGTCGCCGACGAGCCCCGCGGTGAGCTGCGGAACGACGCCCGTGAACACGACGAAGCTCTCGCCGAGCGCACAACCCTCGGCGTGCCGCAGATCGAGACCCGCACGCGGGTAGGGGCCGTTGCCGATCGCGAACGCGATGCGCGTGCCGCCGCGTGCGACGTAGCGCATCGTGCCCTCGTCGAGCTGCGCGTCGAGCTCGGCGATGCCGGCCTCGGCGAAGAGCTCGCGCACCGCGTTGCGATCGCTGCCGATCGCATCGCGCAGGAGCACGGTGAGCACACCGCTCGTGCGCGCGACTGCGGCTGCGTCTTCGCTGGGCGCAGGTCGCTGCGACTCGAGGATCGCGTCGGCCTCGGCGCGCGCGTCGGGTGCGAGCTCGACACCGGTCGCACGTACGCCACCGAGTGGATGTGGCCCGACGTCGGTCACCACGACGCGCATGCCGATCGCGGGCACGAAGCCACGACACACCCGCGCACCGAAGCGCAACGTCTCGCCACCGTCGAGCCGGATCTCTCCGACGCCGTCCGCGATCGCGAACGCGACGATGCGTCCAGGCCCACTACCCGCACCGGGAGGAAGCTCGCTCACCGCGGTGATTGTCGCCCACTCGCGGCGGCGCGGCGCAAGCATTGCGCGGGGCCGTCGCTCCGCGCGCGCTAGGCTGCTCGTCGGAGGGAATCTCGCGTGCAACGCTTGGCAGGGAAGGTCGCGATCGTCACGGGGGCTGCGGGTGGGATCGGTGGCGCCGCGGCGAGCTTGTTCGTCGCCGAGGGCGCGCGCGTCGTGCTCACCGACCGAGACGGCGATCGCCTCGCCGAGAACGCGCGCGTGCTCGGTGCGTCTGCGTGCGCGGTCGCAGGTGACGTCGCCGATCCGAGCACCGCCCAGCGTGCGGTCGCAGCCGCGAAGGATCGCTTCGGTGGTCTGCACGTGCTGTTCGCGAATGCCGGCACCGAGGGCCGCGTCGCGCCGCTCGTCGATCAGACGCACGAGGACTTCGAGCGTGTGCTCCGCATCAACGTGCTCGGAGTGTTCAACTTCATCAAGCATGCCGCGCCCGTCATCGCGAGCGGAGGTGGCGGTAGCATCGTCATCACGTCGTCGGTCGCGGGACTCATCGGCTCGCCCGGGCTCGCGCCCTACATCGCGAGCAAGCACGCGGTGCTCGGTGTCACGAAGACCGCGGCGATCGAGCTCGCGCCGCTCGGGATCCGCGTCAACGCGGTGAACCCCGGGCCGATCGAGAACCGGATGATGCGCTCGATCGAAGACCAAGCCGCACCCGGCCACGGCGATGCGGTGAAGTCCGGCTTCCTGAAGCTCGTGCCGCTCGGCCGCTACGGCACCAACGAAGAGATCGCCCAGCTCGCGCTCTTCCTCGCCTCCGACGAGTCCAGCTACTGCACCGGTGGCGTCTATCTCGCCGACGGAGGCTTCGTCGCGATGTAGCTGCGCCTGCCGATACGACATTGCAACGTTCGCAGTAGCCGAACGGCACCTGAACGAGCACCCGCGCGGTTCGGTCGGCGTTCGGTTGCGCCGCGCAGGCTGAGCGGTGATGCGACTCCTTCCCGCTGCGCTGGTGCTCGCGCTCGCACGCACCGCCGAAGCCCGCGAGCCCGCCGAGCCGATGCAGACCGATCTCGTGCGCGGGCTCGGACCACACGCGGGCGAGCTCGAAGCCAACGTGCTCGCGACGACGCCAATCGCCGGGCGCGAGCACGGCGTGCACTGGGCACCGGAGATCGAGTGGGCACCGGCACGCAACGTCGCGATCGAGCTCGAGCTGCCGCTGCACGACGCACACCTCGAGGCGGTGAAGCTCAGCGCGCAGCTCACGTTGCACCGCGGGCGTCGCATCGCACACGGCATGCAAGGTGTCGCGAGCCTGCCGCTGGTGGCCGATCCCAGCTTTCGGCTGCTGCACGTCATGCAAGCCTCGCTCGGACGGCGCGCGAGCGTCGTGACGATGTTGGGGCCGAAGCTGGCGGTGCCTACCAGCGATCGTGCGCCGCACTTCGGCGTGCTCGCGATGGCAGCCGTGTTCGCCGAGCTTCCGCGCCGCAACGCGATCGGCATCGAGGCGAGCTGGAGCGGCTACGGTCGCGAGGGCCAGCTCGATGTGTTGCCGCAGCTGCACGTCGAGCTCGGGCGGCACGCGAAGCTGCAGCTCGGCGTCGGGGCGCGACGCTCCACCGCGCTCGGCTGGGGCGCCTTCGTCGGCGCGCGTGTGATCGTGCAGCGCTGACGCCGATCGTGTAGCGTCGCTCGCCGATCATTCAATCCTGCGCGCTCGCGAGAGACGCTAGTGTCGAGTGATGGTGGGAGATCCGGTCGTCCGGGCATCGGGCTTGCGCGCCGTCGCAGTGGCGACCGTGCTCGGCGTCATCGTCGGCGCGTTGCGGCTCGCCGTATTGCTCGAGCAGATGGTCGTCGATCTCGATCCGATCGGGCTCGCGCTCGTGCGCACTTCGATCGGGCTCACGCTCGGGACGATCGGCGTGCTGTGGATCTGGGGCGCGATCCGAGCCGCGCGTGGTGACGCGGGGGTGGGCGCGGGGCTCTTCGCGCTCTCGGCCACCGTCGCGATCGCGGGCGCTGCCCTCGACGGCGTCGTCACGTTCGATCCATTGCTCGATCCCGACGTCGCGCTCGGCGACGAAGCACGGCTCGCGGTCTCCGGTGCGGCGCGCGTCTGCTGGCTGGCTGCACAGATCGCGCTCGTCGCTGCGCTCGCACGCATCGCGTGGCTGGAACGTCGCGGGGTCGCGATGCTCGGGGCCGCGATCGCGTTGCTGGCCGCCGGGCCCATGCTGATCTTCGATCCGGTCGCGGCCGCGCTCGCGCGTTCGGAGACCTCGCTGGCCGCGGCGTTCTGGCTGGGCACCGTGCCCTCGCTGCTGGTCGGCACCGGCATCGTCACCGCGGCGTGGGGTTTGCCGGTGCCGCGCACCTCGGTCTGGCGCACGTTCGGTCGCCCGCTCGAGCTCATGCGCATCGCGCTCGGCGGCATCCTGGCGATCGCGATCGCATTCCTCGTCGCCGTCGGTGTCACCGAGGTGAATCCCGACTGGCTCCGCGCGGCGCTGACCGGTCCGTTCGCGCTGCTCGGCCTCGCGTTCGCGATCGGATCGTTTCGTGCGTCGAGACGATCGATCCGACTGTCGAAGTGGTCGTTCGCGATCGCGGCGCTGTCGATCGCGACCGTCGTCGCGCTCGAGGTGTTCATCGGCGTCGTCGCACCGCTGGGCATCGAGGGGCTCGGCGCACGCCAGCTCGCGTTGGTGCAGCAGGCGCGACCGGGTCTGGTCGTGCTCGCGCTCGCGTTGCTGGTGCTCGGCTGCGCCGGCGTCGATCGAGCGCTGCGTCAACCCGCGCTCGCCACCGCGGTGGCCGTCGGCCTCGCGGCGGTCGCAGTCGCGGCCGCGATCGCACAGCCCTTCGTGGCCGCGCTCGGCACGATCGCGCCGAAAGACGTGGTCGGTGCGGTGATCGTGCTGCTGCTCTGCGCCGTCGTGATGGCGGTGAGCCTGCTCGGCCGCGGCGTCGCGGTGGCCGAAGCACGCGCGTGGGGCGAGCGCATGCTGGCGACCGAGCGTGCGGCCCGTGACGCTCGCCTCGTGCACCAACGCTGGCGTGAGTCACGGATCCGCGCGACCGCACCGCGCTGAGGCGAGTTGCGACGAGCGGCTTCGGGATCGGTTTTCGAGCTTGATTCGGCGCAGGAGCTCGGCTCAGAGGTTGGCGAGCGAGCGGGTCGGCGCCCAGCGAGAAGCGCGAGCGGTGGCGGTAGCGGTAGCGGTAGCGCGTCGCGGTAGCGGTAGCGGTAGCGGTAGCGGTAGCGGTAGCGGTAGCGCGTCGCGGTAGCGGCAGCGGTAGCGCGAGCGTCGCGTCGCGTCGCGTCGCGTCGCGTCGCGTCGCGTCGCGTCGCGCTCGCGCTCGCGCTCGCGCTACCGCTCGCGCTACCGCTACCGCTACCGCTCGCGGGGAGAGGGTCGGCTTCGAGGTGGGGCACGGTAGCTGCGTGCTCGGCTCCG
>DASZPU010000440.1:0-15878 GCA_035550195.1 Nannocystaceae bacterium
CGTTGTCGAACTCCATGTGCATGCAGATCTCGGGATCGATCGGCGGCAACCCGGTGGTGTCGCTGCCGCTCTCGTCCGCGCTGCCGCTCGTGGTCGCGTCGGTCGTGCCGCCTTCGCTGCCGACCGCCGTGCTCTCACCGCTCGTGCCGTCGCCCGCATGCGCAGCGCCGTCGTCCTTGCACGCCGTCGCGAGCAGGGCGATGCCGACGATCGAGACGAGTCCCGCGCGCACCACGGCACCATCTCAGCACGATTCGGCGGAGCCGACCATCGCTACTTCGCGATCGCGATGCAGGCCGTCGTGCCGCTGCCACCCCCGGCGGGGTTGTTGTGTGCGCCGAACCACAGCGTCTGCCCAACGTAGCCGCTGATGTCGAACGGCTGGGTCGCCTGCTCGGCATCGCACGTGAGCGCCGGCACGATGTAGTCGAGGTAGTCCCACGGGTTCTGGCCCATGAGCTCCCAACCGCTGCAGCGCTGCGCGTTGTCGTTGGGATCGATCGAAGTGTTGGTTGCGATGTAGATCTGGCCGCCGGTCGCCTCGAGGCACACGAGCACGTTGGGCAAGGTCATCGCGTCGACCGTGAAGCCGGTGTCGTCGCACACCTCGCTGCCGTTGCGCGGCGTGTCGATGAGGCAATCGCAGAACGTGTAGTACGGGACCTCGGGACAGTCGGAGCCGCAGTCGGTGAACGGCTCTTCGCAATCCTGGATGCCGTTGCTGCAGTGGTTCGCGCACGGACCGACGTCGGTGGTGGTCGTGGTGTCGGCGGCGCTGCTGCTGCTCTCCGCGGGCGTCGTGTCGGCGGCACTGCTGCTGCTCTCTTCGCTCGCGCCGCTCGTCTCCGTCGGACAACCGGTGCATGCATCGAAGCGGTCACCGCTCGCGGCACACACTTGCACGCCATCGGGCGCGCCACCCGGGCACGGACAGGCGCGTTGCTCACCCGGCACGCACTGCTCGCCGCCCATCGTGCCGAACGACGACGCTTCGCCCTCGCCCTCGCCGCTACAACCCACGAGCAACAACGCCGCGATCACCTGCCGCATGTCCACCACCCGTCGGCAGGGTAACACGCGCGCGACCGTGCGCGACGCGACGCGTCACGAGATCCGGCGCGAGCCCGGCTGCGATCGCGCGCTCGCGCGGGAGTCGATGCAGGCTCAGATCCCACGCGAGCGCGTCGCTGCCGTCGTCGGGCAGCTGGAGGGCTTCGACGAGCTCGCCCTGCCCCGGTGGCGGCACGCGGGTGTCCTCGACCGTGCGCACGTGGAAGCCTCCGCGATCGGGATCGATCGTGCGCGCGAGCCAACGCTGCATCACGATTTCTTCGCAGTGTGCTGCGCTCGTGCAAACGCGCAGCACCCCGCTGCGAAAAACGTCGCCGGTAGGAAATGCGTGGCCGATCTTCGCACCGCGCACGCGCACGTCGACATCGATCGTGCCCGCGCTGCGCGTCGCGATCAGCTCGACCTCGACGGCGCGCGCGAGCTGCTCGGGATCGTGGATGCCGGCGAACGCATGGCCCCCGCCCTTGCGCATGTGGCACGACGTGCAGGTCTCGCCGCGCGCGAAGGCCGTGCTGCCGCGGTGCTCGACGACGGTGTTCTGCAGCGCTTCGTTCGGATCGTGCACGCCGTCGTCGGTGAAGTCGAACTGATGGCAGCCGGCGCACGCGGTCTCGTCCCGCAACGCCGGTGCGAGCCGCATCGCATGCGCACGTTGCCCTTCGTCGCTGATCGTGGTCGCGAGCACCTCGCCGCCCTGCACGTGGCAGCTCGCGCAATCGATGCCGGTGCTGCGCGCAGGTGCGGAGCTCGCGGGCGCATGACATCCGCGACACGACTCGGCCGGTCGCGCGTCGTACTCGGCGCGGAACACCGGGTCGGTCCACGCGCGTGCGTGCATCGATGTACGCCACTCGTTCGCGACGTCCTCGTGGCACGTCGCACACGCTTCGGGCGAGGGATCCAGCGCACGCGGCTGCGCATCCGCAGCGCTGCAGCCGACGATCGCCGCGAGCACGAGCCAACGCATCGCTACTTCTTCTTCCAGACGTCCTTGGCTTCGTCGTAGCGCCACACCGCGACGCGGATCTCGCCGAGCTCTTCACTCGCCGGACCCGCGGGCCACATCTCGTCGTCCAGGTCCATGCCGTCGTTCATGAGGCGGCGCATCCACACGCGCATGTCGGGATGGCCGTCGCCGTTGTCGTCGCCGAGCTCGAAGCGCTTCGCGATCACCTCGTTCGGCGTCATGTCGACCTCCGTGAGCGCGACGTCGAACGCGAGCTGCTCGCTGCCGTCGAGTCGCAACACCCGCACCTTGCGGCTGTGCTTGATGCTCTGGCTGTCGCGGAAGCCCGTCGATGTCTTCGCACCGATCACGTCGACGAGGATCTCGTCCTGGCCGTCGGCGTCGAGGTCGAGCACGTCGAGCCGACGCACGTCGTGCAGCGCGCAACCGACCGACAGCTCGGTGCGCGCAGCGATCGTGAGCGGCGCGAGCGAGCTCGTGCGCACGAGCCACTGATCGGTGCACTCGGCGGTGTTGTCCTTGCCGTTCCACTCCTTGCGCGAGCGGCACTTGTCCTTCTTCTGCTTCACGATGCCGGCAGCTTGCTCGCCCAAGCAGGCCTCGTAGCGGCTGTACTCGTAGATCGCCCAACCGGTATCGCCGTGCTGCAGCGATGCGCGGACCACCGGCGTCGCGTGATGGATGGGCGCGAGCGCGGCCACGATCGTGTCGAGCTGTGCAGCGGCGATCGGCGTGGTCTCGCCGTGCGGAAGCTCGGTCTGCTTCGGTCCCGTGTCCTCGGGCGCCGGCTTCGGCTCCGGATTCGCGGGCACAACGGGTGTCGCGATCGCGGGTGCGGCCGGCTTCGGCCACGGCTCACCGCGCAGCACGGGCTCGAACCACGCCTGGTCGCGCACGCTCGCGAGATCGGCATCGGTGCGCGCCTTCGCGGCCGTCTTCTCGCCGCCGCGCCGCACGGCTTCGACGAGCGCGACGCGAGCGATGTCGTCGTCGCCGTTCTTCGCCGCTGCGCACGCGAGATTGAAGGGGTGCTTCCACGCGACGCGATCACGCTGCGCCGCGAGGGCGAAGAACGGCTGCGCCTTCGCATACGCACCGGCCTCGAGCTGCGCGAAGCCGTCCTTCGCCGCATCACCGCTCGAAACGCCGTCGGCGAGCCGATCGATCAGCGCGTCGAACGTCTCCTCGCGCGGCGCGTCCGCGATCGTCGGCGCGGGCTCGACGACGGCACGCTGCGCGTCTTGCTCGGCCGCGACGCGCGCGAGCTTCGCCTCGGCGGCATGCTTCGCCATCGCGGCCCGCTTCGCGTCGACGCTCTCGTCGTGCGCGGGCGGTGAGACGGCCGGCGGTGGCGCATCGCTCGTCGCCTTCGACACGTCCTGCGTCGCAGCGTCGGACGTCGCACCGCGATCGCACGCGATCACCAACGCGATCGCCAGACAACCTCTCGCTCCTGCACTCGACCTCACGGTCATCCGTCACGCCTCCTGCGCGAGCTCCGAGTCCCGCCGCACCGCCGCCGTCGCACCAACGTGGAAGAGCCCCGAGCCCGCATCCTCATTACGAAGCCGCGCCCGCACTCCTCTCGACGAAAGTGGCGAGACCCCGCGAAAGCGTTCCCTACGACGCCGATCGCGGCTTTTTGCCGCGTTCGCGGGCGCAGCGCGGACTCAGACCGTCGAAACGCGGGAAATCCCGCGTTCGCCGGACGCCTCGCGGTCACGCCAACAGGGCGGACAGCGGCGTGTTCGAGTAGCCGTTCGCGGAGCCCACTTCGGTGGCGTCGGGGACGACCGACTTGAGGATCGCGAGCAGCACGTCGCTGGAGTTCTCGCCCGACGGCGAGCGGTAGTGGATGCCGGGGTGCGTGAGCGTGCCGCCGCCTTTGCCGGCGACGAGGATCGGCATGTCGTCGGTGGAGTGCGTGAGCCCGGCGGCCGCGTCGCTCGACGCGAGCAGCACCGAGTTGTCGAGCAGGTTGCCCGCGCCTTCGGTCGCACCCGCGAGCCCTTCGAGCAGCACCGCGAGCTGCTGCATCGTCCAGATCGTGGTCGCGTCGACCATGTCGTTCATGCCCGCGTCGTGGGTCATGTCGTGGTGACCGAGCGTCGCGCCGGCGTCGGTGAAGACCGTGTAGCCCACCGACCCGCTGAACTGCAGGCTGATGATGCGCGTGACGTCGCAGGTGAAGGCCATCACCACGAGGTCGGACATCGCCTGGTTCACCGCAGCGAGCTGCTCCTGACCGTCGATGTCGTCGTTGTTCTGCTGCGTCATCGGCGGGATCTCGCACACCGGCGCGAGCGCGTCGATCTGCGAGCGGATCTGCTCGATGCTCGACAGATGCGCGTCGAGGCGCATCTTGTCGGCCGTGCCGACGCGCATCTTCAAGCGCTCGACGTCGGCCTTCACCGCGTCGAGGCTCGCGATGCGGTGCGGCTTGCTGGGATCGTCGGGCACGACGAACGAGCCGAAGAGCTGGTTCCACGCCTCGCGCGGATCGAAGATCTGCGGGAGCGGCTCGTCGGGTCCCTTGTGCGACAGGAACTCGAGCGTCGGGCCTTCACCGCCGATGATGCGCTTGCTGACCGCGAGCTGAGCCGACGGCAGGTACGTCTCGCCACCGATCGCCGCAGCCGCGACCTGATCGATCGTCGGCCCGCCGAACTTGCTGGCGTAGTTCGCCCCGTTGGGCGGCAGCTCGATGAACGGATGGCCCGCGAACAAGACGCAGCCATCGTGGTGACCGCGTCGCCCCGGATTCGCCGCACCGACGCGCGTGCCCGAGACGATCGACACGTAGTCGCGCACGTTCGCGAACGGTTGCAGCTGCGGCGTGAGCTCGTAGCCCGCGCCCTGTGCCGCCGGCGTCCAACGCAGACCGCCACCGCCGTTGTTGGGATCGTTGAGCGCGACGCCGTTCCCCCAGAACCACGTGATCATGCGCCGCGGCAGCGCACCGCCACCGGCGAGTGCTTCGCCGTGATCGTCGAGCATCGCATCGAGCAGCGGCAGCGCGAGCGCCACCGTGGCACCGCCAGCGAGGCCGCGCAGCATCGTGCGGCGATGGAGGGCGAAACGCGAGTTGGATCCTTTGATGATCATGTTCATCGCCTCCTTTCTCAGCTGGGTTCTCCGACCAGGCGGAATGCCGGGCTGGCTGCGAGCTCGACCAAGAGCGCTTTCATGCGATAGCCACCGTCTTCGAATGCGACGTCGAGCTCCGCGAGCTCGCCGAGCTCACCGGGAACCTCGATGTGGCCGGTGCCATGGCGGAACAGGTTCTTCACGAGGCAGCTCGTCGCCGCCGCGTTGCCTTTGACGAGCGTGCCGAGCTCGCGCGCGCCTTCGAAGGTCGCGCCGTCGAGATCGGAGACCGCATCGATCGCCCAACCGCCGGGCTCCTCGGTGCGGAACACTCCGATGCCGTCGTAGTTCTCGAGCCCGAGCCCGATCGGATCCATCAACCGGTGACAGCCCGCGCAGCTCTCTTCGGACATGTGCACCTCGAGGCGCTCGCGCATCGTGTGGTAGTCGCCGGAGTCGGGCAGGTTGGTGTCGACGTTGTTCGGCGGCGCCGGGATCGTCTGGCAGAGGATCTGCTGGCGCACGAACTTGCCGCGATACGTCGGCGACGTCGTGGTGATGTGGGCGAGCAGCGAGAGCAGACCCGCTTGTCCGAAGATGCCGCCGCGCTTCTGCTCGGGGGGCAGCGTCACCTGCGTGAAGGTGTCGCCGTACATCTCGGGCGTGGGCAGGCCGTAGAGCGTCGCGAGTCGCGAGTCGACGAACGTGTAGTCGGCGTCGAAGATGTCGCGGAAGTCGCCGTCTTCTTCCCAGGTGATGTGGCTGACCAGCGCGAGCGTTTCCTTGCCCATCGCATCGGCCAGCTCGGGCGTGAACGCAGCGAACACGCTCGGATCCTTCGGCACCGTCGGCAGCTCGCGCAGGCGGTACACCTCGGACACGAATTCGGAGAGCGACTCGCGGGCCTCGGTGCGCTCGAGCAACGCCGCCGCGGCTTCGCGCACGCCTTCGGCATCGTCGAGCATGCCGGCCTCGGCGAGGTCGAGCAGCTCCGCATCGGGTGTGGTGTCGGCGAGGAAGAACGACATGCGCGTCGCGAGCTCGAGCCCGGTCAGTCGACGCACGCCGTCGAGGTCCGACGCTTCGCCGACCTCGACTTGGTAGAGGAAGTGCGGCGACTGCAGCAACGTCGCCATGGCCGTGCGCGCGCCGTACTCCCAGTCGGCGAAGTCGTTGCCGGCTGCGACCGCGACCGCGGTGTACGTGGCGATCTCGTCTTCGATCAGGCTGCGGCGGAACGCGAGGCGCCCGAACTGCTCGACGAGCTCGCGGTAGCACGCTGCGTCGCCGGGACCGGTGGGCACACAGTCGTGGTACGCGGCGATGCGATCGGGTTGCGCTGCGGTGGCGACCGCACGCGCCGACTCTTCGTACGCATCGACCTTCGCGTCGGTGAGCGCGAGCTGGGACGCGCCGACGGAATCGAAGCCGTTGATCGCGACGTCGTCCGGCGGACTCGCGACCGCAGCCGCTTCGTCGCCGAGCAGATCGCGGATGCTGTGCCTGTACTGCCGCGCGAGCAACAGTCGCAGGCGCACCTCTTCGGGCTCGAAGTCTTCGCCGACGCCGTCTTCGCCGCCCTCGCCCGCGTCGCCGCCTTCGCTCGCGTCGCCCGCAGACGGATCGCTGCTGCCGATGCTCGCATCGCCAGCGCTGCCATCCCCCGAGCCACCGCCGATGCCGGTGTAGCAACCCGGCAGCGTCAGGCCGAGCAAGAGTGCGATCAGGATTCGATTGAGCTGCATGCCCTCGCCCCCAGCTTCCGAGAGTGCCACGACTCGCCGCTGGGTTTGCGCTCGACGACGATGAAAGAGCATGGGGCTGGGCCACACTCGCTGCGATCGCGACCGCGTACGCAGCATCACTCTGCGAGCGCGACCCGTCGAGGGTTGCGAGCTTTGCGTAGCGACTCGATCACCTCGCGGTCGATGGTCGGTGCTTCGCCGGATGCGGCGCGGATCCGCTCGATGTCGGCGAATTCGGGCATCACACCGTGATCGAGGCGTGGCATCGCATCGCCGAGCACGAGCGCGAGCGCGCGCCAGCCCACCAAGCGCACCGCGGGATAGGGATCGTCGAGCGTCTGCAGCAGCGCGTCGACGACCCACGCGCGATCGTGGATCGTCGCACGGCCGAGGTGCCAGGCCGCGATCGCGCGCTGGCCCGCGTCGCCCGCGAGGATCCACTCGAGCCCCGCGGGCGGAGCGGATCCCTCCGTCTGTGGTGCATCGCCCTCGCGCCACCAATGCGTCCACCACGCGCGACTCCAGTCGCGCGTGCGATCGAGGTGACAGAGGTTGCATGCGAGCGGGCGGCCGGTGTCGTCGGCGACGTCGGGATCGGGCGCGTCGATCTGGTGGCTCCGGATCGCGCCGAGCAAGCCCCAGCTCGTGCGCGGCATGTGGCAGCTCGTGCAGCGCGCACCGGCTTCGCGCGCATCGTGATGATGGTGCGCGGCAGTCTCGTACGCGCCCGCGTCGTGGCACTGCGTGCATGCGTCGTCACCCTGCGCGTCGGCGCGCAGCTGATCGTCGGGCGCGCTCGCGTGCATCGAGTGACACGACAGGCACGAGAGCTCACCGCGCTTCGCACACGCCGACTCGATCATCGCGCCGTGCTCGCGACCGGTGACGCGCACCATGCCGTCGGGCCAGTAGCGATCCACGAGGTAGTCGGCGTCCTGCTCGAGCACCGCATCGAGCTCGCGCAGATCGGCGCGCGCAGGATGGCGCACGAGCGTGCCCCAGGCCGCGAGCGGATCGGGCGGCGCGTGATCGGGGCCGTGCGCGAGCCAGCGTTCCTCGTCGTGCGCGAGCGTGAAGGCGTGGCACTGCGCGCAGATCTCCGACGATGCCTGCGCATCGAGGCGCGCCGGATTCACGATCGTCGGGTCGGCGCGATCGCTCTGCCCCCGCGCCCACGGCTCGCGATGCGACTCGACGTGCGTGCGCCCGGGCCCGTGGCACGACTCGCACGCGATGCCGAGCTCGACGACCCGCGTATCGATCGCACCCGTGCCGGCGTGCCAGCCCGGGCTGCCCGCGACCGCGTGACAGCGGATGCACACGCGATTCCAGGTGTAGTCGACCGGCTCGCCCGCGGGTCGCAGGAGCGTCGCGTCGTTGGGCACGAAGCGTTGCTCGTCGACCAACCACGCCCAAGGCAACGCGTGCAGCGTGTCGCCGCTCGTCGACGGCTTCCAGAAGATCTGCATGTGGTGCGCGCCGGTGGTGAGCACGATCGGATCGCGCACGCTGCCCTGCTCGGCGATCGGACGCGCGCCTTCGAAGCGCAGCGTCGTGCCGTCGGGCAACCTCGTGCCTCGCCAATCCGCCGCGATGGTGTCCTTGCTCGCGAGCTGCGTCATCGTGCGATGGAAGCTGTCGTGCCAGCTCTGCCACGCGTCGGGATGACAGCCCTTGCACGCGGACGAGCCCACGTAGCGATCGCGCCCGCGCACACCCGGAGCGAGCTGCGCCCGCTCGCCGATCCACGCACGCGTCGCATGAACCCGCTCGACGCGAACCCACGCAGATGCGCCCGCCAGCAGTGCGGCAGCGCCGAGCACCATCGATCCCGCGCGCACGCTCGTCGGCCAGGGTACAACCATCGTCGGCCATGCGCGTCGACGACTTGCACCGCCTCGTGCTCTTCACCGCGCTCGGGCTCGGCTGCGACGCGAAGCCGGCCGCGACCACGACCGCCGCGGCATCGGCGAGCGCGACGACACCGAGCGGTGCGCGAGCGACCTTCCGTCGCTGCGTGTCCGCGCCCGTGCCCGACGTCGATGCGACGGAGTTCGCCCACGATCGCAGCGCGATCATGGCGAAGACGATGACGGCGCAGCACCACGCCCAGGACGCGATCGCGATCCCCGACGCGCCGTTCGCCATCGCCGCGAAGTTCACCTACGGCGACGTCGGCAAGGACCTCGAGGACGAGCCGGTGCGCGCATGGATCGACGACTGCGATCGCATCACCGAGCTTCCCGGTGCGCGCACCGACGGTGACGGTCGTGCGAGCTTCCAGGTCGAAGGCCACGCACCCGGGGTGTACGCGCTGCACTTCGCGGTCGGCGGCGACGGCACGCGCACGCGCGCATCGGCGTGGGTGTTGCCGGCGCAGACCGAGATCGTCGTGTTCGACATCGACGGCACGCTCACCGTCGACGACGCCGAGGTCACGCACGACGCGATCGACGAGCGCTTCGAGGCCTACCGCGACGGCTCGTATCGCGCGCAGGCCTATGCGCACGGCGACGAGCTCGCGCAGCTGTGGGCGAAGAAGGGCTTCGTGCCGGTCTACATCACCGGGCGCCCGTACTGGTTGTGCGACCACAGCCGTGCATGGTTGCGCGACGGTGACTTCCCGATCGGGCTGGTGCACACCACCGACCAACACCGCGACGTGGTGCCCAAAGTCGACGGCGTCGGACGGTTCAAGGCCGACTTCCTCGCGCGCCTGCGCGGGTCGGGCTATCGCATCGCGGCCGCGTACGGCAACGCCGCCACCGACGTGTGGGCATATGCGCAGGCCGAGATCCCCGTGGAGCACACGTTCATCATCGGACCGCACGCCGGTGAAGGTGGAACGGTGGCGATGAAGGACGACTGGAGTGGCGCTTTGCCATGGGCGCGACAGCACGCTGACGCCGCGCAGCCCTTCGAGTGGGACCATTGACGGCCGCTTCTTGGCGGTCGTGCGAGCGCCACCACGAAACACGCGGATTTCTTGGGCGGCACGGCTCGTGCTGACAAGGTCCTCGAAGAGCGAGGACGCCCATGCCGCAGACCAGCATCATCTCGAACGACTTCAGCGAGCTCGAGACCCGCCTGTTCGCATGGGACGCCGACGACAGCACGCGCTCGGCCGACGCCTTCGTGCGCGGCGAGGTGCGTGGCATTCCGATCGCGCGCGGTCGCGACGTCACCGAGCGGTATCCTCTGCCGTTCCGCGTGCCCGCGTTGCCGGGCAGCTACGCTCGCCTGGGTGGTGAGACGGTGATCCTGCGCAGCAACGACGCTGCGCTCGCGCTCGCGCGTCGAGCTCCGCGGGCTGCGTGATCGTAGCGTCGTGCCGCCGGTGCTACCGTGCGGCCGATGATCGCGGTGCTCGGGACGGGTTTGTTGGGCTCCGGCTTCGCACGCGCAGCACTTCGGCGCGGCGAAGCGGTGCGGGTGTGGAATCGGACGATCGATCGGGCGCGACCGCTCGCGGATGACGGTGCGATCGTCTGCGACGATCCAGCGGCCACGATCCGTGACGCGACGCGCGTGCACGTCGTGCTCTCCGACGACGCGGCGGTCGACGACGTACTCGCCGCGGCGGAGCCCGGACGCGGCGCGCTGATCCTCGACCACACGACCACGTCGACTGCGGGCGCGCGGCGACGCACCGCGGCGTGGCGCGAGCGCGGCATCACCTACGTGCACGCGCCGGTCTTCATGGGGCCGGCGAATGCGTTGGCGTCGACCGGGCTGATGCTGCTGTCGGGCGATCGCGAGGTGGTCGCCGCGGTGACGCCGTTGCTCGCACCGATGACCGGTCAGGTCGTGGATCTGGGCTCGCGCGTCGATGCAGCCGCGGCGTTCAAGCTGCTCGGCAATCTGTTGCTGATGGCGATCACCGGCGGCTTCGCCGACATGCTCGCGCTCGGCAAGTCGATGGGCGTCGCGCCGACGGAGGTCGCGGCGCTGTTGTCGAGCTTCAACCCCGGCGCGACGCTGCCCGCACGCTTGCAGCGGATGATCGACATGCCGTGGGACGATCCGTCGTGGGAGCTCGCGATGGCGCGCAAGGATGCACGCTTGATCGAAGGCGAGCTCGAAGGCAGCGGGCTACCGCTCGCGGTGATCCCCGGCATCGCCGCGCGCATGGATGCGATGATCGCCGACGGTCACGGGAAGAGCGACTGGACCGTGATCGCCAAAGCGGCGCTTTCGTGATCAGCCGCCCATGCGCCGCATGAACTGCTGCAGGCTGGTGAGCTGCAGCGTCGAGTTGGTCTTGCGCACGTGGGCCAGGCTCGCTCGCTCGCCACCGTACGCGTGACCGGGCAACAGGATCGTCTCGCCGGGCAGCGTCGCGAGTCGCTCGGAGAGCGTGCGGTACATCTGCTCCGCGTTGCCGCCGGGCAGATCGACGCGGCCGCAGCCCTGCAGGAAGAGCGTGTCGCCGGCGAGCAGCGCTTCTTCTTCGCCGTGGGTGAGGCCGGCCACGCGGAAGCACTGCGAGCCCGGCGTGTGACCGGGCGTGTGCAACAGCTCGATCTCGATGCCGCCCACCTGCACCTTGTCGCCCGAGCGGTGCTCGACGAGATCCGTCTTCGACAAGCCGGTCACCGCGCGCACGCCCTCCGACTCGAGCGCGTGCACGTGCGCCTTGCACGAGCAGCGCGCGTTGAGCTCGGCGAGCCCTTCGATGTCGAAGCCGAACATCGATCCGCCGACGTGATCGGGATGGTAGTGGGTCACGAGCGCGCCGGTGATCTTCATGTCGTCGGCTTCGGCGGCGGCGACGATGCCCGCGATGTCCCACGCGGGATCGACCACCATGCACTCCTTCGCATCGCGATCGCCGACGAGATACACGAAGTTCTGCATGCCCGACGCCATCGCGTCGCCACGCCCGAAATCGCGACCGGACAAGAGCTGCCTCAAGTAGAGCTGCGCCATCGACCGCGCGAGCCTAGCACCGTGCGGGCGCGGTCGATCGGTGCGATGCTCGCCGCGCGTGGGGCCGTTGCTCGTTGCGCTCGCTTTGTCGCCGGAGCCGGTGGCGACGCGCTTCGAGCTGGGTTGGGAGGCGCCCGAGGCGTGTCCCGATCGCGCGCAGATCGATGCTGCGATCGCGCTGCAGCTCGAGCGTCCGCCCGGGCGCGCCGAGGATCCGCAGGTGCGTGCGCGCGTCGTGATTACAGAGCGCGACGCCGCTTGGCATGCGCAGGTCGAGCTCGTCGTCGACGGCAGCGGCGGTGTGCGCGAGCTGCATGGCGAGAGCTGCGAGACGCTCGCGGCGGCGGTGGTGTTCGTGATCGCGGCGACGATCGATCCGGCCGTGCAGCTACGCGAGACCGACTTCAGCACGCTGCCGCGCGCGGACGAGCTGTGGCTCGATGCGCAGGATCACCGCTTGCGATCGCCGGCGCCGCTGCGCGCCGATGCCTCGCTGCTTCCGCCGCGCCGTGATCGACCGCGCACGCCTGCACGCGCGCCGCGATTGCGCGCCGGCATCACGGGGGCCGGTGTGCTCGCGATCGGTCCGCTGCCGGGTGTCGCCGGAGGCGTCTTCGCTGCGATCGCACTGTTGCATCGCCGCGTGCGCGTCGAGATCGGCGGCACGTTCTTGCCCGCGAAGACGCGACACTTCTCCACGCGACCCGATGCGGGTGGCGAGCTGCGATTGCTCGCCGCCGACGTGCGCGCGTGCCCACGTTGGCAGTGGCGCGGCTTCGGGCTCGACGCGTGTGCGGGCGTGGAGGTGGGCGCCTTGCACGGCCGCGGCTTCGGCATCGCTGCGCCTGCGAGCACGCGTCAACCGTGGCTCGCGTTCATGGTGGGTCCGCGGCTCTCGTACGCGCCGATTCGCGTCCTTGCGGTGGTGCTCGGCGCGGATCTGCTCGTGCCCGTCGTGCGTCCGACCTTCGACGTCGAGAACGTCGGTCGGCTCTGGCAGCCCCGTCCGGCGGGCTTTCTCGGCATGCTGGGGCTCGAGCTGCGACTTCCGTGACGGATGAATCCGCAACCGGCCAATCCGCCCGGATGGACCGGCCGCACGAGCTGCGCGTCGTCGACGGATCCCGCGCCGTGGGCCCGCTCGATTTCCGCACCGTGTTCACCGACAACTACGCGTTCTGCTGGCGCATGCTCGCGCACTTCGGTGTGCCGGCCGCGGCGCTCGACGACGCGGCGCAGGAAGTCTTCGCGATCGTGCATCGCCGGCTCGCGGAGTTCGACGGGCGCACGAGCGTGCGGAGTTGGTTGTGGGGCATCGCGCGACGCGTTGCGTCGGGGCATCAACGCACCGAGCACCGCGCCCGTCGACGGCTCGAGGTGGTGAGCACGCCGGAGCCGATCGCGGCGCCCGACGAAGCGCTCGCGCACGCGCAGAACGTCGCGCTCGTCGAGCGTTGTCTCGATGCGCTCGATGGCGATCACCGCGAGGTGTTCGTGCTCGCGGAGATCGAAGGGTGCAGCGCACCGGAGATCGTCGACATGCTCGGCCTCAAGCTCAACACCGTGTACTCGCGCTTGCGCAACGCGCGGGTGAAGTTCCAGCGCGCGCTCGCGCGCGAGCGTGCGCGCGCGGAGAGGGAGGAGCGATGAGCGGTCTGCAACCCGACGAGCGGCGGTTGCTCGACGACTACGTCGCGGCGAAGACGCCCGATGTATCGCGAGCGCTCGCGGCGACGCTCGCCCGCATCGAGCACGGGCCGGCGCCGGTGTTGCCCGACCTTCCGCCTGCGCGCAGCGCGACGCCGTGGACACGCGTTGCGATGTTCGCGATCGCGGCGGCGGCGATCGTGGTGATCGCATGGCGGGGCTTCGATCTGCTCGAGCTCTCGCAGCGCGACGACGTGCACGAGATCGCACCGGCGGTCATCGAGCCGCAGGTCGACGAAGGCGATGCGACGGTGCGTGGCGATAGGGTGCCACGCGCCGCGAGCGAGCGAGCGGATCGCCCTGCGGTCGATCCGCCCGCGGAAGCTGCGGCGAGCGAGAACGCGGACAACCCCGCCGCTCTCCCGATCGAGCGGAGTCCGTCCGCGTCGAAGTCGCGCACGCGCGGAACGCCGGATCTCGCCGCCGAGCTCGCGCTGCTGCGCGACGCGGACGCGGCCCTCGATGCCGGCAACGCCAAGCAAGCGCTCGCGCTGCTCGATCGCCACGCACGCGAGTATCCCCGCGGCCAAATGGTGCCGGAGCGCCTGCTGCAGAAGGCGATCGCGCTGTGCAAGCTGGGCAAGCGCGACAAGTCGCGGGCGCAGATCGACAAGCTCTTGCGCGCATATCCGACGACGCCGCTGCGCGCACGCGCAAGCGACGTCTGCAAGGCAGACGCGCAGCCATGACGCGCGCGCCGCTGCTCGCCGCAGCGGTCGCGCTCGGATGCGCACCGCCCTCGGACACGGACGAAGAACGAGCGCTGCGCGAGCTGGTCCCGGCCGTCGACGTCGATCCCGATCCCAGCGTCGTCGAGATCGAGCTCGTCGCGGCGCCGGCATCGTTCTCGTACGTCGACGGCACGAACACCGATGTCTGGGCCTATCGCGATCGCAACGGCGGCGACGCGCGTGTGCCCGGGCCGCTCATCGAAGCCGAGCTCGGCCAGACGCTCGTGGTGCATCTGAAGAACGATCTGCCCGATCCCACCACGATCCACTGGCACGGCGTGCGCTTGCCCGAGGCCATGGACGGCAACCCGATGCAGCACGGCCCCGTGCAGCCAGGCGCGTCGTTCACGTATCGCTTCGAGCTCATCGACGCCGGCACCTTCTGGTACCACCCGCACGTCGATCCCGACGTGCAGGTCGAGCGCGGCCTGCATGGCGCGCTCGTCGTGCGCGACCCGGCCGATCCGCCGGTCGACCGCGAGCGCGTGCTGATGCTCGACGACATCGAGCTCGACGAAGACGGTGCGCTCGTCATCGACGCGAGCCCCGAGGATCTCGAGATGGGCCGCCACGGCAACACGCTGCTCGTCAACGGCGGACTGCCGGGCACGCTCGACGTGCAGGCCGGCACGCTCGAGCGCTGGCGCATCGTCGACGTCGCGAACGGGCGCCTGTTCGCGCTCGCGCTCGGCGACGAAACGCTCGACGTCATCGCCGGAGATGGCGGCTTGCTGCCTGCACCGATCGCCGCCGACGAGCTCGCGCTCGTGCCCGGTGAGCGCCACGAGCTGCTGCTCGCGATCGGTTCGGACGACGACGGGCTCGCGCTGCGCACCGCACCCGATCACGCCGACGCACCGGGCAGCGACGACCTCACGCTCGCGGTGCTCGCGGTCGCCGGCGACGCCGTGCGTCCCGCGAAGCCTGCCTACGCGCGCACGATCGATCCGCTGCCGCTCGCCGCGACCACGGTCGCGCGTCGCTTCGAGCTGCGCGCGGATCTCGATCCGCCCGAGTTCCCCACCTTCTTCATCAACGATCAGCGCTGGCCGCTCGACACGCCCGTGCACGTGGAGCTCGGCGACGTCGAGATCTGGGAGGTCGTCAACCTGGGCGATCACGCCCACCCGTTCCACATCCACGGCCTCTTCGCGCTGGTGCTCGACGACACCGGCGCGCCCGATCTCGCGCAGGGTTGGAAGGACACCGTGCAGGTGCCCGCCCGCGGCCGCACGCGACTCGCGATGCGCTACGACGCACCGGGCATGTGGATGTACCACTGCACGATCCCCGAGCACGCCGAGCGCGGCATGATGGGTGACCTCCACGTGATGGCAGACGATGGCGGCTGAAATCGACAGACGGATCGTCGGCATGCCGGTCAATCCGCAGCGATGCTACTGCGTGCTCGCGCTGTTGCTCGCCTGTGCGCCCGCAGGCTCACTCGGGCGCGACGGCGTGGCCGACGGCAGCTCGAGCAGCAGCTCGACGCACGCGCCGACCACCGAGACGACGAGCTCGTCGAGCGAGTCGAGCACGCACGCGAGCGGCGATCCGAGCAGCAGCGAGAGCACGACGCACGGCGAGAGCACGTCGACGCACGGCAGCAGCGATGCGAGCAGCAGCACGGGGCCCGCGAGC